>CAMZFO010000004.1 GCA_947306125.1 uncultured Clostridia bacterium | reverse complement strand
CTTTGCGGGCTTCTCCTTCTTTGCGGGCTTCTCCTTCTTTGCGGGCTTCTCCTTCTTTGCGCGCTTCTCCTCCCGCACGGGAACGGGCGCGGCGAGCTCCGCTTCCGGAGCCGCCTCGGGGCTCGTCCTTACCTCGGATACCGACTCCTCAAAGGGCATGTAAGCGTTGACCGTGGGCTCTTCGGGCTCCTCTTCCGCGGCAAAGGCGCGGCGCAGCTCCCTGGCGGTGATGTATCTGTCCTTTACCTCGTAGGCGCAGGCCTTGAGTATTATGCGGGAAAGCTTCTCGTCCGCGTCCGCGGGAGCGGGGAGCGCGGCGCCCGCAATGCGGCGGAAATTCGCCTTCTCGCTGTCGGCGGCGGTCACGGGCATCGGCGCGGGGGGCATGAAGGGCATGCGCCCCTTGTTCATGGCGCGGTAGAGCACGAGTCCCAGCGAATAGACGTCCGAGGTCTCGTCCGGCGCTCCGCCCTTCAGCACCTCAGGGGCGAGATATTTCTCGTTATCGGAGCCCCTCGTGTAGAAGGCGTCGCCGCCCTTTATCCTCGCGTTGCCCATGTCGCCGAGCTTGAAATCCCCGTTGGGGGTGACGAATATGTTTTCGGGCTTTACGTTCCTGTGGACCACGCCCTCAACGGAGCAGGTCTCTATCGCCGTGGCGATCTGCGAGCCGAGACGCCCGGCCTCCTCGCGGGTTATGGGCAGGCGCTTCATCCTTTCCGCAAGGCTCTCCGCATACTCCATGCGTATGAACACGTCGTAGCCAACTCCGTCGGGCTTGGGAAGGGTCAGCGTTTCGTCGTAGCCGAGTATATCGGGGTAGCCGCGGAGCCTTTCCGCAATGGCCAGCTCGCGGTTGACGTCCATAAGGCGCTCGTCGCTCAGCGCGGCGAGGCTTTTTTCATCAATGCCCTGGCTCCTGAGCGCGGCCTTCCGCTCCTCCTCCGGAACGGATATGTATTTCACGGCGGCATACTCCCTGCCGGCGGCGGTATCGCGGTAAACCTTATAGACCGTCCCGTAGCCTCCGGAGCCGATCTTCGACTCGGCGTACCATTCGCCGAAAAGGGGTTCGAATTTCTTTATGCTTTCCATGCTGTTCCTCCTGTATCTGCCCGCCCCGCCCCGCCATTCGAACCTTGCCCGCGGGGAAAAGCGGGTGATGCGTTATTATTCTGTTTTTTGTTCGGCCTCGGATACGTACCTTGCCGCCTGAGTGGAGAAGAGGGTGTAATACTTGCCCTTGGCGCGCATCAGCTCCGCGTGGCTGCCGCATTCGACTATCTGCCCGTCCTCCATGACGAGTATCTTATCCGCAATAGTCGCGCTGGAGAGGCGGTGCGAAATGAATATGCTGGTCTTGTTCGCCCTGAGCTCGTTGAAGCGGTTGAATATCTCCTGCTCCGCCATGGGGTCGAGCGAGGCGGTGGGCTCGTCGAGTATGAGTATATCCGAATCGGAGTAGAACGCCCTCGCGATGGAGAGCTTCTGCCACTGGCCGATAGAGAGCTCCGCGCCGTTCGCCTCGAAATAGCGCATGAGCGGGGTATCGTAGCCGTTCTTCATCTTCTCTATGAAAACGTCCGCGCCGCTCCGCTTTGCGGCGTCGCGCATCTCCTCCTCGCCCGCCTCGCGCTCGATATCGCCGAACACGATGTTTTCGCCGGCGGTGACCGCGTACTTGCCGAAATCCTGGAATATGATGCCGAACATATCGTAGAGCGCGTCCACATCGTACTCCTTTATATCGTGCCCGTCAAGCAGCACCGTGCCGGAGGAGGGATCGTAGAGCCTTGTCAGGAGCTTTACGAGCGTGGTCTTGCCCGCTCCGTTCAGACCCACTATGACGACCGTTTCGCCGCCGTTTATGGTCAGATTTATGCCCTTCAACACGTCGTGATCGAGGCCCTGATAGCGGAAACGCACGTCGCGGAATTCGATGGTGTGCGCCACTCCCCTTTCGGGCTTGCGGGGCTCGGGTATGCTCGGGACTATGGTCGGCTTCTCGCCGAGGAAGCTTATGAGGTTTTCGATGAAGAGCGTGCCCTCGTAGATGCTCGCCGTGCTTGCAATAAAGCTCGTCACGCCCGCGCCTATCGCCGTTATCGCGCCGGTATAGAGCGCGTAATCGCCGACGGGGAATTCGCCGCGGTAAACGCCCTTTGCGAGGAATATGTAGAGCAGGCAGTATACGGCGCTCGTGACCATAGCCGCCGCGAGCCCGTAAAGGCACTCCTCGAGCCTCAGCTTGCGCAGGCCCTTATAGTATTCGTCGAAGGCCTCCTTGTATTTGCCGGTGAAAGTGGAGTTGAGATTGAACATCCTTATCTCCTTCACCAGATCCTTGTCTATCACGGTGGAGGCGTAATAATCCATCTGACGGCGGTTCTTGGAGCGGAAGAACATATAGTTCACGTTCTTCTTGCGGTAGACGAAATTGACTATCGTGGTCGGTATCGAAACGAGTATTATGAGCCAGGGGGACCACCAGCTCACGGCGAAGAGCACGACGATATAGCTTATAATGCTGATGACCGTGCTCAAAACGGAGAAGGTGGAGCTCATTATCTGTATCGGGCGCATTCCCGCCTCGCGGTTGGCGTTCTCCATGCGGGCGTAGAAATCGGGCGAATCGTAGCTCACCATATCCACCTCGCGCGCCTTATCCATAATGAGCATCTTGACGTGATTTGAGACCTGCTCGCCCGAGATGGAGGTGACTGTGGCGTAAAGCCTCGTTACCGCCTGATTGACGAAGGTATAGAAGAACTGCAGCACGAGCAGCACGCCGATGACGCCGAACGCCATCTGCACCCCCGAATACGCCTCGGCAAGCTTGTTCATTATCTTCGCGCCGATTATGGAGCCAATGACGGGCATCACGCCGTTGAATACCGACATGAATATCATTATGAAGAGCAGGGAGCGCTTCGTTTCCCACACGAGGCGGAAAATATAGAAGAGGCGGGAGAAAAAGCTTGAGATAAGCTCCTTCAGGTACTTAGGCACTCCTCCGATGCTTTCGGGCTTCGGCACCCTGTACCGGTCGTTGACCGACATATCGTTGATATTGCGCATGGTTCCCTCCCGGGGTATATATTTATTTTATTCTACATCATCCCGGCCCGTTTTTCAACCGAAAATGCGCGTTTATTGACACGGCAGCGAAAAAGAATTATAATCGCCTCATAAAATATATTTTTGCCGTGCGGTTGTATACGGCCTAAAAAACTGTCTTTATGGGTGAAGGGCTAAAAAAAGCGCTTCGGAGGAAGAAATGAAGGATACGGAGCTTATCGAGCTTTATTTTAACAGGGACGAGCGCGCGATAGAGGCGACGAAAGAAAGCTACGGCGCCTATTGCTTTAAGGTCGCATTCGCGCTGCTTGAAGACAGGCTCGACGCGGAGGAATGCGTGCTCGACACGCTCTCGCGCGCGTGGAACGCCATACCCCCGGAAAAGCCGATCCGGCTCCGCGCCTACCTTGCAAAGATCACCCGCAGGCTCGCGCTTGAAAGGCTCGAGCGGGCGGGCAGGCAGAAGCGGGGCGAGGCCCAAACCGTGCTCGACGAGCTTGCAGAGGTGCTCCCCTCCTCCGCCGACACCGCGGGCGAGGCGGAGACGCGGGAGCTCGGCCGCGCGGTGAACGGATTCATCCGCGGTCTGCCCGAAAGGGAAGCGAATATCCTCATCCGCCGCTGCTTTTACTCGGAGCCCGTCAAGCAGATCGCCCGTTCATACGGGCTCAACGAAAAGCACGCGGCGGTCATTCTCGGCCGCACGCGCAAAAAACTCAGAGCTTATCTCATAAAGGAGGGTTTTATAGATGAATAACAAGGATCTGTTTTCAAGCTTCGGCGAGATAGACGAATCGCTCGTCGAAAGGAGCGAAAGGGCCGCCTCCCGTTCCCGCTCGCGCAGAGCCATTAAAATGATCGCCGCCGCGGCCGCCGCGCTGCTCATAATTGCCGGCGCCGCGTTCGGGATAGCGCAGGCCGCGGGAGCGAATTATCCCGGGGAAACGCCCTCCGCCCCCAAGGAGATCGTGCTGCCGCCATCCCAGGTGGGTAAGAAAGGCTATACGAGCACAAAGTCGCGGGCCTACTCCCTGACCTCCGCCCTTGCAAACTCAAAGGCCGCCTGCATAATCACCATCGGCAGCTGGCTCTCGGAGGATCACGAGACCACTTCCACCTATTTTGAAGCCAAGGTCGATGAGGTCATAAGCGGCAGCGTGCCCGAGCACATAGTGCTCTGCCAGTTCGGCGATTCGGAATGGACGCTGAGCGGCTCGCCCCTCTTCACTTACGGCGACAAGCTGCTCGTGTTCCTTAAGGACGTCAATTGGGGCGGCATGCAGTATGAGAACTGCTATGCTCCGGTAGGAGTCGATCATTCCTTCTTCTATATTGCCGAGACGCCGGACGGAGGCCGCTATGCCGTAAATCACAACTGCACCTTCACCTATTTAATAGAGCAAAATGACGAAGGCGCGGATTTTGAGGATCTTGCCGGGGATAAGGCGATACTGGACGCCGTCATAGACGCCATAGGGGAGCATGACGCCGCTGCCGCGGAGATCATAGCAACCAATGCAGTGCATTCCGCGAACTCATATGCTCCTCTTCGGATTTACCGCGTGGAGGAAATAATCGATTACATAAAAGGACTTGAGTGAAGCGCTGTGTTTTACCGCTGCCAGCGCATTTCGGCTTAGGAACGAAACAGCTTTATGATCGTATCGGGAAAGCACATTCTTGCCGGATGTGTTTTTGTGTAACCTTTCTCATTCAAACGTCGTCTTTACAAGTGAAAGGTCTTTCAATCGACGCAAAAGGAGGTTCATGTGCAGGACGGAAAGATAACAGAGCTTTTTCTGAGCAGGGATCCATCCGCGCTGTTGGAGGCGCAGAAAGCCTACGGGCGCTATTGCATGAAGCTTGCGATGAACGTGCTCGGAAACAAAGAGGACGCGGAGGAGTGCGTGAACGATGCGCTGTACAAGGTATGGAACGCGATACCTCCCGCGAGCCCCATGCACTTCGGCGCATTCCTTGCGCGCGTTACCAGAAACACCGCTCTCGACAGAAGAAAGCATAACGCGAGCTACAAGCGAAAGCTGCCCGAAGCGGATGCAGTGCTGTCCGAGCTTTCGGAACTGGTCTCGGGAAGAGAGGATCCGGAAGAGGCGGCCATGGAGCGCGATCTTCGGGAGGCGATAAGCGCGTTTTTAATGACGCTGCCCGAAAGGAAGAGGCGGATCTTCATTGCAAGATATTTCCGCTATGAAAGCATAGTCCGGATAGCAAAGGAGAACGCCGTATCACCCGGCTCCGTAAAAACGGAGCTGTTCAGGATCCGAACGGACCTGAAAAATTATTTGACCGAAAGGAGCTTTATAATATGAAAACTGAAACTATAAACAGGCTGATAGGAGACCTTGACGACGAGGCGCTGAGCTGTGAGTTTGAGGCGAAAGCTTCCCGCCCGAGAAAGGCTTTCCGATTTGCAGCCGCAGCTGCTGCGCTGATCGTCGCTGCGGGAGCCGCGTTCGGGATAGTGAATGCCGCCTCTTCAAATAACGGGGCAAAGCTTCCCGCGCAGTATGCGTTCATGGCGGATACCTCCGTGCCGAAGGACGCGGTGCTGCCGCCGGTGCAGGTGGGAGGCGGCTCGAGCGATGCACGCTACCTGAAAAACTACGATCTTGCCCAGATGTATGAGGCGGCCGATGCGGTATGCATGGTGACGATTCGCAACTGGCTCAGTGAAACCAAAGTCGGCACTTATTTTGAAGCAGAGGTCGAGCGCGTATACAAGGGCGAATTGCCGGAAACCATTGTTATATTCCAGATGGGCAACTCGGAATATCACATGGAAGACTCGCCTCTGTATACGTACGGTGATAAACTCCTTGTCGGATTGATCCCGTGGAAACATTCGATCTATCCCGGAGCCTATGACATTGTCGGAACGGACATAGCCATGCTGTATGCCGCAGCATCCGATGAAGGCGGTGTTTATCTCATTGACCACAGAGGAGTAATGAGCATGGAAACAGAGCAGAATATCAAGGATCATCCTTTTACCAATTATGCCTCTGACGAAAAGCTCGTAAATGAGCTTCTTGATTATATCAACTCATATGATAATGCAATTTACTCCGAACTGCAGGGATATTACAGGACGTCCGATCCATCAGATACGCGATACTTCCACGTTTATTCGCTTGAGCAGATAGAATCTTTTTTCAGCGAAATAGGAAACAACTGAGAAACAGGGGGGACTGACATGAGAAAGCTTTTTGCATTAGTTTTAGTTGTATTGCTTAAATGAAAGAGGATTGTTATGAGAAAGAAACTATTGAAAACCGCTTTGATGCTTTTGTTGGCGGCAGGAATGCTTTTGTCGCTGGTATGCTGCAATAAGAGCAAATCGGGGAATGCCGATCATACGCCTTCCGTAACTGATCACCTTACCGCTGCGCCGATTTTATCTCTGGATCCGCTGGCCGGGAATACTCCGGTTTTGACCGAAGAGCCTGCTCCGGCATCGACGGAAGCTTCAGACCGACAGGAAACCGAAGCCTGCAGTTGGGACGTGAAGGAGTATAAGAGCATAAAAGGCGAATACGCCGCAATGATCGAGGACTACCTTTCATCCGGAGAAATAGACGATGCGCTGCTTTCAAGTTTGCCTTCGGCGAACCCGGCTTGCTGGTTTGATAACCCCGGAAGGTTCGAGGGCGGCAGTATAGGGGCGTTCTCATCCTATCTGCAGCTATCGAACGAAGAAGACGCAATGGATCATTACCTATGCGTAGACTGCGTTTCGGAGCTGCCGCTTGAAACGTATAAGGAGGCGATAGAAAAAATAATCGAATACAGGAAACAGTATTGGGGAATGGATTCAATACGCACTCAATTCGAAACGGAAAACTTCGGAAGCTCGCCGATGCAGGGTTATTGCGGTGAAGATTGGTTTATTCTTCCCGACTGGGAAGTCTGCATGAATCGTCAGGTGATCACGATATGGCGCACGGACGACGGCGAGAATTATTATGAGTTCGGAGCAAAAAACGGAGAGCGCGGTGAGTTGACCGACGCCGTGATCCTTTCAGATAAGGTCGGCTATCTCTGCTTGACAGGCTGGGATTTTGAGGAAGGCCGAGGATTTCGTGTCTTCGCCACCGACGACGGAGGGGAAAGCTGGAAAGCGCTTGAGCTTGAAGTCCCCCAAGAGTATTCGGGCTATGGATGCTCTTTTGCATATGCTCCCGTGTTCAAAGGGGAAAGGGGCGCGCTTGCTGTATGCCTTTATTACGATGACTATAGAAGAGAGACCCTCTTATTCGAAACGTCTGACGGCGGCAGCACGTGGAGGTTCATAAGCAGAGACGCTGAATAATTAGGAGCGGCGTTATTGATATGACGACCGCCAGCCTTCCCCGCGCGGCGCGGGAAAAAACTCCTATTAGTGAACGGGACCGGTTTCCGGTCCCGTTCATTATTGCTTATCACTCAGGCCGGGGAAGCCCCGCATCCTGCTTATTCAGCACCGTTTTGAAGAACACTATCTGGAACGGCACGGAGACGAGGAAGGTCATGAGGTCGGCGGCGGGCTGCGCCATCTGCACGCCCATGAGCCCTATCGCGCGCGGCAGCAGGAGTATTATGGGTATGAAGAATATGCCCTGACGGCAGGAGGCCAGCACCGAAGCCCAGAGGCTGAACCCCAGGCATTGATAGAGCTGATTTACGAAGGTGGAATACGCCATAAGCGGCATCACGGCGGCGGCGAAGGTGAGCGCGAGCGCGCCTATTTCGACAACCTTCGGGTCGTCGCGGAACCAGCGGATTATGGCGCCCGTATTGAGACCTATCGCGACCGAAGCCGCGGTGCATATGCAGGTGCCTGCGAGCACGGAGAACCAGAAGGCCTTTTTGACCCTTGAATAGAGCTTCGCACCGTAATTATAGCCCGCAATGGGCTGGAAGCCCTGCCCTATGCCGATCATCATGGACCTGACGAGCATATAGATCTTATTCGAAATGGTGACCGCCGCGACCGATGCGTCCGCGAACTCGCCGCCGTAAAGCGCGGCTCCGCGGTTTAAAAGCGCCGAGGCGACGCTGCCCATGCCCTGACGGCAGATGGTGGGGAAGCCTATCTTGACGAGCTGCCAATAGGTCGAGAACTCCTTCGATACCGCCGAGACGCGGAGCTTAATTATGCTCCTGCCCGAGCGGAACATGAACACGAGTATCGTGAGGCTGACTATCTGGCTTACGACGGTCGCGAGCGCGGCGCCGGAAATGCCCATTTTGAAGGTGAATATGAAGAGCGGATCGAGCCCGATATTGATGAGGCCGCCCGCGCAGAGGCCGATCATGGAGAGCCTTGCCTCGCCCTCGGATTTCAGTATGTTGTTAAGCACGAACGAGGTGCACATGACCGGAGCGTTCATGAGTATTATGCGGGAATAGGCGCAGGAGAAGGGCAGTATGGTGTCCGTCGCGCCGAGCAGGCGCATGAGGGGCGAGAGGCACGAAAGGCCGGATACGGTGAGCAGGAGCCCCAGCACTATCGCCGCGAAAACAGCGCTGTTCGCGTAGGTCTCCGCCTCCCGGTCCTTCTTTTCACCGAGGCGCCTTGAAACGAGGCTCGCGCAGCCCATGCTGACGCCGAAGCCCACCGCCTGTATTATGGATTGGAGCGCAAAAGAAACGCCGACCGCACCGGAAGCGCTGGTGCCGATATGCGAAACGAAATAGGTATCCGCCGTGTTATAGATGATGGTTATGAGCTGACTTAAAGTAGTCGGAACGGCGAGCGAGGTCACGAGCCCCGGGATCGCCTTTTCCGTCATTCGCTTATGCTGTTCGGCGCTTGAGAGTATCATTCGTTAGATGCAGCTCCCCATTCAGCCTTCCCCCGGGCGGGGAAGGTGTCGCCAACCGGCGACGGATGAGGGGTATATAGTTTCTCCGGAATTCCCTTGAGGAATTCCATCCTTATCATGCCAGAGCGAATATGAGCGCGACGAGCCTGTAGATCCAGTTTGCCGCGACGCCCGCCGCAAGCCCGCCGACGGTATGCGAAAGGATCGCCTTGCCGGTGAGATATTTATAACCGAGGCTGTCCATCATGGAAACGTGAGTGGAAAGATAGCCGCTCCAGCACATGCACATTGCCGTGAATACAGCGACGTCATGGGCGTTGGCAAGGCCGGTCGTAAGCAGATTGGGCACGAGACCCATTGCGGCGCCCGCGGAGCCAAGGGCGGTTATGGGAACGGAGATGCCGCCCGCGGACGCGAAGCCGAAGAGGGGCTTCAATACGAAATTGATCTTGTCCGCTATCACGGGGAGCAGCCCTATGCCCTCGTAAGCCGCGCCGGTGTAGCCGCCCTCGGGAGCGGAGTTGGTCAGCATCATTACGAGAGTGCAGATTATGACGACGCCGGGGATTATGCCAAGGCCCAGCTGCACGCCGCCCTTGCCGCCGTCGAGCAGAGCGTTCATTATCCTCATGCCCAGCGTATGCTCGGACTCGTGAACGACCTTCTTGGGCACGTTCTCCTCCTCGTCCACGGAGGGAGCGTCCTTGCCGAATATCTTCTTGGTGAAGGAGAGCATTATCCTCGTGCTGACTATGCTTCCGATTATCGCGGAGAAGTTGCCGACGAGTATGGCCGGCATGAGATTTGTGCCCGCGGCGCCCTCCTGACCCAACATATAGGTGGTGACTATAAGGCCCATGCCGAACGAGGTGCCTATGTTGGTGAGCGCGGGGAGCTGATACCTCTTGAAGAAGGACCTGAAGCCCCTGTCGTCGGCAAGCGAAAGAATTGCGGGGTTATCCGAAAGATAAGTCGTGACTATGCCCAGCGCGGCGGCTCCGGGAAGCTCGTAAACGGGCTTCATCAGCGGGGAAAGTATCTTATTTAACAGGCGGACTACGCCGAACTCCGTGAATATCGCCGAAAGAGCGCCCATCAGCACCGCTATTGCCATTATGTAAAGGCATGTGTTGACGAGTATCTCGAACGCGGTGTTCATCAGAGTGCTGAACATATTCGAAAGCCCCATCGGCACGGCGAAGAGAGTGAAAACGCCGAAAACGATGAGCAGACAGATGATTGCGGAGACCCACCAGGGCAGTATTTTTTTGCGCCTGTCGATCTTCATTTTTTCCAAATTCACGGAACGCAAGGACAGATCCCCCGACAGCTTTTTTAGGGCGCGCCGACATGAACCGCTTGCTTTCGGCACGGCCTTGCATATAATACTCCAAAGCGTCTTGAAATAAAAGCTCATATTTGTTATAATGTCCATGAGAATTTCTCATGTTTGGAGGCCGCCCCGTGAAGTCAATGATAAATCCGTCGAAATACGCCGTGCTGCTCGCCATATCGGAGGCGGGCTCGCTCACCCTCGCCGCCGAAAAGCTGGGCTACACCCAGTCCGGCGTCAGCCACATAATAGCCGATCTGGAGGCGGAGTGCGGCTTCCCGCTCGTGCTGCGCAGCAAGTCCGGCTCCTCGCTGACGCGCGACGGCGAAAAGCTCATCGAGCCCATCCGCGGCCTCATACGCGCGCAGGAGCAGCTTGAGGGGGCCATAGACGAGGTGAACGGGCTCCGCTCCGGCAGGGTGCGGGTCGGGATGTTCTCGAGCGTGGCCGTGCATTGGGCGCCCGAGATCGCCGAGCGCTTCACCGCCCTTCACCCAAACATAGAGCTCGAGTTCTTCTCCGGCTTCTATCACGAGATCGAGGAGAAGGTGCTTTCCGAGGAATTGGACTGCGGCTTTTTGACCAAGCAGACCAAGCGGGATCTGAATTTTTCCGAGCTCACTCGCGACCGCCTGCTCGCCGTGCTGCCCAAGGGGCATCCGTTGGCCTCGCTCCCGAGCCTGCCCGTGGAGCTCATAGAAAAGGAGGATTTCATAATCCCCGGCGAGGGCACGGGCTATGACATAGGCGGCATATTCCGCTCCTGCCGGGTCACGCCGAGGGTCAAATACGCCCTTTCCGACGACCACGCCGCCCTTTCAATGGTGCAGAGGGGCCTTGGCATCACTATCCTTCCCGAGCTCATTCTGGGCGGCATAGCGGACGACGTCGCCGTCATGGAGCTCTCCCCCGCCTTCCGCCGCACCATAGGCATCGTTTCAAGGCCCAACCGCCTCGTCTCCCCCGCCGCAAAGGCCTTCATGGATTTCGTGCGCGATTTCGCCCGCGAGCTGAACGCCCGCAGCTGACCCAAGCAAAAGCAAAGCCGCCCCACGGGTCTGTGAGGCGGCTTTAATATTGCCTGTGAAGTTTAACTTACCGCTATGATGGCGTAGATCGCGGCGATATCGCGGATATCGACCGTGCCGTCCGCGTTCGCGTCGGCGTTGGCCATACCCGCGGCGGTAATCTGGGGATTCTCGCCGTTTAAGTACATCGAAAGCAGCGTGACATCCGCCATTGTGACGAGCCCGTCGCCGTCCACGTCGCCGAACAGGGCCGTCTGGCCTTCGGCGCAGACGAAGCTGCCGGTGCGGATCCTGGCGCTGTTTGCCTCCGCGCTGACCACCCATGCGTCGGGATCGTTCTCAACGGCGGCCTCCAGCCTGTTCCAGAACTCGCAGCCCGCGTCGGGCGCTATGACTATATCGGCGAAATACGTCTGACCCGCAACGAACTCCTCGGCGGGGATGAGCGCCGTGGCGGTGCCGAGATACCATGTCACGGATACGATATGATACCCCTCCTCCGCGGGATAGAGCCCGGCGTCATAGGGGAGCTGAGTCAGGGAATCCGGCCGCGTGTAGCCCAAAAGCTCCACTTCTTCTATTAATACGGGCGGCACGTAGGTGCTCTGCACGTCGACGTTATCGACGCAGATGAGCCCGTTGTATTCATCCGGATCCACCGTGAGCAGGAACCGGTAAACGTGCCTTCCGGTGCTCTTCGCACGGAAAGAGTAGGTACCCCAATCCTCACCGTATTGGCCGTAAACGTTGTGGATATTCGTAGCGAAGCAGCGAACTCCGTCCTCATAAACGTAGAGCGTCGTGCCGTATCCGATATCACCGTCGCCGAAATTCTCCGCCATGAGATCGAAGCCGATCAGGTCGTCTTCGTTGACCGAGGCGGTGAACGAGAAGGTGCTGTAACAGTTATCCGAAGCACCGATCGCCACGTTTTCGATCAGCAGGCCGCCTTCATGCCGATACGACAAGTGGCGTACGGCTACCCTTACGTACTGCCCGCGGTAGTCCCCGAAGTTTATGCCGGAGCTGTACCACAGGTTATCCCTGATCGTATTGTAATACTCATTTCCGTCCTCCAGCTCCGGATCGGTGTTGCCTCCGGTGAGCACCCTTATCTCCAGAAGGTCGTCCGGGTTGCTTCCGGTGGCCATATAGCTGAACGTGAAATAGACGTCCTTCGCACCCATAGGCACCGTAAAGCCGGGGAAGATAACCCAATCATCGGTGAACGGAGCATTGGGATCGGTGTTGGAGGCGGAATAGAGAGCGTATTGGCCGTAGTTTGTCATTTCTATGCCGAGCCAATGGTAGGCTGAACGTATGAATTCACTTCCGTCGCCGTCGTTATCGAGTATTATGAAATCGGTAAGATCCTCGTTTGCCTCGAACGAATAGTTGGTCTCAAACCCGGAGCCTTCCTCATACTCAATATTCGGGTAGGCATATATGCGTTCGCCGTCGTTCACGGGATAGAATATGCCGTCGCTGTTCTCCGGAACGGTGAAGTGCAGCCCGCCTCCCGTTACGTTAAGCGCCTCGTCGAGCGTTGCACCCGGGGTAACGGCGCAAACGTGGCCGATGCATAAGCCCTGACCCGGCGCCGCCGTGGGCGAATCGTATTCGACCGTAAACGTGATCGGTCCGCCGTACAGGAACGAGAAGCCGGTTACCTTGATCCAGCTCTGCACCGACTGCGTAAAGGTGTAGATATCATAGTCCTCATAAGTGCAGTATTCTTCGCCGTTGATGGAGAAGGTGACAGATGCGCCGCAGGGCTCGTCGTCCGGATCGAGGAACATCATCACCAGCCAGAAATTATCGCCGGAGATCGCATTGAAAGTCCAGCTCATCTCCGCGTGGGTGGTGTTTGCCGCCAATGCGTATTTCTTGACGTTAGCCGAGGAGTAGGGATCGTCCACGCCTATGAAATCATCGGAGTCCGGCTCGAACCAGATCTGGGTATCCGCCTTATTCACCGCCTCGTCAAGCGGTATCTCGCTGTAGCCGACCCTGATGTTGTCGATATACACCGTCCCGCCCCGCGGATCGCCGGTGAAATAGAGATGCTCGCCCGTGTAATCGATCCTTAATTGCGCGGGGATCCACTCGCCGCCGGTATCGCCCGCGACCCAGCCCGTACCGGTGTTATCGACGGAAACGCGGATCTCGCCGCCGCCCACGATCTTGTAATCGAAGAAGACGTATTCGCCGTAAACCATCGTCCTCGCGTTCTTCGTGCCGAAGGTGCCAATGTCATTGCCGGAGACGAAGGCGGCAAGACGGCCGTCCAGCTCCGCCACGTCAAAGTAATCGGGCGTGAAATCCGCATGCTCGTATTCATCGAAATAACTGCCGTCGTCGGGGTTCACCGCGTCGTCGAGCTCCGGCAGGGGCTCTATGCGGAAGTTTTTGAGGTAGACGCTGTCGTCGTTTTCGCTCATCGAAACGTCCTTATTGTAGCTCAGCTTGAGCTGCGAGTAGCCGCTGCCGACCGCCCTGAGCTTCATTGAGATCCAATCCTCGTTGTTATCGAATACGTATTCATTCGCGTTCGTGATACTGTTTTGCTCGATCACCGTGAACGTATCGTACTCCTCCTCGGTGCTGAGTTTGTAATCGAAGGCTATCTTTTCACCCGCGCCGACGTTGGAAACGAGACAGATCTCAGCGGAGGTACTGTGGAAGCCGCGGTTATCGGGAACGAGCACTATCTCGCCGTCATAGACCGCGGGGCTGAACCCGAAGCAGAGCGCGCCGCTGCTGTAAACCGACTGCAGCGACATACTGTTCCTGAGCTCCTGCGGTATGAAAGCGGCAAGGGTCATATCCTCGAATTTCAGATCCATAACGTATGCGCAGTCGTCGCCCTTTGAAACGGAGCTGTCCTTCTTATACTCGAAGCGCAGCGAATACTCGCTCCTTGCGGGGACCTCGTATATCAGACTATGCCATGCGGTATCTATGCCGCTTACGGTAAGTATCTGCGTTTCGGCGCCGTTATTCAGCATATCCACAAGATAGACGTTGAGCTTGTCCCAATTTGCTTCGGAGCTGGTGAAGTAATCGAAGGCTATCTCCGCGCCATTGTCCATTATGTGCCCGGGCGTGGTGAAGCACGCGCTCTGGCTGTGAGTGATGGCGCCGCTCTTTACACAGAGCAGGCCGCTCTTCGAGGTAAACGCCCAATCCCCGTTGCCGGAGAAGGTCGGCTCGCCCGCGCTGTAATTGGGGTAGCTCACCGCGCGGGAGAAGCTCATCGCGGGCGTTATGCTTATATCGTCGAGCGCGAGGCAGGAAGCGTCCGAATATGCGCAGAGCTTCCAGACGAAGGTATAAAGGCCCGTCGAGGGTATCGTATAGGAATAGGAAGCCCAGGTCTCGACTTCGCCGTCGTTGTTGATATAGCCGTCGCCGTTCTCGTCCTCGTTCTCGGTTATCTTGTGGAAGCCGCTGTCGTCGAGCGTGCCGAAATAGAAGTTCGCGCCGTCCATGTAATCCAGCGAGCAGGCGTATTTGAACGAGAGCACGTCGCCCTGCGCGGCGAATATATCCGCCATGACCGCCTCCTCCGGATCGGGATCCTGCGGGTCGTCGCCGCATTCCATCAGCAGATAATTGCCGAGGGGATCCGTGGATTTATGGATGTAGGAACGCCCGTCGGAATTGCCGGATACGATGAAATCGAGTTCGGAATCGGGCGCCTGCAGCACGTCGTCTATGCTGTTGGCAAGGCCGCAGCGCAGATCCGCAATATCGCAGTAGCAGTTGGAGCCGGGCACGTAAAGGGTAAGACTGAACTCAAAGTGCAGCCTGGCCACGCCGCCGTTGGGATCGTTGAGCTCAACGTAATACCCCTGCCAGTCGCTGCTCATATCATCGGTATGCTCCGCGGTCAGGAGCGTGAAGTCGGCGCCCGTGTCAAGATCGCGGCAGGTGATCGTAAGCGTGCACTTCTTATACTGCCTCATCATAAAGCTGAGGTAGGGATAGAGGCTCGTATCCATCTCCACGTCCGCGTACATGGTGATCGTCTTTGATTCGGCGCTTCCGAACGCGCTTCCGCCGCCCCTTACGCAGTCGCCGTACTCGGTGGCGTTCATTACGCGCCAATCATAGGTATAGGCGCTGTTGCAGGTGAGCGGAAAGGGCTCGTCCTCATCGGGGAACGCCGCGGCCTCCGCAAGGGTCTTTTCCACGACCGATCTCGTCCCCGCCTCGGGGCTCCTTTCGCCCTTTTCCCCGACGGCCCCCTTGGCAAGCGCAAGGGGCATGCAGCCGAAGAGCATCAGTAATGCCAGCAGTATGCCGACCGCAGTCCTGAATCGTTTCATATTCTTCCCTCCGTTCTTTCGGTTTGGTTTTTTCTTCCTGATTATATTATATTATCCCGAAAGAATTTTCGCAAGCCTTTTTCTCAGCTTGCCGCTATGATGGCGTAGATCGCCGCGATATCGCGGATATCGACCGTGCCGTCCGCGTTCGCGTCGGCGTTCAGCATGCCGGGCTCGGAAACGGTCGGGTTTTCGCCGTTCAGGTACATCGAAAGTATCGTCACGTCGGCCATGGTGATCAGCCCGCTGCAGTCGATATCGCCATACCGAGGGCCATATAGAGCAGTTATAGTCACATCATCCTGAATGTTGCCTACGTTGTGATCCCAACCGATAAACGCATATCCCTCGCGCCCGGGTACCTCTGGGGCTTCCGCACCGTGGCTATGCTCTATGGTCTGCTCGGAGAGAACAGTTCCGTCCCAATCAACAAACGTAACGGTGTGTGTCAGAATGCCGGCGGCATAGTTTCCGGTGTCAACGGTTTTTACGCCGTCTTCAATGGTATAGGGAATTACCATGAATCCATAACCCAGGAGGACGTCTGCGGTGGAATCCAGATATGTTGTTTCGGAACCATCCACCTCCGCGATAAGATTATAGTTATCGCCAAAGGCCTCTTTGCGGTAGATTTGGTAGCCTTCCGCATTCTCGTAGGGCTCCCAAGTGATCTCGTAGCCGTATTCGGTGATGCCGGGGTCGTCGTCAGCAGGAGAATAAGCGGATTTGCTTCCGGCAAGAACGCCTCCCACTATCCTGATGATAAGATCGTTAATGATCGCTTCCGTTTCCCGTGATGAATAAATCGTTTCTGCGGATTCGGCAAACAGTGACGATCCGTTATTAAAGTACATTTCCGAAACAACTTTGTAGCGGTTGCTCCCAACTGAAGCTGTACCGTCATAATATGGCGTAATGGTGCCGAAGATTGAGAAGCTGTTCCTGTCGATCGTATCTATTTGCACGTAATCTCCGGAAGCGTTCATTCTGTAGATGTGGTATCGCACATTTGTGTATTTACCCAAGGTCTTGTCATGGATTCCGATCACAGTATTCTCCAAAATCTTCGTGACCTCAAGTTTGGCGGGCTTTAAAGGATCAAATAACTTGTGACAGTATTCCGAGTATATCCTGCCCTCGGAGGATTCTGTATACGTGCGTGCGTAGTAATCCTTCGGGAAAGCATTTAGATTGTTCGCACTGCTGAAAGCCACAGCGGTTTCATCCAATTGCATATCCAGCACCGTGTGTTCTCCGTTAACGATCTCCAGAACCTCTATCCCGTCTATCATGTTGGCTCCGATAAACTCCAGTTCGTTGTCAGAGCCATAATAAGTTGGCGGGTAATTGCACGTAACTACTATTTCTCCGTTAGTATTTATTGTTATGTCTGTTATCTGTGGGATATAGTGCTCATCCGTAAAAATATCCGATGCATAAATCGGGTATACTTCTGGATGGTCTTCCTTAAGATAGTCGTATTTCCAACAGGTCTCCGCACGTTCGTACATGAATTCGTAACTTTTGAGCACCGAATCCTTGTTTTCAATAAGATACTCGTAATTGCTCTTGGAATCATCCCCCGTCAGCATTTTCAAAAGCTTGCACATTTTATCTACGATAAAGTTGATTAGCCCATCCTTTTCCGCTGCTTCGGCAAATTGAGCTCCGGCGTCCAAATCGTTTTCAAGGGCATATTTATACATTCTCATTGCATAAATATATGCGCCGGCGTCATCTTCTGTTCCACTTTCCAGATATCTGTCTTTAAGCGCGTCTATAGCTGCTCTGTTTGCAGAAGTAAAAGCAGCCGAAGCCTTTATCAGATAATACTTATCAATAACGCCTTCTGTATTGTACATAAGGTTTGACATCAACCTGCCGCCCTCATAGCCAAGCTTGATAACGCCGATTCCCGTCGGGATCAGATCGGTCCAAATCATCTTGGTGAATTCTGAAATGACGGTTTTATTAATTACGTTTGCCGTAAAATCATCCAGAAGTACAAATTCGATCAGCTCAGTATTCTCAATGCATGTTATGATCCTCTGCAACGCCGTCCTCAGACAGTCATCACCGGATTCGGCGCGAATGGTTTTCAGCAATGAGAGAAGCTCATCGCTTACATCCTCCAAATAGAAGTAGGAAGACATGCGGCCCATAAAATCGGAAATATCATTTGAAACAGAGGCAATCACTCCGATACTTTCTATGATGGATGAATCTTTCCATTTTTGCAGGAAATCGAAATCCTTACACAAAGCTTCGAATTCATTTATGAACCGAGGATTAGCTGAATCCGTTTTCAAAAACTCCAGCAATGCACTTTCTGAAGTTAAGCCGGATGCTTCGACAATATTGTTAATAAGTTTATGTACTTTTGTTACGTCCTCCTCTGCTGAACTCAATACATCTACCGAGTCCAAAACATCTTGTATAAGATTATTTGCCGTATTCTCCTCATCTTCAATAATGCGTGTTATGAAATCGAAAATGACCGCTTCGTAAACTTGATACTGATCGGCACACTCATATAAACCCTTGTCCGGATCAAAAAAAGTCAGAATTCCGTTCCATGCATCAACCTTATTCTTAAAAGAATTGTTTTTATCAAGCTTGTCGACAAGTATCTCCGATAATGATTCCTGATCGAGAATACTGTTGAAATACCCATACTCAGCTGTTGATCCGTTATGAGAGCCGTATCCATCATAATTGTTGTTCAGCCAGATATCGGCGATATAACAGTTCTCGTAGAACATATCCTCAGCCTTGGTGAGCTCGGTGGGTTCCGGGGTCACAACGGGAGCGATGGTGGCGTCGGGCTCGTCTGTTCCTGCGAGTAGAGCTATTGGATAGCCATTCCATGTTGTTTCACCATTGGGAGCCCATTCAGAAGCATGGGCGGAAGTATAGTATATGCAGAAATCTTCTGCACAATTATCGAAGATTGAGTAAGAAGCATAGGATGGCGGTGCTCCATAAAATATTGCCTCATTTAGCGATATGCAGTTTTTAAACGCATTATATTGAATCACATTTACACTGGAAGGTATACTTATTGTTGTAAGCATTTCACATCCGACAAATGCACTGCTGTTAATACACTCGACATTGCTACCAATCGTTAAAGAAACTAGCGAACGGCAATTGCAAAACGCGCCGTCACCAATATTAACTACCCCTTTTCCGATTGTTACAGAATTGAGCAAGTCACATCCAGAAAAAGCAGAATCGCCTATGTCTGTTATATTGTCAGGAATAATAACAGAAAGAAGAGAACTACACTCCCTAAAAGTATCTTTTTCTATGCTTGTTATGCCAATACCTATAGACACAGATCGCAGCTTTGTGCAACGTTCAAACACAGAAGATCCCATGCTCGTAACACTATCAGGTATAGAGATTGACAGAAGCGAACTACACCCTTCGAAAGCAGAGAATCCTATGCTTGTAACACTGTTACCTATTATTACTGTGGTGAGCAAACCGCAATCCTTGAAAGCCTCATTGCCTATATTTGGCACACCATTTCCTATTCTAACTTCCTCCAGCGAACTGCATCCCTTGAACACCGGCCAGTCAATATTTGTAACACTGTCCGGTATATTTATAGATAAAAGAGAATTGCAATATGAGAAAGCGTCCTCTCCAATACTAGTAATACTGTCAGGGATTATCACCGAAGTTAGCATTACACAGCCACAGAATGCATCTTCTCCTATGGTTGTTATACCATTTCCAATACTTACCGTTTGAAGCGATAGGCAGCCATTAAATAAATAATACCAATCTATGTCTGTTACGCTATCAGGGATGACCATGGATGTTAAAGAACTGCAATCCTTAAATGCTCGATCGCCAATGCTTGTCACACTCTCAGGTACAGTAATACCAGCTAATGAATTACACCCCTCGAAAGCACGACCACCTATACTCGTTACATGATCTCCAATTGAAACCGAGGCGAGCGAAGTACAATTATAGAAAGTTTTTTCACCAATAGTCTTTACACCATTTCCAATTATTACGGATTCAAGAGCGCTGCAACCCTCGAATGTATTGTAACCAGAAATGAAGTTTCCTGTATATGTTACACTATCCGGGATAACAATAGAAATCAACGAAGTACAACCACTGAAAGCGCCTGCTCCTATGCTTGTTACCCCATATGGGATATTAACTGAAACAAGGTTGCTGCAACCGCTAAATGCTCCACCCCATATTTCCTTTACTCCTTCCGGTATGCTTACCGTTTTCAATGAACTGCACCCACTGAAGGCACAATTACCTATTGTAGTTACTCCAGTGGGTATATTAACTTCAATTAGTTTATTGCATTGATCAAAGGCAAAATTACTAATATACGTTATTTCAGCCTTTATATCAACCCTTTTTATGTATTCAATATAAGGATACCATGGTACATATTCCGGATTGATCCAATTTGTCATCTCTCCTGTGCCATCTATTTCCATAGTCCCATCCCATTGATTTAGTGTCCATATGAGGTTATCTCCGCATGATCCTGTATAGTAACCCGGGATAGGCGTTGGTTGTACATACCCGAATAGGGCAATATGATACCAATTCCACATTGTTTCTCCATTTGGAGCCCATTCGGATGCGTTTCCAGAAGTATAGTATATACAAAAGTCAGAAGCGCAGCTTTCAAAAACGCTATCTCCGAAGCTGTAAGGAGGTATACCAAGGAATATAGCTTCACTTAAAGAGCTGCAGCTATAGAAAGCATAATTACCTATTCCTGCTACATTGCAAGGAATTATTATAGACACAATGGAGCTGCAGTCTCTAAATGCATAATTGCCAATATTCAACAGACCATCTCCTAGTGTTATATCTGTAAGCATCTTGCAACCACTGAATGCAAGATCGCGTATACTTGTTACACTATTAGGTATAATGCACGTACCGGTTTTTCCAGCAGGGCAACAAATCAGATCTGTGACCTGTTTATTATAAAGTATTCCATCTTCAGAGCAATAGTCTTCATTCCCATAATCAACAATTATGGATTCTAGCAAACTGCAACCTCCAAAAGCATAGTCACCAATATAATTAACCTTGCATGGTATTGTAAAAGACGTGAGCGAGCAGCAGTCACAGAACGCAGAGTTTCCAATATATGCTACGTTTTCTGGCAAAGCTATATTTTCAAGTGATCTGCATCCATAAAACGTGTAGTTTTCTATATAAACTATTGAGTCTGATATTGCAACAGAAACTAGCGAGCTGCAATTATAAAACGCATTGCTTCCTATACTTCTTACGTTGTTTCCCATAGCTATAGAAGGAATATACCTACAGTTTTGGAATGCATATCCGGCAATATACTCTACATTATCAGGTATGATGCAAGATTCCGTCCTCCCTTCCGGACAATACAGCAGGGAGTCGATTTCTTTATTATACAAAATCCCGTCCACAGAGCAAAAATACCTATTTGCTTGATCCACCAAGATTGTTTTTAGCGAACTACACTCATGAAACACGTACTTTCCCAGACTCAGCAGACCACTCCCTATGGTCACAATAGTTAACGATTCACAGTAGCGCAACGCATAATTTCCAATTTGAGTTACACTGTCTGGTATAAAAAGTGACGTGAGCGAGCTGCAGTATTCAAAAGCAGAAGTCCCGATTGCCTTTATACTATCTCCAAGTATAACAGATTTGAGTGAACTACCATAGTAAAATGCATAGTTACCGATGCTTGTTACGCCGTTTGATACTTCAACAGAGCAGATATCTAAAAGATACGATGACCATGGTGCTCTAGAAGAATATGTCCAGTTAGTCATATCCCCTGTGCCGGTGATCTCGAGCACGCCGGTTTCGGTGTCAAGAGTCCACGTGAGATCAGCCCCGCAGGTGCCGGAATACACCTCGCGGGTGGGGACGGAAGGAGTTTCCTGCCGCTCCGGTACGGCGACGTTTTCTTCTGCCTGCGGTTTGGGTGTGCAAACAGGCTCGGAAACGTAAACGCGGTCAGGATATTCTTCGTGCTCCATTACCGTTCCGGCAAAGGTGTTACCAAACGAGCCGAAAACGAACAGGACTGCAAGGAAAAAAGCGACAAGCTTTTTCATGGTCTCCCCCTCTCCCGGGCATGGCCGCGGGTAAAAATATTACTGATTCAATTATAAATGTGTATATTGATTTGTCAATGAATGATCGGGGATTTTGTTAAAAAAGTTTTAGAAACAACACCTCCGGCGGCCAAAGGCGCTCCGCGTCACCCTCATCCACCGCTCGTTCCTCGCGGTCCCCCTTCCCCGCAAGGGGGAAGGCCTTGATCGCTCGCTGCACACAGCCTCCCCTGTGCCGCGGAATTTCGCTGAGCGAAATGCCGCCGGGGAGGTGTATTTTCGCCCATCAAGGGCGAAAAGAAGAAAGGGTTATCCTTCCACGGCTTTGGGAAAAGCAAATGCAGGGAAGCATCCCTCATCCACCCCGACCTAAAGGTCGGTGGTCCCCCTTCCCCCAATGGAAGACTTTGGTCACCCCCCGCACGCTTGAGCCATCTTCTTACGGCTTTACCTGCTCCAGCCCCTCCTCGGTGAGGCGGAGGACGCGGGGGCAGACCTCGGAGATGAACTTCCTGTCATGGGAGACGGCGATCAGGCAGCCGCCGAAATCCCCGAGCATGGCGCGTATAACGGGGTTGGAGAGGGGCGAGAAATTGCGCGTGGGCTCGTCGAGCAGTAGCACGTTCACGCCCTCGAGCGCCATCTTGACGAAGAAGAGCTTCGCCTTCTGCCCGCCCGAGAGCCGCCTTGCGGGGGACTCCGCCTCCTCCGCGGTGAAGCGCACGCTGCCAAGATACGTCCGGGCCCGCGTGACGGCCTCCTTTTCGCCCGTCGGCGCGAGGAAATCCACGGCGGTGGCCTCCTCCGGTATCATTTCGAGATAATCCTGCGGCATATAGAAGGGCCGTATGTCGCGCCTGCCGCGAAGCTCCTTTTCTATGAGCCGCAGAAGGGTCGTTTTGCCGACGCCGTTCCTGCCGATTATGGCGATATGCTCCGCCGCGTCCACGTTCAGCTCAAAGCCCGCGGTAAGGCGCGAGCCGTCCGGCGCGAAGAGGCCCTCGCACGACCAGCGCAGGAGCTCCTTGCGCCGCGGGAGCCCGACCTCCGGGAGCTTTATATCTATCTGCCACTCGCTCACGGGAGCCTCTGTCAGCTCCTCGCGCTCCTTTTCGAGCCTGCGCCCCTGACTCATCACCGAGTGCATCTTCTTTTTGAGCAGCCTGCCCGTGGAGGGATCCTGCCGGGTGAGCGACCTCTGCGCGCGGTCGACCTTTTCATAGATCTCGCGCCAGCGCTCCTCCTTCTTTTTCTGCTCCGCGTGCTCGAATGCGGAGACCTGCGCCTGGTGCTCCATCGCACGAGTGCGGCGGGCGATATACTCGCGGTAGGGGACGTTCGCAACGGTCACCCTCGCCACCTTTTTATGGTGCACGTGCTCCAGATGGATCACCGCCGAGGCGGTGTTTTCGATAAGCGTTTCGTCATGCGAAACGAACAGCACTCCGCCCTCGAAGCCGTTTATGAAATCCTCGAGCCACTCGAGCGTTTCTATGTCGATATCGTTCGTAGGCTCGTCGAGCAGGAGCATATCGGGCTCGTCGAGCAGCACTCTGACCAGCCGCAGCTTCACGCGCTCGCCGCCGGAGAGGGTGGAAAGCGGACGCTGCTCATGCACCAGCATGGGGTCGAGACCCATCTCCGCCGCAAGCGCCTCCGCGCGCCAGATCTCCTCCTCGGGGAGGCCTATATGCTCCCGCACGGAGACCGCCGCCTCCCCGGGCGTCAATTCCTGCGCAAGATAGCCCAGCCTGTGCCGCCCCCTGTTCACGCTGCCCGTGTATTCGGCGCGGCCCGCGATGAGAGCGGGATCGTAAATGAGCTTCAGGAGGGTGGACTTGCCGTTGCCCTCCTCGCCTATGACGACCGTGCGGTCGCCGGGATTGAGAGTAAAAGAAAGCCCGCGAACGAGCGCGCGCCCGCTTGCGGTCACAAATATGGAAACGTCGTTTAATTGTATCATAAGGCACCCCCGTCAAAAACACGCAAACCAGCCCGCGGGCACGGAGCCTGCGGAAAAAGGACCAAAGAGACGTGTCAGCGGATGTTCAAGCCGGGGTACCTCCTGTAACTGATATAGGGATTATACCATAATAAAGGGGGCCTTGCAAGCCCCCCGCAAGCTTCAGAAAAACAGCTTTTTCCTGAAGGATTCGTTCTTCCTGTAAAGATGGCCTACTATTAGCACCACGAGGCTCAAAAGCCCGCAGGAAACGGCGGCGTAGAGCGACCAGTCAAGGCGGATGCGGCCGTGCAGGTGTATCTCTATAAGCATCTGCAGGACTATTATGAAAACCATCAGTATGAGCAGCACGACTATCATCTTCAAGGGGAGCGACGCCTTCTTCGAGGAGATTATGAGCCATATCCCGATCAGCGCCGCGCCCGAGAGGAGCGTTATGGGCAGCGCGAAGAGCCAGAGCCATTTCCCGCCGAGCAGCACCTTCAATACGAACAGGAACAGCACCGTTTCGGCGACGGCGAAGAGCATGAAGAGCCACACCCTCGGCTTGCGGAACATACAGGGCACGACCACCGCGAGGAAGAAGAACACTATCGAGGCGACGGGCAGGAGCGACCATGTGAGCCGCCCGTCCTTGACGAGATCGACCACGAGCAGGCTTATGACCGGTATCGCCAGCAGCAGCGAAAACACGTTTGCCGCCGCCATGCGCACCTCCCTGTGGCGCACCTTCTCCGCCTTGACGGGATAGGGCGTTTCCGCCTCGGGGTCGAACCTCGCGGCGGGATTTATAACCTCCACTCCGCAGAGAGGACAGCGCTTTTCGGAAGCGCCGAGCTCCACTCCGCAGTTAACACAGTAAGACATCCTTTACTCCTTTTTCAAGTCGGAGCCGTTGCTCTCGACCAGCACGTGTACGCCCATCTTCACGAGCCTTGTGAAGAAGGCGCGCTCGATGAAGCTTTCCTCTATGGTACGGGTGAAATTGATATAGATCCTGCCGCCGTAGCCCACGCACGCGCACGCGACGGGGTTTTCAACGAGCGAGCCCAGCATGAAATCGAATCTTTCGACGTGCGCCTCCATCTCCTCCGGGAGCTTCACGAGCCCCAGATTCGAAAGGCAGGTCGTGCTCTTGCGGTCGCCCTCGACTCTGTAGGCGATGCTCATGACCGGATCCTTGATGAACAGCGGGACGAGCCGCATGAAAAGGCTCTTTTCGATATTCACGTTGCTTGCGACCTTCGCCGCGAGCACCTTGGGGTCGGTGCCGAGCTTCAGCTGATGATGCACCGTCCGCGCCGCCTCCTCGAAGCTGTATTCGCCGAGGCGCGTGTCTATGCCGACGTTGGCGTAATTGGCGAAATTGCGGAGCGTTCTGCAGCCGAAGAGCTTCCTTAAATTGACCGGCACGGTGATCTTGACGGGCCTGCTGCGCTGGAGGAAGCCGCCCTTTACGTTCTTCCAGTCTATGGCGGCAAAGAGCAGCACCGTGGTCAGATACTCCGTGACCGTCACTCCCAGCGCCTTCGCGCGGGACGCGATCTCCTCCGCGTCGATTATGCCCGTGGTGACGTGCAGGAAATCCCGGTCGGGAGTGCCGTAAAGGTGATAAGCGCGGCATGCCGGCTCCGGCACCGCCTTGGGCCCGGCGTGCTTCACGTAGCCGTCCTCAAGCTCCTCCGCCGAGGCCTGCTCGCCGCAGTCGAGTATATCCCCCCCGCGCGGTATCCTGACTCCGTACTTTATCTCGAGATACTCCGCGGTGAGCGTCTTCAAAAACGAGAGCCCTCCCCCGCCGTCGGTGATTACGTGGAATATCTCTACGGCGATGCGCCTGTTGTAGCAGCGCACGCGGAAGGCGAATCCGCCGTTTTCGCGGAACATCATGCGCGCGCAGGGATTCTGCACGTCGTCCTTTATCTCCGGCGCGCCGCCTATCCTCTCAAGATAGTACCAGAAGAACCCACGGCGCAGCTTCATTGAAAAATTGGGGAAGCGGCCCGTGGTCTTTAAAAGCGCGCGCTTCAATATCTGCCGGTCGATAGGCTCATCCAGCGTTACCGACACGCGGAAAAGCGCGTTCCACCCCTCCGTCATCGCCGGGGGGTATATCTTCGCCGCGTTATCGAGCGGGAGCCACTGCGCACCCTGCCGCTTTTTTTCCGTTTTGAGCTTCATGCGGGTATTCTATCACAGCCGCATGGCGATTGCAAGCGAAATCTGATTTGTTAAATAAATTTATCTTGTCTGCTAAATTAGATAAACGCCGACCGAACTTTTTGCGTCTGAGCCGCTTAACGGCGGCAGTTATCGACAGGCGGCAACCGAAAAGGCTTGTCCCCTGCCGTTAGCAGGAAACAAGCCTTCAGATTCGTTTGTTGCTTCTTTTTTATTCGGATTTATTTCAGCCCAAGAAGCTCTTTCTTTTTTGCGCTGAACTCTTCTTCCGAAAGTATTCCCTCTTCTTTCAGCTTTGCCAGTTTCTCAATGGTCTCTAAGGTTTTGTCCATATCCTCGGTCTTCTTTTTTGACCCGATCCCGAGCTTGAGCTTATTGATCGCTCCGGCAGCCCCGCCGCCGACCACCTTTATGCCTTTTGAAAGCTGCTCCTTGAGCTTGGGCTTTTCCTCCTCTTCGGGCTCTATCTGGGCTTCCTCTATCGTTTCAATATCCGCGGCAAGCTCATCGTCGCTGTAATCAAACGAAGCTTTGTCTATTGCTTCAAGCAAACGATCGGCCATGGGCTTCATGGTCGCAAAGTTAAGAGTTCCGGAGATCACGCCTCCGATGACCGGGATTGCCTTTGAAACGCCATGTGCCACCGTCGTTTTTGTGACGCGGACTCCAATTGCTTTGCCGATCTGTTTTATTATCGGATACCAGAAGGTTTTTGTGAGCGCCTTTTGGGGAAGCTTTTTCAGTGTGGTTTTTGCGATCTGTGTAGTAAGCACCCTGACTCCCGAAACTGCTCCCGAAACGCCAAACATCGCGCCAATGTACAGTATCAACTGTGAGCGCACCCTTTCCTCGCTGAGCTTATTGTCCTCCCAAAGGTCTTGCCCGCCATAGAGGTATGACAGCTCCTGCGCAAGCCTGATCGCCATACCGAAGAACTGCATGATATCAGCCGGAATGGTGGCTGCCATAGCGAGCCCGCCCGGGATGCCGGCTAAAAATGAGGCTGCAGAGGACTCGCTCGTCCTTTTGAGGATGTGCCGCTTTGCTATTGCTCTTAGATCCTCCCGCGAGACTCCCGCTTCTATCGAGCCTTTATCAAGTATCTCATCAACGCTTTCTGCTCTTTGAGCGAAAACAGAGCCTAAAAACTTCGCTCGGTTCACCTTGATACCCGGGATCTTTACCGCGCTTGAAACTATGTTTTCCAGTGCGTACTCTTTTGTAGTGACCTCTTCCATTTTTTACTCACGCTCCTTTCGTAAAGGCCGGTGTTTTTTTCGCGTATTATTCTATCATACCGACGTCCCCGGCACAACACATTTATACTTTGCAATCCGCATTCATGCAATATATACTCGCATCCGCCGTCTTCTCCTTGAAAAGAAGCGAAATTCAAGGTATAATTAGAGTTGACGCACTGTTATCCGTGCGAGAACGATCATCATTGATTGGAGGATCATATGGATTTTAAGCTCAGCTCCGAGCACCTCATGGCAAGGACGCTTTTCTCCGAGTTTGCGGAGAATGAGATCAAGCCCTACGCCGCGGAGGTGGATGAGACGGAGGAGTTCCCCAAGGGAACGGTCGAAAAGCTTCAGCATTACGGCTTTATGGGCATCCCCATACCGCGTGAATTCGGCGGTCAGGGCTGCGATTCTTTGACTTACGTCATGTGCGTGGAGGAGATCTCGAAGAGATGCGCCACCACGGGCGTCATCGTTTCGGCGCATACCTCTCTCTGCTGCGACCCGATATTGAAATACGGCACCCCCGCGCAGAAGGAGGAGTTTTTGAAGCCCCTTGCCTCGGGCGAGAAGCTCGGCGCTTTCGCTCTTACCGAGCCCGGCGCGGGCACCGACGCGGCGGGAGTCGCGACCAAGGCCGTGCTCGAGGGCGAGGAATACGTGCTGAACGGCTCCAAAATTTTCATCACAAACGGCAAGGAAGCCGATATCTACATCATTTTCGCCATGACGGACCCCTCCAAGGGCACCAAGGGCATATCGGCGTTCATAGTGGAAAAGGGCGCTCCCGGCTTCACCTTCGGCACGAAGGAGAAGAAAATGGGCATCCGCGGCTCCTCCACCTACGAGCTCATATTCCGCGACTGCCGCATACCCAGAGAGAATATGCTGGGCGCCGAGGGCAAGGGCTTCTCGATCGCCATGGGCACTCTGGACGGCGGCCGCATAGGCATCGCCGCGCAGGCGCTGGGCATCGCGGAAGGCGCGCTTGAGGCGACCGTCGCTTACGTCAAGCAGAGGAAGCAGTTCGGAAGGACCATCGCGCAGTTCCAGAACACCCAGTTCACGATGGCGGATCTTGCGGCTAAAGTGGAGGCGGCAAAGCTCCTCGTTTACAAGGCCGCTTACGCCAAGGACACCCAGAAGCGCTATTCGGTCGAGGCGGCTATGGCGAAGCTCTTCGCGGCTGAGACCGCGATGGAGGTCACGACCAAGTGCGTGCAGCTCCACGGCGGCTACGGCTACACCCGCGAATACGCCGTTGAGCGCATGATGCGCGACGCGAAGATAACTGAGATCTACGAGGGCACCAGCGAGGTGCAGCGCATGGTCATCGCGGGATCGCTGCTGAACTGACGGGAGGTATAAAGGAATGCTGAACATTGTTGTATGTATAAAGCAGGTGCCCGATACGAACGAGGTGCGTCTCGATCCCAAGACCGGCACTCTGATCCGCGAGGGAGTTCCCTCCATAATGAATCCCGACGATAAGGCGGGCCTTGAGGCGGCTCTGCGCATCAAGGACGAGCTGGGCGCCGTTGTCCGCGCGGTCTCCATGGGCCCCGCGCAGGCGGACGCCGTGCTGCGCGAGGCGCTCGCAATGGGCGCGGACGAAGCGTATCTTATCAGCGACCGTGCGTTCGGCGGCGCGGATACCTGGGCGACAAGCTCCACTCTTGCGGCGGCGGTCTCCAGGCTCCCCCACGATATCGTCTTCACCGGCCGTCAGGCCATCGACGGAGACACCGCGCAGGTCGGGCCTCAGATGGCGGAGCATCTGGGCATACCCAACGTCTCTTACGCGGAGGAGATCCGCGTGGTCGGCGACAGCCTGATCGTAAAGAGGCAGTTTGAGTCGAGCTATCAGGTCGTACGCGTCAAGATGCCCTGCCTCGTCACCGCTCTGACGGAGCTCAACCGTCCCCGCTACATGACTCCGGGCGGAATTTTCAGCGCCTACCGTGAGAAGCAGGTCACGGTCTGGACCCGCCCCGACGTGCCCGTGGACGACTCCAATATCGGCTTGAAGGGCTCGCCCACCCGCGTTAAGGAGAGCTTCCCCAAGCCCCTCAAGGGCAAGGGCGAGGTGGTCACGATGGACGCCGAGGCCGAAGCGGATTATCTGGTCGCAAAGCTTCGTGAGAAGTTTGTTATCTGAGGTGAAATATGAAAGAATTTTCCGAATACAAAGGCGTTTACGTTTTCGTTCAGCAGGTGGAGGGCGTTATCGCTCCCGTGAGCTTTGAGCTCATTGGCAAGGCGAAGGAGCTGGCAAAGGCCCTTAACACCTCCGTTTTCGCGGTGCTCTGCGGCTACAAGGTCGAGGCGCTTGCCGATGAACTCGGCGAATACGGCGCGGATACCGTCGTCCTTATCGACGATCCCGCGCTCGCGACATACACCACCGAGCCCTACGCGCACGCCATCCACAGCGCCATCGAGTTCTTCAAGCCCGAGATATTCCTTTACGGCGCGACCACCATCGGCCGCGACCTTGCTCCCCGCGTATCCGCCAGAGTGCACACCGGCCTCACCGCCGACTGCACGAAGCTCGAGATCGACGCGGAGACGGGCAGGCTGCTGATGACCCGCCCCGCCTTCGGCGGAAACCTTATGGCGACCATAGTCTGCCCCGATTTCCGTCCCCAGATGGCCACCGTCCGCCCCGGCGTAATGCAGAAGGCGGAGCGCGAGGAGGGAAGGCGCGCGAGGGTGCTGCCCTTCGGCGTCAAGTTCGAGAAGAACGACCTCTATATCGAGGTGCTCGACGTCATAAAGAAGATGAACGAGTCCGTGGATATCTCTCAGGCGGATATACTCGTTTCCGGCGGCCGCGGCATGGGCAGCAAGGAGAATTTTCAAATGCTCTACGATCTGGCCGAAGTGCTCGGCGGCAGGGTCTCCGCGTCCCGCGCTGCGGTCGACGCGGGCTGGGCGGATAAGGAGCTGCAGGTCGGCCAGACCGGCAAGACCGTGCGTCCCAAGCTCTATATCGCCGTCGGCATCTCCGGCGCAATACAGCATATCGCCGGCATGGAGGAATCCGATCTCATAATCGCCATTAACCGCGACGAGACCGCCCCCATATTCAATATCGCCGATTACGGCGTGGTCGGCGACCTCAATAAGGTCGTCCCCATGCTCACCGAAAAGATCAGGGCGATGAAGGAAAAGCAGGAATAAGTGATTCGTGATATGTGGCTCCCCGCTATGCGCGGGGAGCCTTTTTTGCGCGGGGGGTGTGGGCTCCAAAAATCGGCTCCCCTAGTTAAGGGGAGCTGTCGGCAAGCCGCAGGCGGTGGTGGGGGTTATAAAAAAGGGATTCGCCAATGCATCATCAATAAGGTAATGCCCCCGTTCGTCACACGCGGTATTATGCCGCTTTGTGACGCCTTCCCCGCAGGGGGGAAGATCGGCAGCTCCCACCGGTTTTTTCTCTCCGTTCGTCCCCAAATGCTTGACCCGCCGTTCCGGGCGTGATAAAATATACTATTAACGATCTAAAACCAGACCGCCAGAGAAGGAGTATAAAAAAATGTTGAAAAAAGCTTTATCCCTGCTGCTTGCGCTGATAATGGCGCTTGCCGTACTGCCCGCGGGGCCTGCGGCGCGGGCTGAGGAGGCCCCGGCGCCCTCCCCCAATGATGAGGCGCCCGCGCGGCGCGTGATCAACGAGGAGGATCTGCTCCTTTCGGATTACGTATTCTGCTTAGAGCCCATGGGAAAGGACTACGCGGATTTCTATTCGCTGGTGCTCTCCGTGCTCGACGCGGAGGGCAACACGATCTACTATTACGACGCCGCGACGATAGGCGAAGTGGATCAGTGGGAAGCGAAGAAGCTCTACGCCAATTTCGAGGGCGAGCCCGCGACCATACGCATAGAGAGCATGTACATGCTGCTTGTGGACGGCTACATGTACGAGCAGCTAACGTATGAGGCCCCCTTCCCCGAGTGGTGCAGCAGGGAGCCCGCGGTGGGCGTTTCCTTTGCCAACAACCCCGGCCAAGAGATACCGTTCTGCCTTTATTCCGTTGAGGATCTGAACGGCCCTCTGCATTACTGCGATGGGGACGGCAACCCCTGCGTGCAGGAGGAATACACGCTGTTCACCGGCGGCTTCGATCTGGAGACCCCCGGCGGCTGGTACGCCCTGCGCGGGAATTGGAACCTTGAGGCGCTTGTGGCCTACGGCGACTGCCATCTTGTGCTCTGCGACGATTCCTCCGTCTATTTCGGCACCGGCATAACCATAGTTCCCGGCAGCTCCCTGACCATCTGGCCCCAGACGGAGGGCAACGGCAGAGTGACCGTAATGCAGCGCTACGGCAGCACTATCGAGATCTGCGGCCCGGGCATCGACGTGCCGGAGGGGGCGAGCCTGACCATAAACGGCGGGCGCTACCTTATCTACGGCGGTTACGACGACGCCGCGATAGGCAGCTGCTCCGGAACGAACAGCGGAAGCATAACGATCAACGGCAATCACACCTATATAGAGGCCCGCGCGGACGCCTGCAAGATAGGCGGCGAATGGTACGGCCTTGAGTGCGGCGCGGCGATAGGCGGCGGCGACGACGGCACGAGCGGCCCCATCACCATCAACGGCGGCGTTATAAAGGCTTACGGCGGCAGGGAATCCGCCGGCATAGGCGGGGGCAACGGCGCGCCCAACGGCCCCATAATAATCAACGGCGGCGAGATCTATGCCGAGGGCGGCTCCTACGGCGGCGCGGGCATTGGAGCCGGCAACGATTCCTCCAACGGGCCCATAACGATAAACGGCGGCGTGGTGGAAGCCCACTACGGCGAGGCCGACATACTGTGCGGAGGCGCCGGCATAGGCGCCGGCGAGCACGCGCACCAGAACGGCGCCATAACCATCAACGGCGGCGAGGTGTACGCCTATGCCGCGAGCGGCGCTGGCATTGGCGGCGGCGGATGCGATTCGGGCGACGGCGGCGGCTATGACGGCAAGGACGTCATCATCACCGACGGCTGCGTGGTTGCCGTGAGCAACATCGGCGCGGGCATCGGCGGAGGCGGCGCCCGGGAAGGCGGCGGAGGCGGCGACGGCGGCAACGTCCGCATAGACGGCGGCATAGTGCTTGCGCTTTCCACCTCAAAGGGCGCGGGCATCGGCGGCGGCAACGACGGCGACGGCGGCACCGTTACGATAAACGGCGGCAGCGTCACAGCATTGGGCGGCTACCTCGATTACAATTACTGGAAGGCCGGCCTTGCCGATTTTGCTCCTTCCTTCAATGAATTTCTCAATTACGCTTCGGTAGTCAATTATCTCCTCGCAGGCCTTATATTCTCCGGCACCTACGGCGGCGCGGGCATCGGCGGCGGCGACGACGGCTACGGCGGAACCGTGGTCATCAACGGCGGCACGGTGATCGCCACAGCGGGCAGGAACTCCGCGCACTCCATCGGCAAGGGCGATGGCGGCGGGGGCAGCGGCTCGCTTTGGGTTTACGACATTGCCAAGACCACCTACGGCCATCTTGATTCAAGCGGCAACGTGGTGGAGGACGGCGTGTGCTACGGCAACGAAGCTTCCTCCATATGCAGAAGCAAGTCCTTTGCGGCAATAGTTCCCGGCCCCTGCATCGTAACGTTCGATATGCAGGGCCACGGCATGGCGCCCGCACAGCAGACAGTCGAATCGGGCGGGACTGTGACCGAGCCGGAGGAGCCTTCGGCAGAGGGCTGGTATTTCGGCGGCTGGTACACGGATACCTCCTTCCAGACCGAGTATGATTTCAGCACCCCCGTAAGCATGCTTTCGCTCACGCTGTACGCTCTGTGGCTGAAAAAATACCCCATGACGCTCACCAAGCAGTGGCCCGACAGCTCCCACCCCGCCTCGGTGACGGTGGATTACGTGAACGAATACGCCCCGGGAAGGGTCGAGACAGGCTCCGTTACCCTTTCCTCCGCGAACGGCTGGGCTGCCGGGATATTCGTTACGGATACGGGCAGCCTGACCCTTTCGGAAGGGGCTGTGGAGGGCTATGCGCCGGAAAGCTGGGTGCTTTCCGACTCCTCCGGTTCCGTTGAACTGCCCTTCGGCCTCCGCTCCTCCGGGCGCCTGTGGCTCGGCTCCGAGCAGGATTCCGGCCTCAGCTCCTACTCTTATTCGCAGGCGATCGACATACTCCACAGGGGCGAAGCGCGCATAAAGCTGACGAACAGCCATTCGACGCTCTTCTCCGTAAGCAAGGAATGGAACGTTGATCACTACGGCAATTACATGCCCGAAAGCATACAGGCCGTACTGCAGCGCAGTTACTTCTCCGATTGGACCACCGTCGATACCGTGGTTCTATCCGAAGAGAACGGCTGGCAGGCGGATTTTGCGCCCATCGTGGAGGGCAATTTCTACTACCGCGTGCGCGAGCTGGATCAGTACGGGAACGCCGTGCTTGCGGCGAACGACTCCGATAATCCCTATGGGGTCGCGCAGACGGCCTCCCTTCACGTGGACTTCTCCTCCGGCGGCGGGATGGATATCGATTACACCGTCGACTACAGCGAGCAGGAAGGCGGGCTGACCGTCATAACCAACTCCTGCGGCACGGTTTACACCATGAGCTGCGAATGGCAGGATGAGTACGGCGCTCCCCTTCCCGCGGATGAAACGCCCGATATGGTCACGGGCCTGCTGCTCGTCCGCGGAAGCAGCCGTACTGCCGCCATGGTCAGGATGAAAGCCGAAAACGGCTGGTTCGAGGCTTTCGAGCCGCAGATGGATGAGGCGGATTATTACGCCCGCGTTTCCTTCCAGGAGCTCAACTCCGGCTACACCGTCGTATACGACGGATCGGATGGGATCGAAGGCTGCCTGAACAGGGGCACATTTGCCGTAACGAAGGACGGCGCCTCCCGCTACTACGATTTCGTGATAACCTATTCCTACGATGAGGCCACCCGCCACACGGCCGTTACCCTGAAGCGCTTCGGCCCCCGCTTCATGGTGCACGTGGATTTCGAGCCCGACCGCGGGCTGATCTATTCCGTGTACGCGCTGCTGCAGCACAGGACGTACGACGTGCAGGGGAACGAGGTGTGGACCACCCTGCAGACGGTCTACGTGCCCGCAAACCACGCCTATGACGAGGTGTTCGAAGCGGTTCCCGTGACCGATGAGACGCCCCTCGATTCCTACCGCATACGCGAGGCGATATCCGCCTATCACGATTTTTACGGCTCGGGCTTCGTTATTGACCCGGACGATCCCGATATGACGGAGCTTGACGGCTCCGGCAGCCTCGGCAGGCTGCTCCTTGACCCCGACGACGCGGATAATGCTTCCTACCCCGGCCTTAAGCCGATATTCACCTACGTCCACCTGCCCGACAGCAGCGGCGAATGGACGGGCACCTACGTCGTATCCTCCTGCTATTTGGATGAAACCACGCTGACCGCGCGGATCACCAACACGCGGCTCGATCAGTACGAATACGGCGAGCCCGAATGGGAGTGGAACGCGGACTGCACCGAGGCGGCGGCCGTGTTCACAGCATTGAGCGACCCGGCGGTAAAGCCGCGCGTCACCGCGAGCGGGGAGGCGATCACCTCCGAGGCCGTTTCCGAGCCCGGCTGTGAAACGGAGGGCGTTACGGTCTATACCGCAACCGTTACCTTCAACGGCGTTGAATACGTCGGAACGAATACCGTCACGGAGGAAGCGCTCGGCCATATCTGGGGGGAGGCAACCTACGAGTGGTCGGCCGATCACAGCTCCTGCACCGCCGCGCACACCTGCCTGCGGGACGAAAACCATACCGAGGCGGAGACCGCGGCGGCCTCCTGCGAGGTGATAGTGCCCCCCACCGCAACAGAGCCCGGCCTCGCGCTGTACACGGCCGAGTTCGGTTCGGAGGGTTTTGAAACGCAGACCGTCGAGGTCGTGCTGCCCCCGGTCGGTGAGCCCCTGCCCGGGGACGTGGACTGCAACGGCGTGGTCGATCTCGGCGACGTTTCGCTGCTCTCGATGTTCCTGAACGGCGAAAACCCCGAGATCTCCGCCTCCGGCCTGCAGGCCGCCGACGCGAACGGCGACGGCACGGTCGACATCCGCGATATCGCGGCGATCTACGCCATGATCGCAAACAGCTGATCGGCAAATAATACAGACCCCCGAAACGGATCGGGGGCTTTTCTATTGATAAACTCGGCGTTTTTTATTGACAATGACGCAAAAATGCCATAAACTATCCGTAAATTCCATACCCCCGGAGGCAAAAAATGGAAAAAAAGCTTTTATCCGCCGCGATCGCGCTCGTAATGCTGGCGTCATTCGCCGTAATCATACCCTTCTCACAGCCGCGCGCGGTCTCGACGGACGCAGTTCCCGCCGCCGGATCCGCACCTCGGGCAGGGGCGGCTGCAGCCGAGCTCTCGCCGGACGCGACGGTGCTCGCATTCAGCTCGGACGTGCATAATATGGAAGCCAACCAATCCGCCAACAGGATGTTCGGATGGCTCGACAATATGCTCGCCCGCTACGGCAAAATAGATTACATGGGCTTCTGCGGCGACATGGGCGACGCGGGCGTGGGCGAGGACCTCTTCTGGCAGTATTCCCAGAACGCCATAGACGTCGTCACCTCCCACGGCATACCCGCCTTCTACACCACGGGCAATCACGAATTCTACAACGGCAAATTCGACTCCACCGAGAACCCCGTCGCATTAAATTACGTCGTGGGCGAGGAATGTCTCGATATCCCCGCCTGCCGCATATACGCGCTCGGCACAACCAATTTCAATAACAGCGTGGATAATTACACGCAGGAGCAGGTCGACTCGCTTTCCGCCTATTTGTCCTCCGTTGACTCCGAAAAGCCCATTATCGTGCTGACCCATTTCCCGCTCCACGGCTATTCGAACGGCAGTTATTGGTGGAGCACCAAGCGCCAGACCGTGAACGCCGATCTGGTCATTGACGCACTGAACGCCGGCGCCGCCGCGGGCAAGACGATAATACTGCTCTGGGGGCATAATCACACCCTTTCCGATCCCTATTACGACGAGGTGATACTCCCCGGCGCCTCCATACCTTACACCTATTCGGGCGATACCAAGACCATAGGCTTCTATTACGCCTCCGCGGGCTGCATGAGCGACAGCGAATACGGCACGGGCAGCGCGTACGTCAAGGGCAAGGGGCTCATAGTCACCTTTGACGGGGACGAGATGGACTTCCACTATTACGACGCCAACGGCAACGACGTGACGGAGTCCCCCTTCATACCCGGCCCGACCCCCGAGCCCACTCCCACGCCCACTCCCGCGCCCACCGCCGAGCCCGGCAGCGCGGTGCAGGTATCCGGATTCGTGAACGGCAGGAAGTACGTCATAGTGGCGGACGACGGCTATGCGCTGACCTGCCGCGATACGGACGCCACCTTCTCAAACGCCGGCAGCGGCTCCCAGCAGTACGTCTACACCGGCCTTGACGGCGTCATATTCTCCGCCTCCGCTATCACGACGGATATGCTCTGGACGGCCGTAAGCTCCGACAGCGGCTGGTATCTTTTAGACGAGAGCGGAAGGCTGCTCGCGGGCTCATACACCTCCAACAGCAGCGGCGGCTATGACGGCAAGCTGACCATGGGCGAAGTCCCCGACGGATGGACGCTCTCGGGCGGCAAGCTCAAGAGCTCCAACGCCTCCTCCGGCTCAAGCTCGGACAAGTACCTCGCTCACGGCAGCGGCAGCTCCTCCAACCCGGTGAACGTCTTCACCGTCCGCTCGAGCTCCTCCGCCGCCTCGCTCACGATCTATGAATACAATCCCGGCAATACGGATCCGACTCCCACGCCCACCTCGGGCGATCCGGCCCAGACTCCCACGCCCACGCCTGCGCCCGCCGACGAATACTATTATGAGACGGACGCGCTCACCGCGGGCAACGACTATATTCTTGCCGTCGGCGAGGGCAGCGCGGTGAACGCCATGACCTACGGCAGCAGCACCGTGTCCTCCACGGCTCTGACCGTTGAGGACGGCCGCATAGCTTCAAGCAGCTCCGCGGTCGTATGGACGAGGACGGACGACGGCTGCTTCCAAAACGCGGGCGGCTATCTCTACCCCACCAGCAGCAACGGCATAATGACCTACACCCGAGGCCGCGAGGTGGATTACGCGGACGGGATACTCTCCTATTCCACCTCCTCTTCCGGCACGTATTACATAGCCTTCGCGAACGGCTCCTTCACGGCGACCAACGATATCGCTCAGGCCGCGGTATTCCGCCTGTTCACGAACGCCGAGCAGCCGGAGCCCACGCCTACACCCACGCCGACGCCGACCCCGACTCCCACGCCGACTCCCACGCCTACGCCCACGCCTACACCTACGCCGACCCCGACTCCCACGCCGACCCCGACTCCCACTCCGACTCCCACGCCGACTCCCACGCCGACTCCCGCGCCGACGAACCTTCCCGGCGACGTGGACTGCGACGGGACGGTGACAATGGCCGACGTCACGATACTGGCGATGTATTTGAACGGCGAGTCCCCCGAGATCGCCGCGCAGGGCATGCTCAACGCCGACGCGAACGGCGACGGGACGGTCGATATCCGCGATATCTCCGCGATATACGAGTTGATCGCGAACAGCTAAAGCATAAAAAAAGCTCCGCGCCGCAAAAGCAAGCCGGAGCGCGATATGATAATACGCATGAAAAAACCCTCGCCGCGGCGGGGGTTTTCGTATGCGCGCATATCTTCACTTTTTCCCGAGGGTCATGTTATAGCTCATTTCGAGCAGGGATATTACATCGTTATCCGGCACGGAGCCGCCAAGCAGTACGGAGAGCCAGTTTTCCTTATTCATATGCCATGCGGGCAGGAAGCCCGGCGACCGCAGCAGGGAGCCAAGAAGTATGGGCTCGCACTTGACGTTCATTATCTGCGCCATGCCTTCGCCGGGGAGCCCGAGCGAGCTCTTCGAGACCTCCATAAGCACGGCGAACCATTTGCGGCTGCCCTGATGGCGCAGCACGCAGTAATCGGGATACCTCTTCCAAAGGTATTCCGGCCGCACCCCGTATGCTTCGTATGCGTATTCGATCAAGCCGTCTGTATTCATATGATGATTATACGCGGAGCCGTGATCCCTGTCAACAACAACGCGGCGGCCCGCTTTAACTGCGGGCCGCCGCTCACGCTCACAGCCTCACCCTTGCTGCGCTCCAAGCTGCTTTCGTATCCTTTTATATCAAATTAACAATAAAAAATATTTCGTATTGAACTGTTGACAGGACAGAAAGATTGATTTATAATTTTGGCAACTTATTAAATAGGAGGATGCTATGAAAAAGTTATTGTCTTTAATTCTGGTCATCGTATTAGTCGTTCTTGCTGCCGGTTGTTCATCGTCGACGCCGTCTTCTGTAACCGATCCCACACAAAAACCCGCCGAGAACACTTCCGCCCCCGCCGAGGAAGAGCCGACGGCAGAACCCTCTGAGAACGAACCTACTGAGGCTGCGGAGCCCGTCGGTACTGCAGAGGAAGAGCCGACGGCAGAACCCTCTGAGAACGAACCTACTGAGGCTGCAGAGCCCGTCGGTACTGCATATGAAGTATCGTACACAAATGCCCTTGTCTACAAAAACAGCATCGGCACATATTGGGTGCATGTTGTTGTTCAAATCGAAAATACCGGATCGGATCCTTTATATCTCAGCACCAGCACTATTGACCTTGAGGATGCTGATGAGCACCTTGTAGATACAATCGAGTTGGTCTCTCCTTATCCCGAGGTTCTTCTCCCCGGCGAAACCGCGCTGCTTGCAGATGATACCACGCTTGATGAGGATCCCGGTGTAGAGACCTTAACCGTTCTTCCTCATGTTCAAGCCAAGAAAGCGACCGTTGAGTGTATTCGCCTCGAGACTTCCGATGAAGAGCTCTTCACGGATAAATACTATGGAATCAAGCTCAAGGGCAGAGTAAAGAACACAAGCGATGAAGTTCAGAAGCTGGTTTATGTTATTGCAAATCTATATGATGCAGATCATCATGGAATCGGTCAGCTCATGACTATTGTCACGAATGACATCGCAGCAGGTGATAAGGTCGGCTTTGAGCTTAGCTCGCTTTCAATGCCTGACAGTATTACCGAAGAGAGTGTAGCTTCTTTCGAAGTATTCGCTTTCCCGACACAGTATCAGTTTGATTGGTAACGGTATAGATCAAAACAACGCGGCGGCCCGCTTAAACTGCGGGCCGCCGCTCTATATCCAGCTATATAGTGACCGGCGCGCGCGGGGTTTTCCTTTGCACGCCGGAGTGTTCACTTTGGGGCCGGCGGAATGGGAGATTATTTCGTCGGCTGTTAATGCCGCCTTCACTCGGGGTGAAAGCGGCGAGGGCGGCGTTTCCGGTTTTCTTCGACACTGTCCCCTGTGCTTTCAAGTATAAAACGAAGGAACCTGCCGAGAGGTTCCCTCATTTTATAAATATATTTCGCCGGATCTTTCCCCTTAGCCGTAAAGCTTTGAGAGTATCCAATTCACAAGCCGATTCGGCAGCACCTTTGCGAGCACGCAGAAGAGGCAGTACTGGAAGCCGCAGGAATAGAGGGGCTTGGGATGCTTCCTTCCGGATATGAAATACGCCCTCTTTGCCAGCGCCTCGGGGGGCATGCCGTTCTGCTCGTCATGCTCCATTGTCTTTACCGACTTCTCGAGCGCGGGGTATACCTCCGCCCCCTCGAGCGACTTCGCCCTCGCGGCGGTGAAGCCCGTCTTTACGTCGCCCGGCATGAGCGCCGCGACCCTTATATTATGCCCGCGCACCTCGTTGGCAAGCGCCATGGTGTAGGCGTTAATAGCCGCCTTGGATGCGGAATAATAGGTTTGATAGGGTATGGGCGTGACTGCCGCGACGGAGCTCACGTTCAACACCATGCCGCCGCCCTGCGCGCGCATATGGGGCAGCACGGCGCGGGTCATATTGACCATGCCGAAGAAATTGACGTCGAACTGGCGCTTGGCGTCCTCCGCCTTGGTAAACTCGACGGCGCCCGAAATGCCGAAGCCCGCGTTGTTCACGAGCAGGTCTATCCTGCCCTCCCTTTCCATTACGGCTTCGGCGGCGGCCTTCACCTGCGCCTCGTCCGTGACGTCGGCGGCGATGAAGCTGACGCCCTCGGGCAGCTCCGCTTCGCGGCGCGCAAGCGCGTATACCTTATCCCCGCGGGCAGAAAACTCCCGCGCCATGGCAAGGCCGATGCCGCTCGTGGCTCCGGTTATGACGGTTATGCGCTTACTCATGCTTCTCCGAGGGCCCTATTACCCTCTCTATGATGTCGAGCGCCTCGTCCAGGAGCGCCTCGGTATGGGTCGCCATATAGCTCGTGCGGAGCAGGCACTCGCCCTCCGGGGTCGCGGGGGGCAGCACGGGATTGACGTAAACTCCCTCCTCGTAAAGCTCCTTCGCCTTTATGAAGGTGCGCTCGTTTTCGTAGGTATAAATGGGGATTATGGGCGTTATGCTGTCGCGGATGGCGATGCCCCTGTCCTTCAGGCCCTTGCGCATATGCGCGGCGAGCGCCATGAGCCGCTTGGGCAGCTCCGGGCTCTCCTCGAGTATGTGGAGCGCCTCGAGCGCGGTCGCGCAGGAGGCAGGCGGTATGGAGGCGCAGAATATGAAGGGGCGCGAGGCGTGGCGTACGTAATCAATAACGCGGTAATCGCCCGCGACGTAGCCGCCAATGGAGGCGAGGCTCTTGGAGAAGGTGCCCATAATGAGATCGACCTTATCCGTGAGGCCGAAATAATCCGCCGTGCCGCGGCCGTTTTCGCCCAGCACGCCGAGGCCGTGCGCGTCGTCGACCATCACCCTTGCGCCGTACTTCTGAGCCAGCTCGACTATCTCCGGGAGCTTTGCGATATCGCCGCCCATCGAGAACACGCCGTCGGTGATTATGAGCTTGCCCGCGGACTCGGGGATATTCTTAAGCTGCGCTTCGAGATCCTCCATATCGGAATGGCGGTACCTGACCATCTTGCCGAAGCTCAGCCTGCAGCCGTCGTAGATGGAGGCGTGGTTCTCCTTATCGCAGATCATGTAATCATGCCTGCCGACTATGGCGCTGATAATGCCGAGGTTCGACTGGAAGCCGGTGGAGAAGGTCATCACCGCCTCCTTATTGAGGAACCTCGCCAACTCCTCCTCGAGCTGAACGTGCAGCTCCAGAGTGCCGTTCAAAAAGCGGGAGCCGGAGCAGCCGCTGCCGTATTTTTTGAGCGCGGCAACGCCTGCGTCGATCACGCGCTGATTGGAGGTGAGGCCCAGATAGTTGTTCGAGCCCAGCATTATGCGGCGCTTGCCCTCCATTATGACTTCGACGTCCTGCCTGGACTCGAGCATGTGGAAATAGGGGTAGATCCCCGCAGCCCTCGCGTTTTCGACGAGGCTGTTCTTACACTTGTCAAAAAGATCCATATGATTCCTTTCCGCTGTTTACGGGTTAACACCGTTAACCATCATGAGTATTATAGCACCGGCGGGCGCGGCCGTCAAATAAAAAAATATGAAAAGATCATTCACCCGCTGCGGCTGCATCAACAATTCATTATACCCGAAAAAAATATATTCGTCAAGGCTTTTATTGAGAAACAAAGTCGGGCTTGACAATTTGCGGTCAGATGATAAAATCAAGCATGACGAAAGACGCAACGAAAGGACAGAACGATGGATATCAACGGCCTGCAAAAGCTCACGCTGCTCGATTTTCCGGGCAGATCCGCCTGCACGGTGTTTTTGGCCGGGTGCGACCTGCGCTGCCCCTTCTGCCATAACAGCGAGCTTTGGGGCGCCGCCCCCGCCGTGACGGACGACGCGGGGCTCATGGAGTTTCTCAATACCCGCCGGGGCCTGCTTGACGGCGTGGCTTTCACGGGGGGCGAGGCACTGCTGCGAAGCGAGCTTCCCGAACTCATATCGCGCATAAAGGAGCTGGGCTTTGCCGTGAAGCTCGATACCAACGGCACTCATCCGGAGCGGCTTCGCGCGCTCATAGACCGCGGGCTCATAGACTACGCCGCAATGGACGTGAAGAACGACATACCCCGCTACGCGCTGACCTGCGGGCTGGAGGAGATGGATACCGCGCCGATCGAGGAGAGCATCGCGCTGCTGCTCGAGGGGCGGGTCGGCTACGAGTTCCGCACGACTGTCGTCTCCCCCCTGCACGACGAGACCTCCTTTATAAACATAGGCCGCATGATAGAGGGCGCGGAAAACTATTTCCTGCAGGCCTTTGCCGACCGCGACACGGTGCCCTTCAAATGCTTCTCCGCGCCGACGGCGGAGGAGATGCAGAGGTATCTGGCGGCGGTAAAGCCCTTCGTCAAGCACGCGGAGATAAGGGGGATGTGATAATGGGCATGTTCGGAGACGAGTATCATGATCTGCTGCCGCAGAAGCAGGACGCGGAGCCGGAATACGTCGTTTCGCGCCCCATATACGAGATATGCTTCTTTGCATGGATAGTATCGCTTGTTTCGATACCGCTATGCATGATATTCAACCGCCAGGCAAGGACGTATTCCTTCGTGTTCATAATCGCCGCATTTGTTCTTTATGCGATAACGGGCTTCGGCGCATTCAGAAAATCAAAAGCCGACAATGCACGCCGCGGGGGCTTCGACTCCGTACTGCGCGCGGTGAGCATATGCACGGCGGTGCTGTTCGCCGCATCGCTCCTCACCACGTTCATTAGCGGGGGCTCTCCGGAGATCGTGGACGGCAAATACGTCACATTAGATCACAATCAGGTGATACGCACCCTAAGCGAGCTCGAATACAAACTGCTCTGTATCAACGAAGGAGCGTTCATGGCGCTTGGCGCATGCAGCCTGTTCAGCAGCGTGCTCCTTTACGCGAGGCGGCATCTGCCCCGGGAGGAAAAGGACTGAGGCGGCGTATCATTCTTTTCACCCATTCGGCGTTGTATGTAAATTCATCCGCATCCACAAGATATTGTGTATGCGGATTTTTCTTTTTCCCGAAGCGGACGGGGATTTCACGGAAACGGGCGCGGGCCCGGCGCGGAAAAAACACTATATCTTGTGTCCGGATAAAATATACAGCACAGCATATTGAAAAATCCTGTTGACAGGAACGCCGGGCTTTGATATAATGGAGTATGTAAGCTAAAATCCGTTAGTTTGCGGTTTTGCGAATAAATCAATCGATCGATTCAAGGGGGATTTCATCATGTACAGAGTCGTCAAACGCGACGGCAAGATCGCCGAGTTCGATATCAGGAAGATCAGCGCGGCGCTGACCAAGGCATTCGAAGCATGCAATAAGCAGTATCATCCGAGCATCATAGACATGCTCGCTCTGCGCGTGTGCGCCGATTTCGAGGAGAAGATCAAGGACGAGCAGATAGCCGTTGAGGACATTCAGGACAGCGCCGAAAAGGTGCTCTCCGAGGCGGGCTATGCGGACGTGGCCAAGAGCTACATACTCTACCGCAAGCAGCGCGAGAAGATCCGCAACGTCGGCTCCACCCTTCTGGACTATAAGGACATAGTCGACAACTACCTCAAGATCAACGACTGGCGCGTTAAGGAGAACTCCACCGTCACCTATTCCGTCGGCGGCCTCATACTCTCCAACTCCGGCGCCATCACCGCCAATTACTGGCTTTCCGAGGTTTACGACAAGGAGATCGCGGAGGCTCACCGCTCCTGCGCCATCCATCTGCACGACCTCTCCATGCTCACCGGCTACTGCGCGGGCTGGAGCCTCAAGCAGCTCATCCAGGAGGGCCTCGGCGGCGTTCCCGGCAAGATCACCTCATCCCCCGCCTCCCATCTCTCCACCCTCTGCAACCAGATGGTCAATTTCCTGGGCATAATGCAGAACGAGTGGGCGGGCGCGCAGGCGTTCTCCTCCTTCGACACTTATCTCGCCCCCTTCGTAAAGGTCGACAACCTCACCCAGAAGGAGGTCAAGCAGTGCATCCAGAGCTTCGTTTACGGCGTGAACACCCCCAGCCGCTGGGGCACTCAGGCGCCCTTCTCCAACATCACCCTCGATTGGGTCTGCCCCAAGGACATGGAGAATCTGCCCGCGATCGTCGGCGGCCGCGAGATGGACTTCACCTACGGCGACTGCAAGAAGGAGATGGACATGGTCAACAAGGCGTTCATCGAGATAATGATCGAGGGCGACGCCAACGGCCGCGGCTTCCAGTACCCCATCCCCACCTACTCCATCACCCGCGATTTCGACTGGTCGGAGACCGAGAACAACAAGCTCCTCTTTGAGATGAGCGCCAAGTACGGCACCCCCTATTTCTCCAACTACATCAATTCCGATATGGAGCCCTCCGACGTGCGCTCCATGTGCTGCAGGCTGCGCCTCGACCTTCGCGAGCTGCGCAAGAAGTCCGGCGGCTTCTTCGGCTCCGGCGAAAGCACCGGCTCCGTCGGCGTCGTCACCATCAATATGCCCCGCATCGCTTATCAGGCGAAGGACGAAAAGGATTTCTACGCGAGGCTCGATAAGCTGATGGATATCTCCGCCCGCAGCCTCAAGACCAAGCGCACCGTCATCACCAAGCTGCT
>CAMZFO010000003.1 GCA_947306125.1 uncultured Clostridia bacterium | reverse complement strand
CATCGCCTGTAGGCTTCCCTGAACCACTCGCCCAGCGAGTGGTTTTTCACTACAACGAAAGCCGAAAGCGCGCGCTTTCGGCCTTATTTTCAGTTTAGCCGTCCTTCATTATCCTGCTGACGGCGTCCCTTCTGAACTGCGTGGTGTAGAGGTCGTAATAGTAGCCGTGCAGCTTGATAAGCTCTTTATGGGTGCCGGACTCGGTTATCCTGCCGTCGCGGATGACGAGTATCCTGTCCGCCGAGCGTATGGTGGAGAGCCTGTGCGCGACTATGAAGCTCGTGCGGTTCTCAAGCACCTTTGTGATGGCGCTCTGTATGAGCTGCTCGGTCTCGGTGTCTATGGAGCTCGTCGCCTCGTCGAGCACGAATATCCTGGGATCGGCAAGAATTACCCTGGCGAAGCTTATGAGCTGCTTCTGGCCTGTGGAGAGCCTGCCTCCGCCCTCGCCGACGTCCGTCTGATAGCCCTTCTCAAGGGAATTTATGAATTCGTCGGCGTGTACGAGCTTCGCCGCGGCCCTGACCTCCTCCTCGGTGGCGTCCGGCCTGCCGTAGCGGATATTATCCATTACGGTACCGGAGAAAAGATGGGGCTGCTGCAGCACGTAGCCGAGCCTTGCCTGCAGCCAGAGCTGGCTGCGCTCGCGGTAATCCACGCCGTCTATGAGCACGCTGCCCTCAGTGGGCTCGTAGAAGCGGCATACGAGGTTGACGATCGTGCTCTTGCCCGCGCCGGTCTCGCCGACCAACGCTACGGTCTGCCCCGCCTTCACCTCAAGGTTAAAATGCGAGAGCACCTTTTCGCCCTGCTTATAAGCGAAGCTTACGTCGCGGAACTCAACGTCGCCCCTTATGTCCTCCCAGTTCTCACGCTTGGGATCGAAGCTGTCGCCGTACTTTTCAAGCACCTCCGCCGTATCGGAGATATCGCAGGGGGTGTCGATAAGGGTTATGACGCGCTCCGCGGACGCCTGCGCGCTCTGCATCTCCGCGAATATGCCCGCGAGCTGCTGAATGGGGTCGAACATACCCGCGGAATAGGAGATGAAGGTGCTTAAAGTACCCACGGTGATCGTGCCGATGGCCGTCCATCTTGCGGCGACGCTCATGCCGCCCGCATAGAGCGCGAGAGCGGTGCCGATGGAGCCGAGGCACATGACAATGGGAGTGAACATGGCGGAGAGCACGGCGGCGCGGATGGCGGACTTGCGCATCCTGCCCGTTTCGGCGCGGAACTCCTCGGTATTGCGCTCCTCGCGCACGAGAGTCTTGGTCGTGACGGCGCCCATTATGCCCTCGTTCAAAGCGCCCGTGATCTTGGAATTCTGCTTCCTTACGTCGCGGTAATGCTTCAGTATCTTCTTCTGGAAGTACATACAGATCACCGCAAGGGGCGGGAGCACGATAACGACGAGCAGAGCGAGCTGCCACTTCATCATGAACATTATCACGACTATGCCGAGCACGTAGGAGCTCGACCAGAGCAGGTCGACCACCGACCATGCGATAAGCTCGGAGAGGCGGCCGATATCGGACACCATTCGGGCCATTATATAGCCGACCGCGGTCTTATCATAATAGGAGAACGAGAGCTCCTGCAGCTTGCGGAAGGCGTCCTGACGGATATCGTATGCGATATTCATCTCGAGCTTGCCGGAGCCCTTTATGAACAGCATGACGCCCAAGCCCTGCATTACAACGAGCACGAGATAGACTATCGCAAAGGGCAGTATCCTCTCCGTATGCTCGCCGTTGATGATATTGTCTATCGCGTATCTTGAGAGCAGAGGATAGAGTATATCCACCGCGGCTACCACGAGGAGCGCGATCATGGTCGTGATGACGAGGTTCCTGCTCCTCAAGCCGTAGCTTATAAGCCTCTTCCATATCTTCATATCGACCTTTTGGTCGAATTCTTCTTCCTGAAGTGCGGAGGTGGTGATATCTTCCATTAGTCCTCCCCCCTTTCCGACTCGAGCTCATCTTCGAGCATATTCTGTATCTCGGCAATGCGCTTGTAGAGCCCATCCTGATTTATGAGCTCCTCGTGCGTGCCCGTCTGCACAAGGCGCCCGTGCTCGAGCACGAGTATCTTGTCCGCCTCGCACAGAGTGGTTATTCTGTGGGAAATAATGAACGTGGTGCAGTCGTCCCTCCTGCCGGAGAGCGCCTCGCGGATGGCGGCGTCGGTCTCGGTATCGACGGCGGACATGGAGTCGTCGAGGATTATTATGGGAGCCGACTGCATCAGCATCCTCGCTATCGCGACGCGCTGCTTCTGACCGCCGGAGAGCGTGACGCCCCTTTCGCCGACTATGGTATCATAGCCCTTCTCGAAGCCGGTAACGACGTCGTGTATGGCGGCGATCCTTGCCGCGTCAAAGACCTTCTCCTCGTCTGCGTCGGGCTCGACAATGCGGATATTGTCCATAATGCTGCGCGAGTACAGGAAGGGCTCCTGCAGGACTATGCCTATGCTGCGGCGCAGATGATGACGCTCTATGTCGTTTATATCCACTCCGTCTATCAGTATCTCGCCCTCCGTGGCGGAATAGAGCCTCTGTATGAGCTGGACGAGCGTTGACTTTCCGCTGCCCGTGGAGCCCAGAATGGCTATCGTTTCGCCGGGATCGGCGGTGAAGCTGACGCCCTGCAGAACGGGCTCGCTGCTGTCCTCATAGCGGAAGCCGACGTTCCTGAACTCCACTCTGCCCTTTATTTCGGGCGTGAGCGCCTTGCCGGGCTCCGTTTCAAGAGGAGCGGACATGATCTCGTCTATACGCCCGAGCGACACGGAAGCCTTGCCGAGGTCGGCCAGTATCCTGCCGAGCTGACGGACGGGCCAAGTGAGCATGCCGGTGTACGAAACGAATACGAGCACCTCGCCGACCGATATCCTGCCCTTAATGGCGTAAAGCGCGCCGACGCAGAGGGAGACCATTATCTGAAGATAGCCGAAGCCGTCCGAAGCGCTCCAGTAGTACGCCATGAGATCGTTCACCCTCAGCGTCTTCTTCTTGTAATCGGCGTTCTTTTCGGTAAAATTCTCGAATTCGCGCTTCTGCTGACCGAACGCCCTGACTACGCGCACGCCCGTAAGATTCTCCTGTATAGCGGCGGAAAGCCTGCCCTCCGCCTCGTCCGAGGCCTCGAAGCTGTTCTTGACGGCCTTGAAATAGACGAAGGACGAGAGCGCCAGGAAGGGCATGAGTATGACCGACCAGAGCGTGAGCTCCGGATCGATCTTGAGCATGATAACGGCGGCGGTGACGAGCATGAGCACCGTCCTTATGACCTCGAGAAGCTGATTCTGAATGAACCTGCGGACGGTGTCGACGTCGGAGGTGCACCTCTGCACGAGGTCGCCCGTTGAAACGTGCTTATGATAATCGAAGGGTACGTTCGCAAGATGCTCGTAAAGATCGTCGCGCATGTTCTTGGCGATCGACTCGCCCGCCCTCGCTATAAAGCCCTGCCTCAGGAAGGTGCTCAGAGCGTTGAGCAGCCTCACGAGCACGAGCAGTATCGCGAGCAGCACGAGGTGATCTATCAAAAACTCCTTGCCGCCTATTGACTCCACCCAGTCGAGTATGAACTTGGGAACGGCGTTGTCGCCCGGCACGTACCCCGCCTCCGCAAAGGGCAGGAGCGCGTAGTCGATGGTGAAACTCGTTACTATGGGAACGAGATACGCCGTTATGACGGCGGCGATGAGCCCGACCGCGGCTATCACGAAATAGCCCCACGTGCCGCGCATGAAGCGGGCGGCAAGGCGGTAGTTTATGGGCTTGCGTTCCCTCTTTTCCTTCTTATCCGTATTTAATGCTGTTGCTTCCATCATTCCTCCAAATAAACAAAAATGCGGGCTTGCGCCCGCAGATGATTGCATGATCCGACCTATATTATAAGCAGGCCGCACTGAATACCACTCCGGGCAGAGAATTCGTTTCGTATTTATAATTCCTGATTCGCATAGGTGCGGCCTCCTTTCTTTCGTTTTCCAAGCAAGTATAACCCACTCATCGCTTTTTGGCAAGTGCTTTTGACAATATATTGTGATCGTCGCTGTGCTTTTTCACAAATATATTCCGAATACTCGTGCTTACGGTGTTGACATAAGGGGGCTCTTTGCATATAATAAGCTTTGTTAGCACTCGGCTTGTTTGAGTGCTAACAAACCCGGTCCTCTTCCCGCGCTTGCTGTCGCATCGCGTCGGAGCCGTGATCAAGAGGCCGGCCGAAGCATATAATAATTTATATTTACCATAGGAGGAATTGCGTTATGAAACTCAGACCGCTTTCTGACAGAGTTGTCATCAAGTCTCTCGAGGCTGAGGAGACCACTGCGAGCGGATTCATTCTCGCAGGCAATGCAAAGGAAAAGCCCCAGATGGCGGAAGTCATCGCCGTAGGTCCCGGCGGCGTCGTGGACGGCAAGGAGATCACGATGAACGTATCCGTCGGCGATAAGGTATTCTATTCCAAGTATGCCGGCACCGAGATCAAGATGGACGGGCAGGAATACATAATCGTCCGTCAGAACGATATCCTCGCGGTAGTCGAGGACTAATTAAGGAGGAAGATCATCATGGCAAAGCAGATAAAGTACGGCGAGGACGCGAGGCGCGCCCTTGAGCAGGGTCTCGACACCCTGGCCAATACCGTTAAAATAACCCTGGGGCCCAAGGGCCGCAACGTCGTTCTCGACAAGAAGTTCGGCGCTCCCCTCATCACCAACGACGGCGTCACCATCGCCAAGGAGATAGAGCTCGAGGATCCCTTTGAGAACATGGGCGCTCAGCTTGTAAAGGAAGTCGCGACCAAGACCAACGACGTCGCCGGCGACGGCACCACCACCGCCACTCTGCTCGCTCAGGCGATAGTTCGCGAGGGCATGAAGAACGTGGCCGCGGGCGCCAATCCCATGGTCATCAGGCGCGGCATCGAGAAGGCGGTCGAGGAAGCCGTCGCGGGGCTCAAGGATATCTCCAAGCCCGTCACCGGCAAGTCCGAGATCGCTCAGGTCGCCTCCATCTCCGCTTCCGACGAGCGCATCGGCGCGCTCATTTCCGACGCGATGGAGAAGGTCGGCAACGACGGCGTCATCACCGTTGAAGAGGGCAAGACCATGAAGACCGAGCTCCGCTTCGTTGAGGGCATGCAGTTCGACCGCGGCTATGCTTCCGCTTACATGGTCACCGATCCCGACAAGATGGAAGCCGTTCTGGACGACCCCTATATCCTCATCACCGAGAAGAAGATCACCAATATCCAGGAGATACTCCCCGTGCTCGAGCAGATCGCCAAGCAGGGCAGGAAGCTCCTGATAATCGCCGAGGACGTTGAGGGAGACGCGCTTGCGACCCTCGTCGTCAACAAGCTCCGCGGCATATTCACCTGTGTCGTCGTCAAAGCCCCCGGCTTTGGCGACAGGCGTAAGGAAATGCTGAAGGATATCGCCATTTTGACCGGCGGCGAGGTCATCTCCGACGAGCTCGGCATGGAGCTCAAGGACGTCACCCTCGCGCAGCTCGGCTCCGCCCGTCAGGTAAAGGTCGACAAGGAGAACACCACCATCGTCGAGGGCGCCGGCAGGAACGACGAGATCGCGGCAAGGGTCAAGATGATCAAGACCCAGATCGCCGAAACCAAGAGCGATTACGACAAGGAGAAGCTGCAGGAGCGCCTGGCCAAGCTCGCGGGCGGCGTTGCGGTCATCTCCGTCGGCGCGGCTACCGAGCCCGAGATGAAGGAGATCAAGCTCCGCATCGAGGACGCGCTGAACGCCACCAAGGCCGCCGTTGAAGAGGGCATCGTCCCCGGCGGCGGAGTCGCTCTGATCAACGTCATCGACCGCGTCGCGAAGCTTCAGGACGAAGTTACCGGCGACGAGAAGACCGGCGTGCAGATCATCGTCCGCGCTCTTGAGGAGCCCCTCCGTCAGATCGCGGCCAACGCGGGCCTCGAGGGCAGCGTTATAGTCGCCAACGTCAAGGGCAGCAATAAGACCGGCTACGGCTACGACGCCGCGAAGGACGAGTACGGCATGATGTTCGAGAAGGGCATCATCGATCCTACCAAGGTCACGAGGAGCGCTCTGCAGAATGCTTCCTCCGTCGCCTCCATGGTGCTCACCACCGAGAGCCTTGTGACGGATATCCCCAAGCCCGAACCCGCGATGCCCGCAGGCGATCCCGGCATGGGCGGAATGTATTGATAAAAGTATAAGATAAAACAACGCCGCCCGGCCGGGCGGCGTTGTTTTGTCAGTTCGACGCTTCGCCGAAAACGTGAAGGTAATAGTCTTCGAGCGAGGGCATGACGGGTTCCGCTGCAGGCGCGGGCGCTTCGTCCGAGAGGATGCGGAGGGATACCACGCGGTCGTCCTTCCGGATGCTCGTGACGGTGAAGCGGGCTTGGAGCTCCTGCACCTCGCATGGGGCCGCTGGCACTCGCCAGACATTGCCCTCGATGCGTGAAATGAGCTCGGCGGGCGGAGCGTTATCGACTATAACGCCCTTTTTGAGCATTATCACGTCGCGTGCGATGTATTCGATATCGGAAACGACGTGCGTTGCTATGATCACGATCTTGTTGAAGGCGATCTTTGAAATGTAATTGCGGACGGCTATGCGCTGCTTGGGATCGAGCCCGGCTGTGGGCTCGTCGAGCACGAGCACGGCGGGGCCGCCCAGCACCGCCTGAGCGAGCGCGAGGCGCTGTTTCATGCCGCCGGAGAAGGAGGAAATGCGCTTATTTGCGGCGCCCGACAGCTCGACCGCTTCAAGCACCTCGGCAATATCCCTTTTCGCTTTTTCGCGCGGGACGGCTTTAAGCTCCGCGACGTACCAAAGGAAGCTCTCTGCGGTGAATGAGCCGTACATACCGGGGTACTGGGGCATGAAGCCGAGCTTTTCGCGGAATCTGCCGCCCATCTTCAAAACGTCCTCGCCGTCGAAGGTTATGCGCCCTTCGTCGGCCTTGAGGTTATCCGTCAGTATGTTCATGAGCGTCGATTTCCCCGAGCCGTTCGGCCCGAGGAGCGCGTGAACGCCGGGCTCGAGCACGGCCGAAAAGCCCGTGAGCGCCCTCGTTTTCCCATACGATTTGCTTACCTTTTCAAATTCAAGCTTCATTTCATTTTACCGTCCTTGTGAACCGTCTGTATGAATAAGCAACGAACAAAACCGTTATAGCAATAAGCGGCAGCATGTTTAGCCATGCCGCCTGCCCCGCTTTTGCGAATGCCGCGTGACCCGAAACGAATGCCGAAATATCCGCGGGCGGGAACGATACACCGAGCCTTCGCAGCGCGAACGAAACGAGCAGCCAACCGAGTGCGGGCGCGAGCACGGCGAACGGGCTCTCAAAGCGGGTCGAGAGCGCGTACGTTACGAGCGCCATGCAGAGCGCGGCGGCAAGGCGCATGGCAAAAACCTCGGCAAGATACGCGCCAATCGAGGTCGTCCCCATTTTGCGGAGCGCTTCGAGGGACGCCGCGGGGGTTTTCAGGCATTCGAATATCCCGTCGCCGGAAAGCGCGTAAAGCTCTGCGGCGGAAAAGAGGAGCGTCACGGCAAGCGCGCACAGGAGCACGAACGCGAGGCGCACGAGGTATATCCTGCCTCGCCCGTTTTTGCCCGTGCGCAGAAGGTTTATAAAGCCGCTCTCCCGCTCCTTCAAAAACGGACAGCACGCGAGCAGTATTACGGCGAGCATGGGAAGTATGCCATTCTCAAGTCCGATCAGCTTATTGAGCCCCGTATCGTAAACATAATCCAGGCTTGTATTCAGCTCCGCAGAGGTCCCGATAAGGTAATAGAGCCTCGCCCTGAGAACGGGGAGCAGCCCTTCGCGCCTTAAGCAGTCGATGTATTCTGCGCTGACCGCGTTGTATTCGTCAAAGTCCATCTGCCCGCTGTCATACAGGCGATCCGCTTCATCCATTCGGGCGTTGGCGGAGAGGATCCGCCCCTCCTCTTCCGCAATCAGACCGTCTATCTCAAAAAAGCTTTTGCCCGAAAACTCCGCGCAGTACCCGCGGTAAAGCTTTTCGCCCTCGCTCTGCTTCAGCGGGGCGTTTTTGAGTATCCCCCAAACGCCGAGGCCCAAGCACAGGCATACGGGGATAAGCACTGCGGGCGCGCGCAGGAGCTTAGCGAATTCCCACGCGAAAAGCCCGTGAGGTCTTGCCTTCATATGCGGAAGCTTTATCCTTTCCGGCAGGCGGAGGAGCTTCTTCGGCGCTCCGCTCCCGCGCTCCGGAAGGAATACGGCAAGGCCGGAAAGCGATATTATCAGGCCTGCCGCGGCGTCGAATACGAGCGCTTCTGGCCGCACCGCACCGAATAAGCGCACGCGGTAAAAGCGCTCGAGCAGATACCCGCTCCCATACGCAAATACGTTGGCGTTTTTGAGCAGCACGTCTGCCGCGTTGTAACGGAGCGAGAACGCGGCAAACTCCATCACGGGGAAGGCGGCCGAAACGAGCAGTATCGGGATATAACCCCTCATAAGCTTTGAGACAAAGCAGGCGCCCGCGGTCACTGCGGCACAGACCGGGAGCCGCCGGAGAGCGAGTATAACGAACGCCCTGCCGAGAGTGAGCTTTTCAACGGAATGAAAGAAAGACGGCGCGGATTGGAGTACGAAGCCCCCGTTTTGCAGTGTCCCGGCCGTCTTGAAGCAAATAAAGGTAATGCCCGCCGCCGCAAGCGCGAAGAGCGCGGAAAGCAGTATCGCCGCAAGCATCCTGTCCGCCGCAAGCCTTCTCCTGCCGTTTTTCGAGGCGGCTATAACGCTCGCCATGCCTATGCGCCTGTCCTCGTAAAAGGCCGCGGCGCCGAGCATAACGGACATAAAGAGCCCGGCAAAAAGCGGCGCGTCGAAGCTCAACAGCTCGTCCCAGCCCGTGACGCACCCGCTTTTGAATTCGATACGCTCACGCGCGGCGCGATACTCCTCTTTCGCGGCAGAATAATACTCCGCCGCATACGCGCTCTTTGCCCGGCGCAGCGCCGTTGCCGCCTTGTTTTCCGTGTCGAGCGCGAACGCCTCATATGCCTCCGCCGCTTCCGCGGAGTCGACGAACACCTGCTCCGCGTTCGCCGCGCTGCGCAGCGCCAATGCCGCGGTAAGAGCGAGCAATATGAGCGCCGAAACCGATATCGCCCTGTTCTTTATGAGCTTTTTTATCTCGAAAAGGAACAGCATAGCGGTCAGTTTTCGTTCAGTCTGACTTCGGTCACGTATGTTTTTACGGCAAAGCCGCTCCTTCTCGTCGTGTCATACAGCGTCGTTTCGCCCGTTGAAAGGTCTATGCGGATATAATCGCAGCTGTTGCTGTTTTGTATGCAGCAGCCGTCGGGCCTTATGCGGTACTGGATCGAGCCTATAATGACGTTCTCATATGCCGCCTGTATAATGAAATGATAATCGCTTTCAACGGTGTAGTGCCTGTAAGAGCCGTCCTTATTCAGCACATACACCTCGTTGTCATACCTATAACCCAGCGCCTGCCTTTTCGTTACGGGGTCGACGCCGAGCTCCTCAATTTCAGCGCTCCTTGTTGTATAATAGAAGCTGTCCCTATAGACGCGCGGCGAGGTGACGGCGCCTTCATTCGGGAAATCGAGACGCCTGTTCTCATCCCAAAGGTATATGCCGCCGCCGGGCTCCGTATTGATAAAGTATCCGCAGGGCTTTTGCTGCCAGCCGAAGGCCCCGAACGTCGTGCCGTCCGGCAGGGAATCGAAGTATTCCTCTTCCGAGCCGTCATACGAGCATTTGCAGTATCTTAATCGCCCGGTCTGCGGATCGTGACCCGCGCTGCGGATATAGTGATCCTCATAAAACACCACGTCGGTCGGATAGAGGGCGTACCGCGCGCTGCCGTCGAGCAGTGTCACGCTCTTTTTATCGAGGTCGTATTCAAAAAGCCCGATGATATTGTTCAGCGACTCGTTCTCGTCCTCCTCCGTTATCGCAGTGAAGAAGAGCCTTCTGCCGCTGTGATACATCTGGGTCGACGAATCAATATAATCGAAGGTGTAAACCTCGTCTATGCGGGCGGCGTCCGCGTCGTAATCATAGAGTTTCATAACGACGCCGTCCTCCGTCGTCCTCTCCGCTTCGAAAAAGATATGGCCTCCAACGTATTCCGAGTCGCGCATTCTCGTCCTGTCATGCACGAAATTGAAGAAGCAGGTCTCGCTCGAGGCGCTGTGATCGCAGAGCGGATCGGGGCATGCGACAAGCACCTCCCCCGTCGCAATGTTTATCGCCTTCGCGGGGGAATCTCCGATCTGCGAGTAGGGACAGAACCAGAGCAGATCGTCCTCGGTGCTCTCGATCTTCTTCGGCTCGCGTACGCACCCCGCGAAAGGAAGTACGAGCATCAGAGCAAGCAGTATTCCGAGCATTCTTTTCATGGTCTTTCTCCCTTATCCTTTCAATGTGATTTCGGATACGAATGTCTTTATTGCCGAGCCGCTCCTTGCCGCTGTATCGTAAAGCTCGGTCTCGCCGGTAGTAAGGTCGATCCTTATGAGATAATTCTTCGTGCTCATATCGACTGTTCTGCCGTCGCCGCGGTCTTTGGATATGACCCTGCCGAGTACGACGTTCTTATAAGCGGCCGTGATGCGGAAGCGATACGGGCATTTGATGGAGCAGCGCTTCAAGTCCCCTTCCCTGCTGAAAACGCAGAGCTCGTTATCCTCGGCGTCATTGCCCTTCGTCTGATAATAGAAGCTTCCGTCATAAGCGGCGGGCGGGGTGATAAGCTCCGAATATTCGGGCAAGCCCTCGCCGCTTCCGCACGGAAGGGCAATGCAGCGCTTCTCTTCCTCAACGTATACGCCGCCCGTGAATGCGTTTGAAAACAGGCCGTTTTGCAGCCTATAGCCGAACACCTCAAGAGGAGCGCCGTCGGGCAGCTCATCGAAGTATTCCTCGCCGGAGCCGTCGAAGGAGCGCCTGCAATAGCAGAGTCTGTCCTTATCCTGCTCATAATGATCGAAGAAGATATAGCCGTCTTCGGTAAAGAGCGGGCTTTCATCCCCGAGCGTGAACGAGGCGTCCTCGTCCACGAGCGTTACCGCGCCGCTTTTGGGATCGTATGCGTGCAGCGAAACGCGCCTGGTCTTGCCCTCCGAGCTGTCGAGCACGGTGAAGAAAAGCTTGCTGCCGTTGCTGTAAAGCTTTGCTTCGCTGAACCGGAGGGGGTAAGCATAGATCTCGCTTATACTGCCGGAGCTCATGTCGTGGTCGTAAAGCTTTGTCGTAAGTCCCTCTTCCGTTTTCTTGCCCGCAGCGAAGAATACGTGATTATCAAGATACTCCGCGGCAAACACCTCCGTGCGGTATTTCGTGCGGTTGAAGAAGCAGTTTTCGTCGTTCTCCGCGTGTTTGCATTCGGGATCGGGGCACGCCGTCCACACCTCGCCGGTTTTCAGGTCTATTACCCTTGCCGGCGCATTCGGCGCGCTGACGCCGTAAAGGGAAAGCGGGCTGAACCAGCGCTCGTTTTCCGCCTCGCCAACGACGGGACGGGCCGCACGGCGCGGCAAGTATCTGACGGCGGCGAATACGCCGACCGCCGCGAGCAGCACCGCAAGACAGGCCGCCAGCCAAGTCAGCCTCCGCTTCTTCACTGAAAGATCGAGGCTGCCGCAGGCGATCTCGGCCTCCTCCTTCTTTTTAAGCTCCCGCTCGGCGGTTTCATCCAGCTTCGCTTCGGGGAGCGGATTCCTTTTGCCCAGAAGCAGCTCGTTCACCGAAACGCCGAAGAACTCGCTCAGAGCCATCATGGAATCGACGTCCGGGAAGCCCGCTCCCGTTTCCCATCTGGAGACCGCCTTGTTCGTGACGCTCAGCCTGCCCGCAAGCGCCTCCTGCGTCAATCCGCTCTCCCTGCGGAGCTCGGCTATGAATCTGCCTGTCTGTTTCGTGTCCATGATCTGCTCTCCTTTTCGTTTTACGGTTCCATTATGGTTTCCCGGGGATAAAAAGTCAATCCATGATTCATGGAACGGGCAAAAAGCGCCGTGACTGCGGCATAAAAAAACGCCCGCTTTGCATTCGGGCGCCTTGATTGTTCTTTGATCAGAACCTGAAATAGATGAACGGGTTATAGCCGCTGCCGACGAGCGAGGCTATGCAGAGCGCGAGGGCGATGAGCACGAGCGCGATATCGAGCCATTCCGCCCAGCGCTTTCCGTCGAGCTTATGCCTGAGCCTTGCGGGGAGCGGGGTCGAGCCGACTATTGCCGCGAGGAGTATTGGCAGATACGAGAGGGTCAGGGTGAGCGCGTCATGCGAAATGAGGCCGTTTTTGAAGCTGAACATGCTCCCGAGGAAGCCGAAGAGCTCCTGCGTCTGCGTGAAATCGAAGAGCGCCCAGCCGAACATGACGATCACCATGGCGTATATATGGCGGAGTGCCTTGGGAAGCTTTTTGACGATCCTGCCGAGGAAGAGCTTTTCGATTATGAGGACTATGCCGTAAAACAGCCCCCACAGCACGAAATTCCAGCTCGCCCCGTGCCAGAGGCCGGTGAGCGTCCAGACTATGAGCAGATTGAGTATCTGCCTGGGCATCCCCTTGCGGTTGCCGCCCAGGGGGATATAGACGTACTCCTTGAACCATGTTGAAAGGGAGATATGCCATCTGCGCCAGAAATCGGTGATGCTTTCGGCGATATAGGGATAATCGAAGTTCTTGAGGAATTCGAAGCCGAATATCCTGCCAAGGCCGATAGCCATATCGGAATAGCCGCTGAAATCGAAATAGATCTGGAGAGTGTAGGCGAGTATGCCCACCCAAGAGCCCAGCGCGCCGTTTGAAGAAGGGGTCGCGCGGATGGCGTTCCAGAGCACCGCCATCTGATTCGCAATGAGTATCTTTTTTGCCAGACCGACAGTAAAGAGCTTTATGCCGGAAGCGGCCTGCACGATATTCTCATGCCTGCCGTTGAGCTGATCCTCTATATCCTTATAGCGTACGATGGGGCCCGCGATAAGCTGGGGGAAGAGCGCAACGTAAGTGCCGAAGAGCATGGGGTTCTTCTGCACCCCGGTATCGCCGCGGTAGACGTCGATAACGTAGCTCATGGCCTGGAAGGTATAGAACGATATGCCGATGGGCAGCATGCCCTCCGCGCCTACCTCGAAATCCTTAAGCCCGGTGAACTTTTTGGCAAGCGCGTCGTAAATGAGCTGCTTTGCGATGGGAGTGGGAACGTCCTTGAGCGCGGGGAAAATGCCCTTGAGCGTGTCGAATACGAGCGGAGTGTACTTGAAAACACCGAGCATCAAAAGATTCAGAGCGATGGCGGTGATAAGCGCTGCCTTTGCGGCGCCGTGCCTGCCGCGGCTCCTGAACCGGCCCATGAGCAGGCCCGCCGTATAGTTCATCAGGATCGAGAAGACCATGATGAAGAAGCAGACGGGCTCTCCCCAGGCATAGAAGAACAGGCTGGTTACGCACAGCACAATATTGCGGTAAAGCCGGTTCGGTATCAGATAATACAGAGCCAGCACCGCAGGGAAGAATATCGATAAAAACAGCAGGCTTGAAAAGACCATCTGTTACTTGATCTCGCTCCTGAGAACCTTCATCATGGCCTCGGCTTCGGCGCCGACGCAGTAGTACACCCAGCTGCCGTTGACAACGACCTCGGCGTTCTCCAGCTTGGAGGCTTCGGCGGGGCTGTAGGTCTCGGCGACCTGGAGCTGACGGGCGATCCTGTCCTTGAAGAGCTTGGAAAGCTCCTCGGCATAGGTCTCGTCGCTGAGCTTGAATATGGCGACCTCGTCCGCGTTAAGAGAGGGATTTTCGGACATATACCAGACGGAAGAATCGACCTTGGCGGGATCGATGCCGTAGATATCGGTATAATCGCGGGTGGGGACGACGGTCATGCCGTCGAACTTGGCGACGGCGGCGACGGCGTTATAGATCTCGGCGGGAGACTTGGTGGTAACGGCGGAGGGAACGTCGTTCGCGGGCTTGTCGCTGCCCTTGCACGCAACGGAGCCGAGCGCAATGACCACGCAGAGCGCAGCAAGTGCGAAAACGGTGATGAGCTTCTTCATTTTATTGTTTATCCTTTCGGTTTGTTAACTGGGTCAGCTGCCGAACTTGATATCGCGGGCGGCGACGCTCCTTAATATCTGCGCCCAAACGACGTAAGCGGCGGTGGTCTGGTGAACGTAATTATCGCTGCAGTACTCGGCCTTGAGATATCCGTCGGGGCCTACGAGATGGCTCGCGATATCGACGAAGGTATAGCCGCGCTCGTCGCACATATCCCTCAAAAGCCCGTTCAACTTCCTGAGATTGGCGTTGGTGAGCGCCTTCATGTTGGAATCGTCGATCAGGTACATTGCGCTTATTATGTATATCTCGGTATCGGCGGAATTATCGGTGATATTGCCGCAGAGAGTGCGGAAATTGTTCGCCGTGCCCTCCACTCCGTATATGGCGACGTCGTTGAGGCCGAAGCAGATGAACGCCTTCTTCGCGCCCATCTGGCTTATGGAATCCCAGAGGAGCTGCTGCTTGCCCTGATAGAGGGGATGCAGGCTCTTATCGGACACGGGCTCGAGCGCGTGGCCCGCGCCGTAGCTGCCCTCGCAGAGGAAATGCGTCTGCCCGAAGAAGTTCGGGTTGGACTCGAGCATGGTGTTGTTATAATTCTTCCAGCCGAGCATTATGGAATCGCCGACGAACACCGCGTCGGAGAACCAGGCCTCGGCGTCCGCTTCGGACACGCCGTAAAGGTCAAGGGGCATGGTGTTCAGCCAGAGCACCTGGCCGGCGGGCAGATCGGGAACCGCGGTGGGCTCGGGAGTGAAATCCGGCGCTTCCGTGGGAGCGGGGGTATCCGTGACGGCCGGAGTCTCGGTCACGGCGGGCTCGGCGGTGGGCGCATCGGAAGCCGGCTCGGTCTGCGCGGGCTCGGCAGTGGGATCGCCGATATTTATAATGACCTCGTTCCCGCGCCCGCAGGCGGCAAAGCCCAGCAGCAGGGAGGCGACGATCAGAAAGCAGAAAAGCTTCTTCATTTCAATATCCTTTCCATATCTTGTAATTGACCAGAATAATCTACCTATCATTTTACCATATAATGAAGTCTTTGTCAAATGCACAGGCAGGGCTTTGCAGCAAAAAACCGGGGGTTCGTCACCCCCGGCATGAATACATAAAACTCAGCTCAGCTTCTCCGCGATGCCGGCGACCCAACCGGTGATGAACGGGACCTCTACGGGCTCTCCCTTCAGGGACTTTACCCCGCAGGCGATCTCGACGACGAACAGCGCGAAGCAGATCAGCGCGGCGGCGCCTGCAAAGAGCACCGTGCAGACCACGTAGAAAGCGCCGGATGCGTGCGTGACGCCCCTGATTATAAGCCAGAGTATCAGCGGCACGGCGGCGAGCGCGGCAGTCACGAGGGAGATAAGCCCGGTATGGATACAGGCCGCCCTTGCCTTGCCGTTCCTTTCAAGCAGGAAAAGGATCGCGGAAAGGATCGGGAACACAAGGCAGCACCAGCCCGACACGGCGCAGATAAAATGCAGTATCGCGGCAAACACGTTCCCCGTCAGGAAAGAGAACAGCATGCATCTTTCTTCTTCCATTAAGCACACCTCCGATCGTTCTTACATTTTATTATATCGCAAAAAACCTTCGACTGCAATAGCCAAAATGCCTCATATCGAAACCTCGGCGTACTCAAAGCCCCCGCTTTCAAGGAACCTTATAAGATCCTTCGTGGCGAGCACGAGCGTCGCTTCGCCGGTATTGGGATGGACGCAAATCCGCTCGCGGGACAGGAGCGCGCCGTCTATGGCGATATGGAGCCTCCCTTCATCATATGCCTTCCTCGCGCATTCGTTCACAAGCCCCATAACGGAAACCGAGCCGGGCCTGAGCCCGAGCACCGCGTAAAGCTGCTCCGGCGTGCCGAAGCTCAGGCGCGTGGAGCCCAGCTTGCGGCTGACTTCGCTCGTCCTGTAGGGCTTATCGGGATCCATAAGCAGCAGGAAGAAATTCGTCCCGTGCTTGTTGGCAAGGAACAGGTTCTTGCAGTGCCTCGCGCCGTATTCCTCCCCTATCCCCCTGCATTTTTCCATCGTATCGGCCTCCGGATGGGCGAGCCTTATAAAGCCTATCCCGGCCTTTTCAAGCGCCTCTTCAGGCCCCCTTTCCATCGGGGAAAGTCCGTCTGTATCCATTGCGGTTCCGCTCCTCTCACGATGCTTTCCATGTAATTATACCACAGCACGCTCCCCGTGAAAAGCAAAAAAGGCATTGCATTTTATCGGCCGATGTATTATTATGGTAGTTGTGATGATATGCATCAACGGAGGCTTAATGATGGAACAGGTATTGACCGCCATATCCAACGCGCTTACGGAGAGCACCTGGCTCGCTCCCGTCATAGCTCTTTTAGGCGGCATAGTCACATCGCTCATGCCCTGCTCGCTCTCGACCGTGCCCCTCGTGATAGGCTGCGTCGGAGGCGCGGAAACGAGGGGAAAGAGGGCGCTGATACTCTCCCTGCTCTTTGCTCTGGGCTCGTCTATCACTTTTATCACCCTCGGCGTGATCGCCTCCCTCGCGGGGCTCCTGCTTGAAAAGGCGGAGATATGGATGCATCTGATACTCGCGGTGATACTCGTGCTCATGGCGCTGCAGATGTGGGGCGTCGTCGATCTCATTCCCACCTCCTCCATCGCCGCCGGGAACAGGCTGAAGGGCGCCTGGGGCGCTTTCGTTGCCGGGCTGCTTGCCGGAGTATTCTCCGCACACTGCGCGACTCCCGTCATAGTCGCCCTGCTGGCGGTCGTGATAGACCAGGGCCGCATACTTTCGGGTATAGTGCTGCTGCTCTTCTTCTCCGTGGGCCACGCGATACTCTCCGTTATCGCCGGGACCTCCACCGGGCTCGTGCAGCGCATCGCGGAAAGCCCCAAATACGAAAGGATAGGGCGGATCATCAAGATAATTCTCGGTATAATAATACTGCTCGCCGCTCTCTGGCTGCTGTGGGAGGCCTTCAGCGAAGGTATCCTCGGGCAAGCGCATGAGCACGGCGTACTGTTCCGGAAAGGGATAATATGGCTATAATCAGGATACTTGACGTGAAGCAGAAGCGCAGGGCGAAGACTCGGCCCCTGCTTCCCGACGCTGTCGGCGGCGCAAGGATCAAGATCTGCGCGACGGGGTGCTCGCACTGCTCCGCCATGCGCGAAAACACTAAGCAGGCCGTGCGCGAGCTCGGACTCGAGCATGAGCTCGAATGCATATCGGATTTTGCCGGGATCGCAAAGCTCGGCGTAATGACCACGCCTTCGCTCATCGTCGACGGCAGGCTCGTTTCGGCGGGCAAGGTGTTAAAGCCCGAGCAGATCGTCTCGCTGATAAAAGAGGTCATGGAAGAGACCGACCGCGCCTCATTGAACGAGCTCAAGGGCGTTTACGGAAGCGACGACCCCGAGGAATGATCGGGTAAAATACAGCGGCAAAAGAAAAACGAACCAGGAGGCAGCTTATGAAATGTGCATACTGCGGCAAGCATAACAAGGACGGAGCCATAACCTGCAAGCGCTGTGGAATGGCTCTCCCCCTTACCCCGCCCCCCGTAAGGAACGACGGCGGCGACGACGATCTGGGCTCGGTAGATATCGGCTCCGGCGGCCCCTCCGGGAATAAGAGCTCCGGGAAGCGCACTTTGGTCGCCGTCTGCGCTGCGCTTCTTGCGATACTGCTCTGCGCCCTCATAATAGCTCTCGCGGGCAGGGGCGGGAATTACATCTCCCCCGTCTCCGGCGCATATAACGTGACCGACGGTACGGCGGTATTCAGGAAGGGCGCGCCCGTGCTCCCCGAGCTTAAGATCGCCGACGCCAAAACGGATATGAGCGGCGGCAAGGTCGCCGTGCTCGCGGAAAACGGCGAGCTTTACTGCCTGCCCGAGCGCGATACGCCCGTCGCGAGGAACGTCGCAAGCTTCACCCTCTCCCGCAACGGGAAATACCTCATATACAAGGACGTGAACGGCCTGCTCTGGAGCCACGCCTGCGCCAAGAAGGACGGCGCTCCCGTCTGCATCTGCAATTCGGTCGTGAAGGACGGATACGCCGTCTCCCCCGACGGCAAGTCCGTCGCATACTGCGTCGAGGGCGACCCCGTTATGCACCTCTTCAGCAGCGGCAAGTATAAGGAGCTCGGCGAGGGCTTCGAGCCCGTCTCCGTTTCCAACGGCGCAAAGCATGTTTACGCATATTCCGCCAAGGACAACGCGCTCTGCTATATCAACAGGCGCGGCAAGAGCGTCATACTGCGCAGCGGTCTGCGCGGCGGCGTCTGCCTCAACAGCACCCATGAGGAGGCGGTATTCACCTGCGGCTTCGGCGGGAACGCGGATTCCGACAGGGCGGTTACTCTGATAAGCGTGAACGGAGCCGAGCCCAAGGAGATCGCCGATTCCGTCAGCGGCCTCGCCCCCGTCATCCCCGTCGGCGCAGTCTGCATGAGCGGCTCCGGCGCGCAAGGCGCGGTCACGTACCCCGTAAAGAGCTTCAACAACGCTTATTTTGCCGGCGGCAAGCTCGTCAAATACAGCTTCCGCGACGGCACCGTCACCATTGACGGCGCCGGTGACTGCGGCAGCGCTGTCGCGAACAAAGCCTTCGATCACGTCTATTATTTGAACGGCGCGCGCCTCATGAGCCTCTCCACGAAGGGCAAGACCATATCGACCGAGACCCTCGCGGAGAACTGCGCCGATTTCAGGATCTCCGGCAGCGGCTCCGTGCAGTGGTATCTGACCGGCGAAGGCGACCTGATGTACAGGAAGGGCTCCGCCGAAAAGCTCATCGCAAAGGACGTGACCGACCTCGTCGTCACCCCCTCCGGCAAGGAAGCGCTTTTCATCAGCGGCGGCAGGCTCTGCTCCAATACAGGCGGCAACCCCAAGCGCAGCTTCGTCTATGAAGGCACCGCCTCGGCGCTCGCCGCGGACGCAAGCGGGCTTTACTGCCGCACCGACGCCGGCTGGATGAAGCTCGACGGCGGCGGAAAGAAGCTCGACCTCACCGCGGAATGACAAGTTAAAGCAAAGCTCCCGCGCTCGATGATGCGTGGGAGCTTTTTTGCGTCGTTATGCTTACTTGCCCGCGAGCGCGAGGAATTTCTTATCGGACTGTATCTCGTGCGTAACGAATACGCCGTCCTTAAACAGCGTGAAATTGGTAACGGGCGAGGGCGCGTTCTGCGCGGCTTCACGCGTGTCGATCTTTATCACCTTGAGAGGCACGCCGTTTTCCGCGGCGACCTCCGCAAGCCTCGGCACCCAATAATAGGTGAACGGGCACTGATCGGTATAATAGATCACGAAGCCGCTCTCGTCGATATGCGGGTGCTTCGCGCACTCCTTGAAGCGGGGCGCCTCCGCGCCTTCATCAAACGGCAGATAGTAAAGCTGTATGCCGGGATCCGACTCGTCCGCCAATCGGAAGCCCTTGTATTTCAAATACTTCGGATCGGCAAGGAAGCCCTTCTTCCTGGCCGAGGAGAGTATCGTCAGGCCCTTCCTCCCCTGCTCCTTCGCGTCCCGCACGCACTCGTTCAGCAGGTCGTTCGAGTACCCGTGCCCCTTGAGCGAGCCCGAGACCCAAAGGCAGTTGATATGCATATACCCATCCGCCTCGAGCGGCTGCCACGCGGCCTCGGCAGGCATGTATTCTATAAAGCACTTGCCGCGCTCCTCGCTGCGGTAGAATACCAGCCCCTCCGCAAAGCGCTCCTTGAGCCAGAGCTTTTTCATGTCGCTCTGCTTGTTCGACATTGCACAGCAGATATGCTCCCTGTCGATGTTCTCTTCGGTTATCCTGATGTAGCCCATTCTATCGCCTCCTTATGTTATGCAGGCAAATTATAACGCACAGGGCTGTATTTGTAAAGCGAGGTGGGATCCGGGGCAATACTCTCCCCATCGATGGTTCGATATGCTATACGGGCAAAACAGCCTGTCATATCGAGTTTTCTTTTGGTTCGAGTCCTGTTGACGCAATAAAAAGACGCCTTTCGGCGTCTTTTGGTGGTCGCAACAGGACTCTCCCCCATTGCGCCTCGCTGCTTCATCCGCAGGATGCGCGAGTCGCAATGCTCCATCGATGTGAACGATATGCTCTTTCCGCGACACGAAAAAAGACGCTTTTTCAAGCGTCTTTTGGTGGTCGCAACAGGACTCGAACCTGTGACCCCATCGATGTGAACGATATGCTCTACCAACTGAGCCATGCGACCATATTGAGTTCTTCCTACGGTTCGAGTCTTTTGACTCGAACCCATTGCGCCTCGCTGCTTCATCCGCAGGATGCGCGAGTCGCAATGCTCCATAGATGTGAACGATATGCTCTACCAACTGAGCCATGCGACCAAGGTTTCCGTGCTTGATTATTATACACCCTTTGGGCGGGTTTTGCAATAGTGAAATTTCATTTTCTGTGACGAAAAGGGACGGCGCGGGGCCGTCCCTTATGTCATCGGCAGATCATGCCGCGCCGAGAGCGCTGCGCAGGATCATTATAGCGTCGGTGCTGTTGACTAAGCCGTCGCCGTTAACGTCCGCACGGGCAAGCTGAGCGGAGGTGAGATTCGCGAGGCCGAGGCTGTAGCGGAGCACGATAAGCGCGTCGTCGCTTTCAACGGCGCCGTTGTTGTTGACGTCGCCGGGCAGATAGGCTTCGGGCACGAACCTGACGTTGTTGACATAGCCGCAGTCGTCGTTCCTGCTCACGGAATAATCCTTCTCATAGCGCCACTGGAAGGTGAAGGTTCCGGAGGTGGCGGCGGTATAGGTGATGGTCGCCCAATCGGTCTCGCCGCTGATGCGGGAGCCGTTCTGCGTGCCGTTCACGTAGAAGCCGAGCATATCGTAATTCGACTCGGAGCTGACCCTCCAATCAAATACGAGCTTATCGCCTGCTTCCATATCGAGCACGAGCTGCATGGTCGAAACTGTGCTGTCCTGCCCCGAGTTGCCGCTCTTGGCAACTGCCTCGCCGTCGATGATAGCGCACGCCCAGGGATAGTTGGGAGTCGTGGAGGTGAATTCGAGAGTGCCGTTCTCCTCGTTCGCCGCCTCGTTCAGAGTCGGGAAGTGGATGACGTTGACGGCGCAGAAGGCGGTGCCGATGCACTCGCCGTCCACCAGTATCTCGCAATAGATATTGGTCGCGCCCTCGCCGACGCCGGTGATGGCGACCCTGCGGTTATTGCCGGAAACGGCTGCGATGCTCTCATCCTGGCTGTGCCATACGAGCTCGTAGTGGTTCGCATTGTCGGGGATGCGCTCGAACTTGACGTTGACCGTGGTGGTCTCGTAAAGCTCGACGGCCTCTTCGCTGAGGCTCCATTCGGTCAGCTCGACCGGCTCAAGGCTGCCGCCCCTCAGGGCCCAGTCGCAGTACACGGTCTGGTGGCTGTCGGGATTCGTGGGGAAGGGATCGTCCGGGCTCATAACGATGGGCCACGCGGCGCCGGAGGAGCTGGAATAAGCGGGATCCCAGTTGCCCAGCGCGGCGGTCATGGCGTTGAAAGCCTCGGCGACGGTCATGTCGTTGTTCTTCATGTTATTCCAGAAGTGCGCCTCGTACCTGTAATCGCCGGAGAAGGTGACTGACTGAGAATAACCGTAAACGCAGCCTGCGCCGGCATCAAGCAGAGCGTAGCCGGTGGTGCCGCGGCCGGAAAGCTTCATGCCCTCGCAGATAGCCATCCAGAAAATGTTGTTGGGAAGCTCCTGCGTGATGTGGTTCTGGATATACCTGCCGTCGATATAAGCGGCGCCGCCGGCGTTGACCGCCCAGCCGTTCTGATAGTCTTCGGAGGTGATACCGCTGTTGGTGGTGAGGCAGAGATAGGAAGAAGTGCCGCTTGCGGTGCCGTGGGAGTCGTAGATGACTACGCCGGCTTCGACGACGGCCTCCGCGATGGCGGGACCGGTCGCAGCGTAATGAGCAAGCTCGGTCATCTCACCGCCAACGGAATTGGCGATGGAATTGGCTTCGTTCCTATACTGATTCGTGAAGTTGGAGTCCTCGCCGTAATAGGGGCCGACGAGCAAAACGTCCATGCTCGTGGGGCCGTTCTTGGGCTGGGAAGCGCCCACAGCGGCGGAGATGGCGCTGACGGTCTCGCCGCTGACGGCGGAGACATGGGGAATGTTGCGGGCGACGTAATCATAGCAGCACTCCATGCCGTTGACCTTGAAGAAGAAGCTCTTCGAGGTCAAGCTGTTGATGCTCTTTTCATCGACCAGCTTGAGCTGCAGAGCCGCCTTATAGACGGCCTTTGTGACTTCGCTCATCTCCGCACCGGAGGCGATGGCTTCGGACTCGACGTCCTCAAGCACGCTCCACGCGGAATCGAGCTTTGCGAGCATGCTCTTCTCATGTACGGCGGAGCTGACGTCCCCGGCAAGCGCTGCCGCGGGGACAAGAGCCAGAACCATCAGCAGAGAGAGTATGACTGCGGCGATCCTTTTGGTAAACATAGTTTTTATCTCCTTAATTAAGATTAGCTTTATCAGCGCGATCAGCCGAGAAGGTAATCGCGGAGTATGCGGAGGGCGTCCGCGGAATCGACGGCGCCGTCGCCGTTGACGTCGGCGCGGGCGAGCTGATCGGCGGTCAGCTCCTCAAGGCCCATCGAGTAGCGCAGCACGAGGAGCGCGTCGGCGCTGTCCGCGGCGCTGTCGTAATTGACGTCGCCGGGAACGACGCTCGATATGAGCCTCACGCCGCAGAGATAGCCGCAGTCGTCATAGCTGCCGACGTACTGATCCTTGACGAATCTCCACTGGAAGGTGTAGCTGCCGCTCGTCTGCGCGGTGTAGGTGACCTCCCTCCACTCGCTGTCGCCGCTCATCTGGGAGCCGTATATGGAGTTATTGACGTAGAAGCGGAGGAAATCGTAATCGTCCTCGCTGCTCGCCTTCATCCTGAACGTAAGCTGATCGCCGGCCTCCATATGGACCGCGAGCTGCAGCGTGGAGGTGGAATTATTGACGCCCGCGTTACCGGACATGGCGGCGGGCATGCCGTCCACGACGCCGACCGTCCAGGGGTAAGCGGCCGTAGCGGAGGTGAATTCAAGGCTGCCGCCGGGAGCGTTCGCCGCCTCGTTGAGAGTCGGGAGACGCAGTACGTTAACGGAGACGCTCTCAGTGCCTATTACGCTGCCGTCGACGAGCACGGTGCAGACGATCTCGGTCGCGCCTTCACCGACGCCGGTGATCCTGACCTTGCGGTTATTGCCGGCAACTGCCGCGACGCTCTCATCGGCGGAGCTCCAGGCGAGCTCATACTCATTCGCATTGAAGGGCACTCGGTCGAACGTGACGACCCTTGTAAAGCTCTCGTAAACGTCGATCGAGGTATCGCTTAAGGAATAGCTCTCGAGCGCGACGGGCTCGCTTGAATACATATTCCAATCGCAGGAGACCTCCTGCGCACCGTCGGGGTTGGAGGGGAAGGGATCGACGGGGCTCATCAGAATGGGATAAGCGTCGCCATAGGGATCGGGAATGCCGTGGACCTCCTTCATCTCTTCAAGCGCCTCGGAAACTATGGCGCCCTCCTTCATGAGATCCCAGAAGGTCGCTTCATACTCGTAATCGCCCGCGAAAGTGACTGACTGGGAATAGCCGTAAACAGCCGCTGCGCCCGCGGCAAGCAGCGCGGTGCCCGTAGTACCTCTGCCGCCGAGCTTCATGCCCTCGCAAATGGCCATCCAAACGAAGCAGTTGGAGAGGGGCTCCGTCACGTGGTTCTGGATATAGCGCCCGTCGATGCCGTAGAAGGAACCGCCGTTATACGCCCATCCGTTGGAATAGTCGGTCGAGGTGAGGCCCGTGCTCGAGGTCAGATCCAGATAGGAGGTCTGCTTCGAGGAGATGCAGTTGCCGTGGGAGTCATAAATGACTATGCCCTTATTGGGGTAATTGGCGGCGATATTCGGGCCGGTCGCCTGCGAACCCTGGAGCACGGTGAGCTGACCGCCGGTCGCCTCGGCGAGGGACTGCGCCTCGCGCCTGTACTGATCGGTGAAGCTGCTGTCGGAGCCGTAATAGGGGCCGACGAGGAGCACGTTTATGCTCGAGGGACCGTTTTTGACGGCGTTGATCCTCTCGACCGACTTCGCGGCGGAGGAGGGAGCGGTCATCCTCGCGGGAGCCTTATCATAGTTCCTCACGCGGTAGTTGTAGCCGCCGAGCATTCCGGCGGTGGTGAAGGTAAACTCGTTGGAGCAGAGATCGGTTATGCTGCCCTCGTCGATGAGGGGGCAGTTGAGCGCCGCCTTATAAACGGCGTTCGTGACCTCGGCGGGAGTGGCGCCAAGGGCCAGCATCTCCTTTTCAACGGGGTCCAGCGCGCTCCACACGTCGTCCCAGCGCCTCATGGCGGCGGCTTCCCGCACGGCATACGCGGCGTCTTCGGCGAGCGCCGCGGCGGGGACGAGAGCAAAGAGCATCAATGCTGAGATTACAATGGATAAGATACGTTTCACTTTTGGTTTTCTCACTTTCTATAATGGATTTTCCCGAGTATATTCTATCACAGAAGAGCTCCTTTGTCACCCCATATAAGAGCCCCCGGAGAAAAAAATTTTTTTGTTTGGGGCGCAAAAAAGCGCCTCGCCTGAAAAGGAGGGGCGCAGGGATCAATGAAAGGCTCAATCGTCCTTGGCAGCAAGCTGCCCGGCGATATAGGGTATCTCGCAGAAAGCCTTGAACGGCTGCGGATACTTCTCGTTGGGCTTAACTATATAATCATATTGTTTTCTGCTTCCGTCGGCATACTTATAGGTGATGCTCGGGCTGTCCGCCATCGCTGCCAGTTGATGATCTGCAGTTCGATAATTGAGCCTTGCAAGCTCGATGCATTCAAGCAGCACCTTTATATCCTCCTGCCTATCGGTGACGGCGACGGCGCCGCTCATGAGATCCTTATATTCGACGCGGACGATATCGCCGGCGACGTTGAAGCGCGCTTCGGCGATCCGCCTCTGTTTGGCTCTTTCAACAGCCTTCACCGCGAAAACCGCAGCCAAAATGACAGCCAGCACGGCCAAAATGATAAACAGCGTCTTCTTTTTCATAGAATTACCTCCTGAACACATATTGTTTTGCCGCTGTATTATTTCCCCCCTAATTTAATTATACCCCCTTCATTATTTTGTCAATAATGAATTTTACATAATTGTGCGTGTATTTAAGAAACGTCCATCAACAGCATATGCGGCAAGTGCTTTTGCCCGCACGCCGCTCAATCGGGAGGCGCGGGCACAAAAAAGCTCCCGCCGGGGTCAGGCGGGAGCGAAGTGCGTTCGGTTATGAATTATTTATCGCCGGGGATGAGGCCCTTGCGGGTAAGATCGATCTTGCCGTCGGGCTTGATGTCGATAACGCGGACGAGTATCTCGTCGCCGACTGCGACCTCATCCTCGACCTTTTCGACGCGGTGATTGGCGAGCCTGGAGATATGGACGAGACCCTTCTTGCCGGGCTTGACCTCTACCTGAGCGCCGATGGGAAGCAGATTGACCACCTTGCCCAGTATGACGTCGCCGACCTCGATATCCTTGACGATGGCGTCGATCATGCGCTTTGCCTCAGCGGAAGCCGCGGCGTCGGTGGAGGCGATGAACACCCTGCCGTCGTCCTCGATGTCGATCTTGACGCCGGTCTTGGCAATGATGCCGTTGATGGTCTTGCCGCCGGAGCCGATGACCTCGCGGATCTTATCGGGATTGATGGTGAAGCGGAGTATGCGGGGAGCATAGGGAGAAAGCTCGGGACGGGGCTCGGAGATGCATTCCATCATCTTATCGAGTATGAAGAGCCTGCCCTGACGCGCCTGCTCGAGAGCCCTGGTGAGGATCTCCTCATTGATGCCCTTGATCTTGATATCCATCTGGATGGCGGTGATGCCCTCCCTGGTGCCGGCGACCTTGAAGTCCATATCGCCCATGAAGTCCTCAAGACCCTGTATGTCGGTGAGGATGGCGATATTGCCGTTGGCGTCGTCCTTGATAAGGCCCATTGCAACGCCCGCGACGGGCTTCTTGATGGGAACGCCCGCGTCCATAAGGGACATTGTGGAGGCGCAGATGGAGGCCTGCGAGGTGGAACCGTTGGAGGAGATGACCTCGGAGACCAGACGGATCGCATAGGGGAAATCATCCTCGGAGGGGATCATGGGAAGCAGAGCCCTTTCGGCAAGAGCGCCGTGGCCGATCTCACGCCTGCCCGGGCTGCCGAGACGCCTGACCTCGCCAACGCTGTAGGGCGGCATATTGTAGTGATGGATATAGCGCTTGAAATCCTCTTCGCCAATGCCGTCGAGGGTCTGGCCGTCGCCGAGGGTGCCGAGGGTGGTCATGGTCATGACCTGGGTCTGGCCCCTGGTGAATACGGCGGAACCGTGAGTGCGGGGCAGAACGCCCACCTCGCACCAGATGGGACGGACTTCGTCCATCTTGCGGCCGTCGGGGCGGATGCCCTTGTTGATGATCTTATCACGAAGGATCTCCTTCATGAGGTTGTAGAGGATGGCGTCGATATCGGAGCCCGCTTCGGGATACTCCTCGGCAAAGTGCGCCTTGACGTCGGCGGTGACTTCCGCGGTCCTCGCTTCGCGCTCCTTGCGGTCGAAGGTATCGAGCTGCCAGACGACCTTCTCGCGGGCGTACTCGACGACCTTTGCCTTGAGCTCCTCATCGGGAACGTGGATATCGGGAACGATCTTTTCCTTGCCCACCTCGGCCTGAATGCCGTCAATGAAGGCAACGATCTCCTTGATGTAGTTATGGGCAAGCAGTATGGCGTCGAGCATCTCCTTCTCGGTGACCTCGTTCGCACCGGCCTCGACCATCATGACCGCGTCGCGCGTGCCGGCGACGGTGAGGGCGAGACGGCTCTTCTCACGCTGCTCGGAATCGGGATTGATGACGTATTCGCCGTCGACAAAGCCGACGGAAACGGCGCCGATGGGGCCCATGAAGGGCGCTTCGCTGATGGAAAGGGCGATGGAGGAACCGATCATGGCGAGTATCTCGGGCTGAACGTCCTTCTCGACGGACATGCAGGTAGCGACTACCTGAACGTCGTTATAGAAGCCCTTGGGGAACAGCGGACGAAGGGGACGGTCGATAAGACGGCTGGTCAGAACAGCCTTTTCGGAGGGACGGCCCTCACGCTTGATGAAACCGCCGGGGATCTTGCCCGCCGCATACATCTTCTCCTCGTAATCACAGCTTAAGGGGAGGAAGTCGGCTCCCTCGCGGGGGGCCTTGGCGACGGTCGCGCACACGAGAAGCGCCGTGCCGCCGCAGGAGATCATAACGGAACCGCCCGCCTGCTCGGCATATTTGCCGGTAACGACGGATATCCTGCGGCCCGCAAGCTCCATTTCGAATGTTCTCTGCATTTTCCTAATGCTCCTTTATATGTACTTTTATTGTTATCTATCCTTAACTGGAGTATTCTTTTCGCTCTTTTTCAAAAGAAAGTGGGTACTCCCGCCCACTTTCCATTGATCTTAAATGTTTACTTCCTGATGTTAAGAGCTGCGATGATGGCCCTGTAACGCTCAATGTCCGTGGACTTGAGGTAGTTGAGCAGGCCGCGCCTCTTACCGACCATCTTGAGCAGGCCGCGACGGGAGTGATTGTCCTTCTTGTGCTCCTGCAGGTGTGCGGTGAGGTGGTTGATGCGCTCGGTCAGAAGAGCGATCTGGACCTCGGGGGAACCGGTGTCACCCTCATGCAGAGCATAAGTGGTGATGATCTCGTTCTTGCGATCTTTTTCCATATTTTGCCTCCAAATAAATTAGTATCCCTGTACGCTGCGTAAGACGCCGGAGTACTCGCCGAACGAAGCAAACAGTTTGCCCTTGCGGGCTGAACGCCTATCCACACATAGGCAAGGTATTATAACACAGCGCGATCGCGTTTGTAAAGGTTTTTTTCAATATTATTCGGTATATTTTGAATCGGCGGCTATGCGGCGTGCCTCCTCGCAGTCGCGCGCGATGCGGCTTTTGAGCTCCTCGGTCGAGCCGAACTTTATCATCCCCCTCAGCCGCTTTATGAACACGACCGTCATGGGCTTGCCGTAGCAGTCGCCCTCGTAATCCAGTATGTGGGTCTCGACAGTGAGCTCCCTGCCGCCCACGGTGGGGTTCCTGCCAATCGAGGTGACGGCGGCGTATCTTTTGCCTTCGAGCTCCGCGGCGGTGGCGTAAACGCCCTCGGAGGGGAGCTGCTTTTTGTCGTACCCTTCAAGATTGGCAGTCGGGAAGCCGAGCTCCGTGCCGATGCGGTTATGGTGCGCTATCCTGCCGGATATCTTCATGCCCTTTATCTGGTGCGCGTCGCCGCCGAGCCATACTGTGATCCTCAGCTCGCCTTCTTTTATCTCGCCCAGCCCCATGAATTCGCCGTCGAGATACACCCTCAGGGGCCTCCCCTGCCTGCCGTCCGCGCATTTTATCCCCGCGCCGTGTATCAGAAGCTGTGCGTTTTTCCGGGAAAGGCCGTTAAGCTCGAGCTTCGGGATATGCTCTATCGCCCTGTCCATCGGTATGAGGGCGGATAAAAGCTCGCCCCTTTCCTTCATTTCGGCAAGCTCGGCTATGGAATACGAGTTTTCGAGCGTGAACGCGCCCGACCTCGTGCGGAGCAGGAACGCCATGTGCGCCGGGCAGCCTATCGCCTCCCCGATATCCTTGCAGAGCGTCCTTATATAGGTCCCCTTCGAGCATTCGATCCTTATGAGGAACCTGTTCTCCCCCGTCCTTTCTATGAGCTCGAGCCCGTATACCGTGATGGTGCGGCGCTTTTCCTCAAGCGCCTCGTTGAGCTCGCCGGAGCGGGCGAGCTTATAAAGCTTTACTCCGTTCACGTTCAAAGCGGAATACAGCGGCGGGACCTGCTCGATATCGCCTATGAAGCGCGGGAGCGCCGCCGAAAGCTCCTCGGGCTCCACCGTCCTGTCCGAAACGGCCGTGACGGTACCCGTCGCGTCCTCGGTATCGGTAGCGCAGCCGAAAACGAGCTCGGCAATGTACTCCTTCCGCTTATCCACGAGATAATCAAAAAGACGGGTCGCGCGGCCTATGCAGATGGGCAGGACTCCCGCAGCCGCGGGGTCCAAAGTGCCTGTATGCCCGACTCGCTTTTCTTCAAAGACCCGTCTGACGTCTGTCACAGCGTCCGAGGAGCTCATCCCCGGAGGCTTCAAAATGCAAATTACACCTTCTGCGTTTATCATTCGCTCAATACTTCGGAAGCATCCCGAAGAGCGTTCGCGATGGTGGTGGAAAGAGGCTCGGCGGAGGTATATCCCGCCGCGGCCGCATGACCGCCGCCGCCGTACTTTTTGGAGATCCTGCCCACGTCGGCGCAGTCCTTCGAGCGGAGGCTGACCTTGAAGGTGCCGTCGCGGCCCTCCCTTATGAATATGGCGACCTTAACGCACTCGACGTCGCGCACGCTGTCGACTATGCCCTCGCAGTCCTCGTTGGTCGCGCCGAAGGAATCCATCTCCGCCACGGTGAGGGTCGCGATGCCTATAGTGCCCTCCCTTTCGAGCTTCATATTGGCGAGCACGTGCCCCTGGAGCCTCGTCTTGGAGAAGGGGACCGTCCTGTAGATATTCCGGTTGATCTCGGTGATATTCAGGCCGTTCTCATACATTTCCGCCACCATCCTGATGCAGGCGGGGGTGGTGTTCGAATAGGTGAGATTGCCGGTATCGGTGACGATGCCGGTGTAAAGGCACACCGCAGCCTCCGGAGTGATCGGCTTGTCCATATGCTTATACAGGTAATAGACCGCCTCGCACGCGGCGGAGGCGTCCGCCATGATAAGATTGGCCATGCCGTAGCCCTTATTGGTAAAATGATGGTCTATGACCATTGTGTACTTCGCGCCCTCGAAGATATGCTCCGCCTTCTTGAAGCGGGACATATCGGCGCAGTCCGCGGTGATCACGCATTCATAGCCCACCGCATCCTGCGGCAGCACGACCTTTTCGGCATTGGGAAGATAGCCGTAGATATGGGGGACCGGTTCCTCGCATATCACCTCGGCCGTCTTGCCCATATCCCTTATAAGAGCGTAAAGCGCAAGGGCGGAACCCAGCGTGTCTCCGTCGGGAGAAACGTGGGTGAGTATGCTGAAAGCATCATACTCGTTAAGCCCCGCGATAATAGGCTCAAAAGCTTTGCGGTCTTTCATTTCGTTTCCTTCACCTTTCCCGGCTGAAGAATCACCGTCAGTTATTGCCGTTCCTTTCCCTGCCGAGCCTATCGATTATCTCGGCGATATGCACCGAATACTCGATCGAATCGTCAAGGCGGAATTCAAAGGTCGGGATATGGCGCAGATCTATCCTGCGGCCCATCTCCCTGGCGATGAAGCCCTCCGCCCTGTTGAGCTGGTCGACGGTCTCCCGCCTCACCTCATCGTCCTTATCGTAAACGGAGATCAGCACCCTGCACTGCTTGAGGTCGTTGGTCGCCTCGGCGCGCATGACGGTGGTCAGAGGGGAGATGCGGGGATCCTTCATGTCGCGGATGACCTCGCTTAATACCCTCCTGATCTCCTCGTTTATCCTGTCAAATCTCGTAAATGCCATTTATACCTCTTTTTATCCGGCGGAAGCCCTGACCGGTCGGCCCGATCAGCGCTTTACCTCCTCCATTACGAAGGCTTCGATGACGTCGCCCTCATGGATGTCGTTGAAGTTCTCTATGCCGATACCGCACTCGTAGCCCTGCGCGACCTCCTTGACGTCGTCCTTGAAGCGGCGCAGCGAGGCGATCTTGCCCTCGTGGATGACTATGCCGTCGCGCACGACGCGTACCTGCGCGTTGCGCTGGACCTTGCCTTCGGAGACGTACGCGCCCGCAATAATGCCGACGCCGGGGACCTTGAAGGTGTTCCTGACGCTTATTGTGCCGAGAGTGACCTCCTGATATACGGGCTTGAACATACCCTTCATGGCGTTCTCGACGTCCTCTATCGCCTGATAGATGACCCTGTAGGTGCGGATGTCGACCTTCTCCTGCTCGGAGAGCGCCTTCGCGCCGGAGTCGGGACGGACGTTGAAGCCGATGACGATCGCGTTGGAAGCGGAGGCGAACATGACGTCCGAAGCGGTGATGGCGCCGACGCCGCCGTGAATGCACTTGACGCGGACTTCCTCGTTCGAGAGCTTCTCGAGCGCCTGCTTGACCGCCTCGACCGAGCCGTCGACGTCCGCCTTTATGACGATATTGAGGTCCTTTACCTCGCCCTCTGCGATATGGGAATACAGATCCTCGAGCGATACCTTGGAGAGCTTCTTCATCTGCTCCGCGCGGATCTTATTGCGGCGCTCCTCTGCAACGAGCTTGGAGAGCTTATCCATATCGGCGACAATCATCTCGTCGCCCGCGGAGGGGACTTCGTTGAAGCCCAGCACCTCTACGGCCGTGCTGGGGCCGGCTTCCTTGACGCGCTTGCCCTTATCGTCCATCATCGCGCGGACCTTGCCGAACGCGACGCCGGCTACGATGGGATCGCCGATGCGGAGCGTGCCGTTCTGCACGAGCACAGTCGCCACGGGGCCGCGGCCCTTGTCAAGCTGCGCCTCGATGATGGTGCCCTTCGCCTTGCGGTCGGGATTCGCCCTGAGCTCGAGTATGTCGGCCTGGAGCAGTACCATTTCGAGCAGCGTGTTGAGGTTCATCTTGGTCTTTGCGGAGACGGGCACGGTGATCGTGTCGCCGCCCCACGCCTCGCAGAGCAGACCGTGCTCGGTGAGCTGCTGGAGGACCCGGTCGGGATTGGCCTCGGGCTTATCCATCTTGTTTATGGCGACGATGATGGGAACTCCCGCCGCCTTGGAATGGTTGATCGCCTCCACGGTCTGGGGCATTATGCCGTCGTCTCCCGCAACTACGAGTATGACGACGTCCGTGACCTGCGCGCCGCGGGCACGCATTGCGGTGAACGCCTCGTGACCCGGGGTGTCTATGAAGGTGATCTTCCTGCCGTTGCAGGTGACGGTGTAAGCGCCGATATGCTGCGTGATGCCGCCGGCCTCGCCCGCGGTGACGGAGCTGTGCCTTATGGCGTCGAGCAGAGAGGTCTTGCCGTGGTCGACGTGACCCATTATGGTGACTACGGGAGGACGCTCGACGAGGTTCTCCTCGCTGTCGTCCTCGCCCGCGGCCTCGGCGAGCGCTTCCTCGGCGGTCTTGGGGAGCTGGAGCTCGAGCTCGATATCGTAATCGGCGGCGATGAGCTCGCAGGTCTCGAAGTCGATCTCGTTGTTTATGGTGGCTATAGTGCCCATCATGAAGAGCTTCTTGATGATCTCGGCGGCAGGCTTGCCGATCTTTTCGGAGAGCTCGCGGACCGTGATGTTCTCGGAGGTCAGTACGGCCTTCTCGATCTTGACGGGCTCGGGCTTATGCTGCGTCTGCTGCTTCTTCATCTTCCTGCGGTTGCCGTATGCGCCCTCGTCATCCCATGCGTTGGCGGAGGGAGCGGTCTCCTTCATAATGGTCTTCTTGTTCTTGGGCTGTTTCTTGTCGTTGTCGAAGGTCCTTACGTACTGGCCCTTGTTCTCGTGCCTGTTGGCGGGCTGGGGCATTACCGTGGGCTGACCCTGGGTACGCTTGCCGCCCTGCTGGCCGGGCTTCCTGTCGCCCTGCTTGGGCTTATCGCCGTAGGGCTTGTCGCCGTAGGGCTTATCGCCCTGCCTGGGAGGACGGTCGCCCTGGGGCTTGTCGCCGCGGGGACGGGTCCTGTCCTGAGGCCTGTCGGAGCGGTTATCTCCGATGGGGCGCTTCTCATAGCGCGGCTCGGCGGGCTTTTTGGGCTCGGCGGGCTTCTCCTTCGCCGGCTCCTCCTGCTTGGCGGGCTCCTTCTCGGGCTCCTTTACGGGAGCGGCCTCGGGCTCCTTGACGGGCTCCTTCTCGGGCTCGGCGGGAGCTGCAGGTGCCTCCTCCTTCTTTTCGGCGGGCTCTTCCTCATCCGGACCGCTGGAGTAAACGCCGCGCTGCTCGTCCGAAGCGAGGTATTCCATGCGGCGCTCTTCCCTTTCGCGCTCCTCTCTGGCCTTCTTTTCGGCCTTCTCCTTCTCTATCAGCTTGCTTTCCTGCCGCTTGGCGACCTGAAGCGAGGCGCTGACGTCGCCGTGGAGCTGCTTAATGCGCTCCAAAAGCTCCGCCGCCCTCGAGTCGATCTTCTTTGCGGATTCCATAAGTTCAGTTCTTGCCATTTGAATTCCCTCCCAAATCAGGATTTGCTTGGCTTCGCATTATCATATCGGCGAAGCCGCTATCTGTAACGCAGGCCACGATATGGGCTTCATGCCCTATCGCCCTGCCGACATTTTCGGCGACCGCCAGGGGGACCCGATTCCTTTCGCAGAGCCCCTTCCAGCGTTCCACGGTGTTTGGCGCGGCGCTTGAATCGATCAGCACCATGCGCGCCTTGCCGCTCTTCAGCGCCTTTTCCGCGGCGAGATTCCCGGAGCGCACCTTCCCCGCCTTCATGGCGAAGCCCAGCGCGGTCAAAACCGTTTGATCAGCCGGTCCGCTCATCTCAGGCGCCCTCCCGTCTTTCGATCTCGGCGGCGAGCCTTTCCATGACTTCGGGCGATATCGAGGTCTCGAGCGCACGGTCGAGAGCGCGGCTCCTGACCGCCTTTTTAAGGCACTCGGCGCAGGGGCAGACGTAAGCTCCCCTGCCGTTCCTCTTGCCGGTCAGATCGAGCTCGGCCGAGCCCTCCTCGGTCCTGACCACCCTGACAAGGCTCCTCTTTTCCTTCATGGTGCGGCATCCGACGCACATCCTCATCGGTATCTTCTTTGCCAAATCAAACCTCTAAAAAGCTTATTCCTCGGTCTCGGCGGCCTCTTCCACGGCGAACTCATCGCCCGGATCCTCTTCAAGCTCCGCGTCGAATTCGTCTTCGGCCGCTTCGCCCATTTCCTCGTCCGCGGCGGACTTGGACTTGATATCTATCTTCCAGCCGGTCAGCTTCGCGGCGAGCCTGGCGTTCTGGCCCTCCTTGCCTATCGCAAGGGAGAGCTGCGCGTCGGGAACGACGACCTTCGCGGCCTTCTCGTCCTCGTTTATATAGACCATTATGACACGGGCGGGGCTCAGCGCCTTGGCGATATAGACGGCGATATCGGGATCCCACTCGATGATGTCTATCTTCTCGTTATGTATCTCCTGCACTATGCGCTCCACCCTGATGCCCTTGGGGCCCACGCAGGCGCCTACCGCGTCCACGTTGGGATCGAACGAGACGACGGCGACCTTCGTCCTCTGGCCCGCCTCGCGGGCGATGGACTTGATCTGCACGACGCCGCTCTGTATCTCGGGCACCTCGAGCTCGAAAAGGCGCTTTACAAGGCCCGGATGGGTCCTCGAGATGAGCACCTGGGGCGCCTTGTTATTGCGCTGCGCCTTGAGGACGTAAGCCTTGATCCTGTCGCCGGGAGCGTAGGTCTCGCCCTGGATGACCTCGTTGAAGGGGATTATGCCGTCGGTCTTGCCGAACTCGACGTAAACGCCGTTCTTTTCAACGCGCTGCACGATGGCGGTCAGTATCTCGCCTTCCTTCTCGGCAAACTCGTCGAAAATGGCGCCCTGCTCCGCTTCCCTGATGCGCTGGATGACCACCTGCTTGGCGGTCTGCGCGGCTATGCGGCCGAAATCCTTTGTGAACGCCTCGACCTCGAGCACGTCGCCGACGTCGTAAAGAGGATTGATCTTCTTCGCCTCGGCGACGGAGATCTCGGAATTGGGGTTCTCGACCTTGTCGACTACGGATTTGGAGGCGAATATGCCGATTGCGCCGGTCTCCGGATCCATCGTGGCGCGGACGTTGGTATTGACGTTATAATTGCGCTTATATGCGGAAACGAGGGCGGCTTCGATCGCGTCGATCAGGACCTCGCTCTTGATATTGCGCTCCTTCTCTATCTGCTTCATTGCAAGTATAAGCTCGTTCGAGTTCATGTTTTTATCTCCTTCGATCAATTATTTAAAAGTCGATATGCGGCCTTATAAGCGCCGCGGCCTTCTTGGGGAGGGTAAAGCTGCCCTTTTCGGTCTCGAAAGTGAAGCTTTCGCCGTCATGCGAAACGAGCCTGGCAACGAAATTCTTTTTGCCTCCGAGAGCCTTCTCGGAAGGGGCGGAATAGAGCTTGACGTCGATCTTATTGCCGATGTTCCTGTCAAAATCCTTTTCGAGCCTGAACGGCCTGTCGAGCCCGACCGAGCTGACGGTGAGGTAATAGGCCTGCTCTATGGGATCGGCTTTGTCGAGCTCGGGCTCGATCGCCTGGCTGACGCGCTCGCAGTCGTCGAGCGTTATGCCTCCCTCGCGGTCAACGGTGACGAGGAGCTCCCAATTACCGTATTCCTTGCGAAACTCGATATCGTAAAGCTCATAACCCAGCTCCGATATCTTCGGCCCGATTATCCCGGCGACCCTTTCAAGCAGCTTCAATGCAGTTTACTTCCCTTCTCAAAATTAAAGAGCGGGTTTCGCCCACTCTTACAAAACAAGCTGAAAGCTCGTTTTCACCAAACACACGAGGCTCATTACCCGAAGACAATACCGAGCCTCTGCAGCACACATAATAATATAACACGGTTTGCCCCGTTTTGCAAGGCTTTTTTTGAAAAAACCCTCAAAAAAGATAAAGCCGCCGTCCTCCGGGGCAAAACCGCGCCCCGCCGCCGCAGCACTTTTCCCGGCTTCGCGCAGGACAAAACCGGAGAAAAACTGCGAAAGCTTCATAAAAACCGCAAAAATCGTATTTTTTCCGACGAAAGACGACGAATCGGAACAAACACTCCTATGGACTTGCAAAAAATGCGGCATTACAATTTCAGCGTAGGGCGGCGCCTTTAATGTTTAATGCCGTCGACGATATTTATTATTTTACCGGAGGAAAGATCATATGAGCGAATATCGCGTACTTTTGGCGGACGGGAACGCCGCCTTCCGCAGAGCGGCTGCGGAGATGTTCAGGACGGATAAGGACGTGATCCGTTTCGTGGAGGCCGCGGACGGTCAGGAAGCCTTGGACAAGCTGAGGGAGGAGCGCTTCGACGTGCTCATATCTGAGCTCGTTATGCCCAAGCTCGACGGGCTCGATCTGCTCGAGGCGCTTGCGGAGGAGCCCTCGGCGAAGCCCGACGTAATAATCATCGTCTCCTATATGCGCAGCGACGGGCTTTTGCAGCGCGCATTTGCAAAGGGCGCGAGCTACGTTATGCTCAAGCCCATCGAGCCCGAATACCTCTACAAGCGCATGCTCGACCTTTGCAGCACGAGCGCGGCGGACGCGGAAAAGAGCGCCGCCTTCTCCCCCACCGCGAAGACGCTCGACGAAAAGATCACCGCCGTATTCCTTTCCGTGGGCATCCCCGCGCATATAAAGGGTTATCATTATCTGCGCGAGGCGATACGCATGGTGTTCTACAAGCCCGAGCTCATCAGCCACATAACAAAGGAGCTCTATCCCGGCATCGCAATGCGCTTCAACACTTCCCCCTCCAAGGTGGAGCGCGCGATAAGGCACGCGATAGAGGTGAGCTGGACGCGCGGCAAGATAGAGAACGTGAACAAGCTATTCGGCTTCAACATATACGGCAAGAACGAGAAGCCGACGAACGGCGAGTTCATAGCGCTCGTGGCGGACAAGCTCATAATCGAGGACGGCCGCGGCGCGCAGGACCCCGCGGAGGCGCCCGCGCTCAAGCGTGCGGGCATGTGATGGGAGGTTTCCCGGGGCGCGCCTCGGATGACGGGGCCGTTTCGGAGCCGGTCAAGGCTTTCCGGCTGTCCTCCGACGCCCTGCCGCGGAGCCTTTCGGGGCGCTCCGATGAATTATTTACAGCGATTTGCCGTATCGAATAAGCTCCTCATTTTTTCCACATGAGTTTTCAGCGGGCAAAATCCCCGACGCTTCCATGAAAAGTGGATAACTATGTGGAATATGTGGAAAACTCCCCGTGCAGCAGGCGTGCGAACACTCGTTTGCCGCGCAAGAGTATATGTTATTTATTCACGGCATAAGTTTCCACGGCGGTTTCCGGCTTTGGAGAAAGGTCGTTTTGAGTCGAAAATGGGCAAAACTGCCTGCCCTGCAATGGATTTCCGGGATATGGAACGAATAGCCGAAGCGTTTCCCGCAGATGCTGTCTTCAAATGCTCCGCGGCTTACCAGCGGGCATGAAAGGAGATTTGATCAATGGATACTCTTGCACTCATACTAATCGTGATCGGCGCACTCAACTGGGGGCTTATCGGGATCTTTCAATTCGACCTCGTCGCCGCGATCTGCGGCGGGATGAGCGGAGTCGTTTCCCGCATCATTTACACCCTCGTGGGACTCGCCGGCATATGGGGCATCACTCTGCTCTTCCGCAGACACAATCAGGACGCGATCAACGCGGACGTAGACTGAAAAAGGAACAGCGAACGAGCAAACAGGGCGCGGGCAGTATTGCCCAACGCGCCCTGTTCGTCCTTCCGTTTTCAGTTCGCTATGCTCGCGACGGCCGCGAACACGTCCTCCGGGGCGGATTCGTACATAAGGACTATGATCGCCGTATCGCCCTTTACTGCGCCGCATTCTCCGGTGTAAAAATCGGTTTTGGAGCGTCCTCCTTCAAGATCATCTAACGTGAGCTCCTCAACGGGAATGAGCTTTTTTATGCCGTAGTATTCCATAATCTCCCCCGATTCGGAAGCCGGCATTATCTCCAGCGCGAAAAACCTTCCCATATTATAGTACACGATCTCGAGCGCTCTTTCCCGGATGATCGTACCGTTTTCGCGGTCGACGTCATAATGGATCATGCAGTGCTGTATCTCGTATCCCTCCGGAACGACGCCGGGTACCGCGCTTCCGAAAACGCTGTCTGTCCTGACGCAGTCGAGCGAAAGATGCTCCTCATCCCATATGCGGCCCATATCGCATCCCTTTAAGCCGTCGATCAATTCCATTATCGGCTCCGCCGCCTCAGGCGCGAGCTTGAGCCTGAATCCGAGGAAATTCAAATCGCCTTTTCTCAAGGATACCGTGCAGTCGTCGAACAGGTCAAGCAGCAGCTCGGCTCCTCCGGGGAGCTTTACTATGACTTTGCGCACAGCACTGTGCTCCGGGATCGCCACGCCCTCCACGATCTCGGAATCGAGCAGGGCGGAAATGAACGCCGCCGCCTTGTCGTCATACTCGGTGCCCGAAAGCGCGAAATAATGCAGCAGGCATACCGGGTCTATCTCGTTGTTCCATACGGAATACCCGAGCTGACCCGTATCTTCTGATAAACGGAAGCAGTTTTCAAGAAGATCGGCGGCGGAATCGATCCTCCTGCCCTCGCCGTTTACGTAGACCTCCGCGGCGCCGTTATCGTTCCTTTGGATGAGCATGAATTCGGGATCGTATCCAACGGCGGAGAATACCGCTCCTGCTCTGCAGCCGACGAATAAGCCTTCTGAGGGCTCGTCGGTTCCGCCTTCGCCCTGCCCCTCCGCCGCTTCATCGGCTCCGGGCGATCCGAAATTGCCGTCCGCCCCTTCGTGCCCCGTGGAACCTATGCCGCAGGGCGATGCTATAGCTCCTATTTTTTCGCCCAGCAGCGGCGTATCCTGCGGAAGCACGATATACGGGAAGTAGTATCTCCCGCCGTACAGTATATATCTGACGACCCCTCCGTCCGTGACGTCCGAGTTTTCAGGCGAATAAGGCGGTATCACGAAGGCCTCCTTTTGAGCCGTCGGGGCGGCTGTCGGCTCCCCGGAAGGCTCTGTACTCGGCCGCTCCGCGGAAGCCGAAGGAGAGGGGGCCGCCGCGTGTTCCTCGGGCGGGAGCTCGTTCCGTTTAAGCGCAAGTTTCGTGGCGAATACGGCTGCAAGAGCAACGCATGCCGCTGCGGCTATCCAAATAACCGCTCTTCTTCCCGCGGGCTTATATTTCTTCGCCGCCTCCACGAACGACGGATCGACTCCGCCTATCACGTCGTCAAGTCTGTCCATACCATCCATTTTTCTATCCCCTTTCATCGAAACTGTAACCTTTCTCAATGAGGATCGCCTTGAGCTCTCTGCGCATCCTGAGGAGCGTCGTTTTCACACTGCTCTCGGAGCATTTCAGCTCGCGGGCAATGGTCCTTATCTCCTCGAAATACCAGTATCTCCTTATGAACACGCTTCGCTTGCGCTCCGAAACGCCCGCAAGATACCCGTTGAGCTCCGCCTTCAATTCGTTAAGCTCGGCTCTTTCGGAGGCTTCGCCGATATCCGGTATGCACTCCTCCATCTCCTTCGTGAGCTCAACGACCGTTGCTCCGCGCCTGAGCCTTCCGGAATCCCTGACGCAGTTCAGCGCAAGCCTCCGGGTGATGGCGCCGAGATACGCGAAAAAATGCTCACGCGGCTCGTTTGGCGGGATGCTGTTCCACGCCTTGAGATAGGTATCGTTCTCGCATTCCTCGGCCTCCCGTTCGTCACGGACAACGGATCTTGCTATGCTCCTGAGGCTCCTGCCGTATTTTTCGGCGGTCATGGCGATAGCCGATTCATCCCTTGCAAGGAAAAGCTCGATGATCGCATTATCATCCATTGGGCAACCTCCTTTTTTCGATCCTCACCCTATATAACACCGTTTCGGAAGCCAAGGTCACAAAGGGGCAAAAAAAAGGAAGCCAAAGGCTCCCTTTATCGTTCGTTTACGCCCTGTATTTTGCGATTATGCCGAGTATTATCTCCGTCGCAAGCTCCATGCCCTCCACGGTGATATGCTCATAGGGGCCGTGATAGGCATAGCCGCCGGTGCCGAGATTCGGGCAGGGCAGACCCATGAAGCTCAATCTCGCTCCGTCCGTGCCGCCCCTGATGGGCTCCGTGACGGGCTCGAGCCCAAGCTCTTTGACCGCGGCGCAGGCGTTCTCGATAAGATGGAAGCAGGGCTTGATCTTTTCGACCATGTTCTGATACTGATCCTTTATCGTTACCGCAACGGTGCCCGCGCCGTACTTGGCGTTGAGCAGCTTTTCGATATGCTTGAGGGTCGCCTTGCGCGCGGCCATTATCTCGGCGCTGTGATCGCGCAGGATATAGTACATGGTCGCGTGCTCGGTGGTGCCGGAGATATCGCAGAGGTGGAAGAAGCCCTCGTACCCCTCGGTATCGCGCGGGGTCTGACCCGCGGGGAGCATCCCCTCTATCTCACAGGCGACGTGCAGAGCGTTTATCATAATGTCCTTCGCGGAGCCGGGATGCACGTTGAAGCCGTTTATCTCGATGCTCGCGGCGGAGGCGTTGAAATTCTCGTACTCTATTATATTCTCCTGCCCGCCGTCGACGGTATAGGCGAAATCAGCGCCGAAGCCCTCGACGTCGAAATGATCCGCACCCCTGCCGACCTCCTCGTCGGGAGTGAAGGCCAGAAGCAGCCTGCCGTGACGGATCCCTTCGGAAATGATGCGCTCTGCGGCGGTCATTATCTCCGCGACGCCGGCCTTATCGTCCGCGCCGAGGAGCGAGGTCCCGTCGGTGACTATGAGCGTGCGGCCCTTGAGACCCGGCAGATGCGGGAAATCGGCGGGCTTCAGCACCCTGCCGCTTTCGCCGAGCACGACCTCTCCCCCGTCGTAATCCTCTATAATGCGGGGATGCACGTTATCGCCGTTGAAATCGGGGGCGGTATCCATATGCGCTATGAAGCCTATCGCGGGCTTATCCTCACAGCCGGGGGTGGCGGGGATGGAGCCGTAAACGTAGCACTTATCGTCCACGCGCGCGTCCGAAACGCCTATCGCCTTCATCTCCTCAACGAGCAGCCTCGCAAGATCGAACTGGCGCGCGGAGGAAGGCACGGACTCGGAATCGTCGTCGCTCGTCGTAAAGACCTTGACGTAGTTTAAAAGTCTTTCGTATGCTTTCATGGCTTTCCTTTCAAAATGGGCGCTCCGCATCACTGCAGAGCGCCCGATAGTTCAGTCAGATCACTCGTGATCGACCTTGTTCATGTGGAGAATGAGGTCGACGAGCTTGTTGGAATAACCCCACTCGTTATCGTACCAGGCGACGAGCTTTACGAAGTGATCGTTCAGCATGATGCCGGCGCCGGCGTCGAAGATGGAGGTGCGGGGATCGGTATAGAAGTCGCTGGAGACGACGGGCTCGTCGGTGTAGCCGATGATGCCCTTGAACTCCTCGGACTCGGAAGCGGCCTTCATAGCAGCCTTGATCTCATCATAGGTGGTGGGCTTTGCAAGGGTGCAGGTGAGGTCGACGACGGAAACGTCGATGGTGGGAACGCGCAGACTCATACCGGTCAGCTTGCCGTTGAGGGAAGGAATGACCTTGCCGACGGCCTTCGCGGCGCCGGTGGAGCTGGGGATGATGTTGTGAGCAGCCGCCCTGCCGCCGCGCCAGTCCTTCTTGGAGGAACCGTCGACGGTGAGCTGGGTCGCGGTGATGGAATGAACGGTGGTCATGAGGCCCTCTACGATGCCGAAATTGTCATGGATGACCTTGGCAAGAGGAGCCAGACAGTTGGTGGTGCAGCTCGCATTGGAGACGACCTTCATTTCGGGCTTATAGGTCTCATGGTTGACGCCCATAACGAACATGGGAGCATCGGCGCTGGGAGCGGAGATGACGACCTTCTTGGCGCCGCCCTCGAAGTGAGCGGAAGCCTTCTCAGTGGTGGTGAACTTGCCGGTGGACTCGACGACGTACTCTGCGCCGCACTCCGCCCAGGGGATCTCAGCGGGGTTCATGCAGTTGTAAACGTTGATGATCTCGCCGTTTACGACCAGCTTGCCGTCTTCGACCTTGACGTCACCGTCGAACCTGCCGTGAACGGTATCATACCTGAGCAGATAGGACATGTAATCAACATCAAGGAAGGGATCGTTGATGCCGGTAACGATGATGTCGGGATTCTTGATAGCCGCACGGAAAACGAGACGACCGATACGACCGAAGCCATTGATGCCAACTTTTGCTGCCATTTTGAAGTACCTCCGATAGAATGATTGATAGTGGTTTGCCTCCGGTTTGCCGGACGCATATTGAGACATTATTATTATACCACCTTTTTCAAGCATAAACAAGCCAAAAATCAAACGGTTGCAAAATATAAAGAAAGAGTATAAACTATAGGCGGGACAGTATTTGTCACATTTTGAAAGAACGACCCCCACAAGGAGAGCTTTTATGTATCTGATAGGCAACGGAAGGTTATTGACGAGGGACTCCGACAGGCCCTATTTCGAAAACGGAGCGGTCGCGGTCGAGGGCGCGGAGGTCAGGGAAGCGGGCGAGCTCAGGGAGCTCAGGAAGGCTTATCCCAAGGCCGAGTTCATAGACGCGGAGGGCGGGCTAATAATGCCCGGCCTCATCAACGCTCACACCCATTTTTACAGCTATCTCCTGCGCGGCTTTTCCATACCGGGGTACTCCCCCTCCTGCTTTTACGAGGCGCTTGCGGGGCGAAGCTGGAAGCTCGACAGGAATCTCTCGTTTATGGACTGCGTTTCCGCCGCCTGCGCCGCGCTCATAGAGTCCGTCAAATGCGGAGTCACGACCCTCTTCGACCATCACGCCTGCTCCGCCGGGCCCGCCGGGACCCTGCTGGGTATCGCCGGCGCCGCCGAGGAGATCGGTGTGCGGGCCTGCCTGAGCTGCGAGGTCAGCTCGCGCTGCGGATATGCCGCATGCTCCGCGGGTATCGCGGAGAACGAGGAGTTCATATCGTACTGCGAGGCGGCCCCCTGTGACAGGATACGGCCTTTATTCGGTATGCACGCGCCCTTCACGCTCTCCGATCTCGATATCTCCGAATGCGTGAGGCGCTGCGGCGGCAGGACGGGCTTCCATATGCACGTTTCCGAAGGGCAGGACGACCGTTACGTCTGTATGCACAATTACAAGCTCAGCCCCGTAAAGCGGCTTTCGGGGCTCGGAGTGCTCGGGAAAGACACCCTGCTCGCCCACTGCGTGCACGTTGACGACGAGGAGATAGACCTGCTGGCGCAGACGGGCACGGCGGTCGTGAACAATCCGCAGTCGAATATGTCGAACGGGGTGGGCTTCGCTCCCGTGAGGAAAATGCTTGAAAAGGGCGTCACGGTCGGGCTCGGCACCGACGCCTATACGAGCGATATGCTTGAGAGCGCTAAGGCGTTCATAAGCTCCATGCGGCTTACCGAGGGCTCGCCCGCCGTCGGAGTGAAGGAGGCCTCGAAGCTGCTTTTCGAGAATAACGCCAAAATCGCCTCGCGCCGTTTCGGACGGGAGCTGGGCGTGATCCGCGCGGGCGCTCCCGCGGACATAGTGATAATGGAGTGCAGCCCGTTCACGCGCTTTACCGCGGAGAACGCGGACTCGCAGATACTCTTCGGGCTGAGCGGGCACGACTGCCGCATGACTATGGTCGGCGGAAAAATACTGATGCTCGGCCGCAAAATGCTGACCGTAGACGAGGCCAAGCTCCGCGAAAGGACGGCCGCGGATGCGGAGGCGCTTTGGAAAAGGCTCGAAGAAAAGCCCGACAGCGAATACGAATGGTCCGCGGATTTCACATCGTTCCAATAACGCCGAATATAAAAAAGCCCGCCTTGACAGACCTTGTCAAAGCGGGTCTTATTATGCCTGCGGTTATTCTTCCACCCTCTCGATATCCGCTCCGAGAGCGCGGAGCTTCTGCTCGAAATGCTCGTAGCCGCGGTCGATATAGTGGATGTTGCGGACTATGGTCGTGCCCTCGGCGCTGAGCGCGGCGACGATGAGCGCGGCGCCCGCGCGCAGGTCGGTCGCCCTGACGTTGGCTCCGTAAAGCTTATCGACGCCCTCTATTGTCGCCGTCCTGCCGTTGACGTTGATGGAAGCGCCCATGCGGACGAGCTCGGGAACGTGATTGAACCTGTCCTCGAATATGTTTTCGACTATGTAGCTGTTGCCCTTGGCAAGCGTCAGAAGCGCCATCATGGGCTGCTGCAGGTCGGTCGGGAAGCCGGGGTAAGGCAGAGTCTTGATATTGACGGCGCGCAGCCTGCCGCCGCCCTGCACCTGCATGAAGAACTCGGTGCCGTCGTCGCCCTCGGCGATCTTCGCTCCGCACTCCATGAGCTTTGCGGAGATGGCCTCCAGATGAGTGGGGATTATGTTGTTAAGCACTATATTGCCCTTGGTCGCAACGGAGGCGATCATGAACGTGCCGGCCTCTATCTGGTCGGGGATTATCGCGTAGCTGCAGCCGTGGAGCTCCTGCCTGCCCTTTATCCTTATAACGTCGGTGCCCGCGCCCTTAATGGAAGCGCCCATCATATTGAGGAAATTGGCGACGTCGACGACGTGCGGCTCCTTTGCGGCGTTGGTGATGACTGTCTGACCCTCCGCGCGGCAGGCGGCGAGCATTATGTTGATGGTCGCTCCGACGCTCGCCATGTCGAGATAGATCTCGGCTCCGACGAGCTTATCGGCGTGCGCGTAGACGTTGCCGTTCCTGATCTCGACGTCCGCGCCGAGCGCCCTCATGCCCTTTATATGGAAGTCGATAGGGCGGTTGCCAATGGAGCAGCCGCCGGGCAGCGCGAGCGCGGCGTGACCGTACCTGCCGAGCATGGCTCCGAGCAGGTAATAGGAAGCGCGCAGCTTGCTGACCATTTCGAAAGTGACCTCGTAATTGTCGATCCCGGTGGGATCTATGCTCATACAGCCGTTGTCGAAGAGCTCGACCTTGGCTCCCATGAGGCGGAGTATCTCCGTCAATACGCGGACGTCCTCGATCATGGGCAGATTCTCTATCACGCAGGGCTGACCTGCGAGTATCGCCGCAGGGATTATTGCGAGGGCGGCGTTCTTCGCACCGCTTATGGTGACCTGGCCCTCAAGGGGCTTTCCGCCGTTGATTTTGTAATATGCCATACTGTTTCTTCCCCTCTGCTTTAAGGGGTACCTCCGGATCCGAATAATCGGAAAATGTTATAAATTCATTATGCCAAAAAGCTTTTTCAGCCAATAATATCGTTCACGGGCACGACTTTCAGTGGATTATATGCCATGCCCCTGATCCTTAATTCGAAATGCAGATGGGGCACGAGCTCGCTGCCGGAAACGTGACCTATGAGGTCCCCGAGCTCTACGCTGTCGCCGATCTGCACGGTGACGTCCTGAAGCTTCGCATACCTAGTAGATACGCTGTAGCCGTGCTCTATCTCGACCATGAGCCCGTACGAGCCCCTTTCCATGACGGAAACGACCGTGCCCGAGCAGGAGGCCCTGACCTCCGTGCCGGCGGGAACGCCTATGTCCACACCGTGATGGAACCCGCCGTTGAAGGGCCCGAAGAACCTTAATATATCTCCCTTTGCGGGAGCGTCGAATTTAAGCGCGTACGCGGCTATCGGGTTGCTGCCGAAATCGGGCCCGAGCCTGAAATCGTCCCCGAAGCTGCGGGAGCCCAATACGATCCTGCCGTCGACGGGGGCTATCACGACCCTCGTCTCCGTGACCTTTGTCGACTGCTTTACGCCGTTTACGTATACCGCGACGTACGCCTTGCGCAGAAGGCCGTCGCGCCCGACTATCTTCACAATGCGCGAGCCCACGGGCAGCGTGCTGTCGCTGCTGTAAGCGTCGGTATGCGGTATGGGCTCGTCCTCGAAATAGGCGGCGGTGCTTTTGAATCTCAGGGGAGTCCTCTTGCCCGTGAAGAGAGCGAACGCATCGTCGACGCTCATAGTCGCCTCATCCGCTTCGGCTTCCGCGAACTCCACGTCGTTTACAAGCTCCGTTACGGAATCGCCGGGTATGCCTCCCTGCTCCTCAAAATACTTCTGCACGCTGGACAGCAGCTCCTCGGCGGCCTCGCGGCTCGCAAATACCGCCGCCGTCTTTCCGTCGACGATCATTCTCGTCCTGGAATACTCCTGCTGTGTGGGTGCGGGCGTCGCGGGCTCCTCCGTCGCCTCGGGAGTCGGCTCGGGAGTGGGCTCCGGCGTCTCGCCCGGGGCTTCGGTTTGGAACGCCTCGGGAACGGGCTGAGTGGGTATCGCCGCAGACCTGCCTATATCCGCGCTGCGCGAGGAGGCTATGGCGGCGGTAAGCAACGCCAAAAGGACCATGAACGCGAGCACCGCGATCCACAGCCTGCTGCTTTTTTTCGGCGGTTCATTCAGCTTTAAGCGTTCCTGCTCCATTACCCGATCCGATCAGTTCTGCGGCTTGTAGCTGTCCTTCAGGCCTACCGTGCGGTTGAACACGGGCTTTTCACAGGTCGTATCGTAATCGGCGGTGAAATAGCCCACGCGCATGAACTGATACGGCACGCCGGGCTCCGCGCCCCTGAGGAAGGGCTCGACAAAGCCCTGCCTGATCACAACGGAATCGGGAGCAATGCTCTCGATAAGATGCTCGGTGTCGATCTCGCTCGTATCAAACAGCGGCTCGTAGATCCTGAATTCGGCGGGAACGGCCTCTGCCGCGGGGACCCAGTGTATGGTGCCCTTGACCTTGCGGGTGCATTCGCCGCTGCGGCTCTCCGGATCGTACTCGGCGCGTATGAGCGTCACTCTGCCGTCCCCGTCCGTCTCCCAGCCGGTGCACTTGATTATGTAGGCGCCCTTGAGACGGACTTCGCCTTCGGGCTTGAGCCTGAAGAACTTTTTGGGAGGCTCGACCATGAAATCCTCGCGCTCAATATAGAGCTCGCGTCCGAAGGGGACCGTGTGTACGCCCTTATCCTCGGCGCTGTCGACGGGAAGGTTTTCAAGCTCTATATCCTCTGTGCGGCCCTCCTCCCAGTTCTCGATAACGAGCTTAACGGGATCGGCGACGGCCATCGCCCTCACGGCGTTCAAGTTGAGATTCTCCCTCACGCAGTGCTCGAGCATGGCGGAATCGACCACGGAATCTGCCTTAGCGATGCCCGCCCTCGCAAGGAAATCGCGTATGGCGGCGGCGGGATAGCCCCTCCTGCGCATGGCGCAGAGCGTGGGCATGCGGGGATCGTCCCAGCCCGCGACGGCTCCGTTCTCGACCATCATGCGCAGATAGCGCTTGCTCATTACGGTATTGGTGATATTGAGCCTCGCAAACTCGATCTGGCGGGGCTTGTGCTCGAACTCGCACTGATCGACCACCCAGTTGTAAAGCGGCCTGTGCGCCTCATACTCGAGCGAGCAGAGCGAATGGGTCACGCCCTCTATCGCATCCTGGATGGGGTGCGCGAAATCGTACATGGGGTAAATGCACCACTTGTCGCCCGTCTGATGATGGCTGCGGTGCAGTATGCGGTAAAGGGCGGGGTCGCGCATATTGATATTGGGGGAAGCCATGTCTATCTTCGCCCTTAATGTCCTTGCGCCGTCGGGGAATTCGCCGTTCTTCATGCGCTCGAACAGATCGAGGTTCTCCTCCACGGACCTGTCCCTGTAGGGGCTGTTTATACCGGGCTCGGTCAGCGTGCCGCGGTATTCCCTGATCTGATCCTTGTCAAGATCGCAGACGTAGGCGACGCCCTTCTTGATGAGCTTGACCGCCAGCTCGTAGCATTTATCGAAATAATCGCTGCCGAAGCAGAGCTTATCCCACTCGAAGCCCATCCACCTGATATCGCGCTTGATGGCCTCGACGTACTCGACGCCCTCTTTGACGGGGTTGGTATCGTCGAACCTCAGATTGCAGGTGCCGCCGAATTTTTCCGCCATGGAGAAATCGACCCACATCGCCTTGACGTGGCCTATGTGCAGATATCCGTTGGGCTCGGGGGGAAAGCGGGTCTTTACGACGGGATAATTCTTATAATCCTCCGCAATGTATTCCTCAATAAAGCTGCGGTATTCGTTGTTCTCCTCCATACAAAGAGCCTCCGTGCATAATAATACAGTATAGATTATCGCCCAAGAGTGCGCGAAAGTCAAGCCCAATTTGCAATTAATCGAAATTCATGAAAAAGTTATCCAAAAACTATATACAAACGGGGTGCGCTGTGATATAATAAACAAAACTTGAACGGAGGTAAAAAAATGATTTGTTCAAAATGCGGCTACGTTGCCCAAGACAATGACAGGTTCTGCATAAGATGCGGTTCGCCGCTGAGAATGCCAGAGCCTCCCGCTCCCGAGCCCAAGCCCGCTCCCGAGGCGGCTCCCGTTATAGAGGCCGTTGAGAACGCGGCGGCACAGGAAGCTGCAGCCGTCGGCGCCGCAGTCGATGCGGAAGCCGAAAAGGCCGAGAAGATCGTTCGCGAGACCGTGAACGAGGTCATCCCGGAGCCTGTTCCCGAGCCCGTACCCGAACCCGTTCCCGAGCCCAAGCCGGAGCCCATACCCGAACCCAAGCCCGAGCCCAAGCCCGAGCCCATCCCCGCTCCCATACCGGAGCCCAAGCCCGAGCCCAAACATGTTTACGAGCGTATCAGGGATGACGAGCCCGCCTATGTACCCGATCCCGATCTTGAGGAGGAGCCCGAGGTCATGACCCGCCTTGACAAGCCCCTCTCCACCTGGGGTTACTTCTGGCGCATACTGCTCTTCATGATCCCCGTGATCTGCATAATCCCGCTCTTCGTAATGGCTTTCTCGAAGGGCATCAACAAGAACAGCAAGCATTTCGCTTCCGCTGTGCTCATTCTGAAGCTCATCGCCCTTATCGCCGCGATCATAACCGTGATCTATTTCCTTATCACGACCGATCCCAACGTGATCAGCGAATACATGACCCAGACGATAGAAAAGCTCAGGGCTTTCTTCGGAAGGTGATAACGATCTGAAAACGGCTCTATTGGGTGCATTCACTTAAGGAGATGCAGGTTTTCGGCCGATAGGACCAACAGAAAAACAACAGATCCGGGGACGGAACGATCCTCGGATCTGTTTTCATTTTGACGGCTGAAAACCGCGAAGCGTCTCAAAAGAGGAGATTTTTGTGCCAGGCAAGGAAAAAAGCGAGAAACACTCAAAGAGTTTTTCGGAAGACTTGGAAAGTCTTTCGAGCATTTTTGACGAAGCCCGGCGCAAAAAGATACCTTTTGAGGCGGTGTATCCTTAAGTGAATGCGCCTAAAAGCCGTTTTTTTATATCGTCACATCCTCCGGATGCGCCTCGATCCCGGTCCAGATCCGGAACGCGCGGAGCGCCTGCATCAACAGCATGCGGCTGCCGTCCACGGCGATCATACCGCGCGATCTCGCCTCGCTGATAAGGGGCGTTTCCCCGCCGCGAAGATAGACCATGTCGAGTACGGCGCGAGGCGAGAGCTCATCAAGAAAATCGAACGAGGCGAACCCTTCCGCGCCTCCCATGCCGAGCGGCGTGGCGTTGATGAACACTCCGCAGCTTTTGCCCGCGAGGTCTTCCTTATCGAAAAGCAGCCGGTCAAAGTCCGCGGGAGCTCCCGGGGTCCTGACGAGGAGCACGGGCTCCCCTCCCCTGCGCCTTATTGCGCAGGCCGCCGAGACCGCCGCTCCTCCCCTGCCCAGTATGAATACGCGGCAGGGCTCGGGCATGGCTCCGGCTTCATCGAGCGCGTCGACGAGCCCCATGCCGTCCGTATTGTGGCCTATGAGCAAGCCGTCCCTCCGCTCGACTATATTCACCGCGCCGCATTCCGCGGCGGTATCCGTTATGCCGTCGAGATACTGCATGACGGCCCGCTTATACGGCATAGTCACCGCAAAGCCCGATAGCCCGCCCGTGATCTCACGCAGCATACCAATATCCCCCGGCTCTATCAGAATGCGGGAAAAATCCGCGCTGACGCCGTATTTTTCGAAAAGCTGCCCGTAGATCTCGGGAGAAAGGCTGTGCGCTATGGGGCAGCCTATGACGCCGTAATGCAGCATTTATCTCACCTCCAAAAATAATTATACCACATATCGTTCCGCTGTGGTATAATTTTATGGAATACAGCAAAGGCGAAGGAGCATGAGCATGAAACTGCTTGTTTTGAACGGCCCGAATCTCAACATGACCGGCAGGCGGGAGCCCGAGATATACGGCACGCGGAGCCTCGACGAGATCATAGCGCGGCTTTCCGAGGTCGCGGAGGGGCTCGGTGTGAGCATCACGCATCTGCAGACTAATCACGAGGGCGTGCTTATCGACGAATTGCAGGCGGCGCCGCTGAGCTTTGACGGCGTCATGCTCAACGCCGGCGCGCTGACGCACTACTCCTACGCCCTGCGGGACGCCATTGCGTGCTGCCCGATACCCGTGGGCGAGGTGCATATGAGCGATATCTTGAGCCGCGAGCCCTTCCGCGCCGTGGACGTTATTGAGGACGTCTGCGCCTTCCGGGTTATGGGCCTGGGCGAAGCAAGCTATGAAACGGGTCTGCGGATGATGAAGGACAGGCTCGAAGAATGATCTGGAGATAAGATAAGAGCGCAGGCGATCGTACGCCGCGCTCTTTTTTTGCATGGAAAAAGGGGCTATATAGCCCCTTTGTTTTCAGCATTAAGCTGTCAGATCATCAGTCCTCTTTCTTGCGGAAGATGACGATGCCCGCACCGGCTACGATAGCGGCGATACCAAGACCAACGAGGCTGGCAGCACCGGTGATAGGCGGATTAGGTCCGGGGCCGGGGCCGGGTTCATCGGACGGGCCGGGGCCGGGTTCATCGGACGGACCGGGAATGCCTACGGGAGTTACGATGCCGTTATCGGCAGTGTAATTGATATCCTCGGCATTGGCCTGACCAACGGGCATATAGCCGAGCTCGTTGACCTGAACCTCGATGACGGTGGGCTCAGCGAAATCTTCGGCTACGTCGAAGGTGACGTAAGCGATAACACCCTCAGCGGTGATGCCGTCGGTGGGCATGACAGCGCCGATACGGATGGAACCGGGAACGGTGGTGTAATCGATGATAACAGCAGCATCCTCAACGGAATTGAGAACTTCGCCCTTCTCAACGCCTACAACGGTGAGCACGTCAGCGTCATAGTTGAGGAAGAGGTTCATAGTGTGGATCTCGTAATTACCGTCGATGGTGAGCGGCAGGGTGATCCTGGTGCCGCCGGGTACCTCATACTGGCTGCCCATTACGATATGAGCTTCGGGAGTGACGCCCTCAGCGGGGGTGAGGAGACCATCCTCTACCTCGTAATCAACGGGCTCGGCGAAGGACTCGCCAACAGGCAGATAACCGAACTCAACGATCTCAACGGGGAGCATGGTGGGAACCTTGAAGCCCGCGGATACCTTGAAGGTTATGGATACGACAGCGCCTTCCGCAGTCATGGGCTCGGTGGGCATGATAGCGCCGATGCTGATGACGCCGGGAGTCGCATAGTCGAGAACGACCATAGCGTCTTCAACGGAGTTGAGGACAGGACCGGCCTGCACGTTGACGACCTCGAGATCGTCATCGACATACAGGATCCTGGCATTCAGGATATGAGCGGCGTAATTGCCGGATACCGTGAAGTCAAGGGTGATGGTGCTGCCGGGAACAACGTTGTCCATGCTCTCCATCTCGAAGTAAGCCTTGTCGGGCTGAGGAGCAGCAGTGGGAGCAGCGGTGGGAGCGGCGGTGGGAGCCGCAGTGGGAGCAGCGGTGGGAGCCGCGGTGGGAGCGGGAGTTACCTCCTGATGCACCAGATTGATCGCGCCGTCCGTCACTATCACGGGATAGGGATTCGGAGTGGTCTGGCCGACGGGCATGTTATAGAACTCGTCAACGTTGAAGTCAAGGATCTGGTCGGTGGTGCAGCTTTCCTTAACGCGGAAATTGGCGGTGTAGAACACGCCGTGGGTGGTCGCGGGCTCGGTCGGGCAAATGAAGCCGATGGCTATGTCGCCGGGATTGGTCTGATAATCCTTGATGAGCATAGCGTCATCGGGACGATTCGCGATGACCTCACCATTGGTGATGGATACGAGCTCGAGGTTGGCGGTATCGAAATACAGATGAGTTACGATGCTGTGAGCCTCGAAATCCGCTCCGCCGATCGTTACGGGGATCGCAACGGTATCGCCGGGATTGACATCATTCACAGTGGCCACTGTGAATGTGACCTCACCCTCAGCAGCAACGGGAACGGCGGCAAAACCGATCACCATAGCTACCGATATGAGGAGAGCGAGGAATTTCTTCATGTTGGAATATACTCCTTCCTGAAAAATATTTGTAACCGAGTGCCGAATTGTGCGAATCGGCGCGAAACGCTTTTCGCCCAATTCAACAAGGGTACACAATTACGGTTACAATATACCACAGATTCATTTAACTTGCAATAGGGAATCCTGAAATATGCATAAAAAAATTTTGGAAAAGTGAGCGGTTTTAACCGCTTCGGACGAGCGTACGAGAGTTTTTGAAACCTTGAATTTTTTCAATAGTACGCTTGATTTTTTATGTCGGCCTGCGCCTGCGCAAACCGCAAAAAACGGAAATGCTAACCTTCGGGGCCCGATATTATATTTGAAGATATATTGCCAAAACCTCTTCCGCGGGCCTGTCGTACGGCCGTACGGCGGCCCTGCGCCCGCGCGGGCGATCAGCGCCGCCGTCGATTATTACGGTACGCTTATCGTTTCGCCGTCGGCGAGTATGAACACGGCGGAGGCTCCGACGCGCTTTACAAGCTCCGCCCCGCGCTCTGCGCCCATTATCCAGCAAGCCGTGGAAAGCGCGTCGGCAAGGCATGCGCAGCCTTCTCCCCCGCATTTTACGGAGACGGAAGCAAGCCTCTCCCCCTCCGCGCCGTCAAGCTCTGCGGGAAAGAGCGTTTCGGGGTCTATAATATGGCCGTATTCCACGCCGTCCACCGTGAAGCTCCTCAGATACGAGCCGCTCGTGGACAGCGCTTCGCCGTTCAGCTCCACCGTCGCGGCAAAGCCGCCTGAGCCCTTCGGGTCGGCTATTCCCGCCGTCCAGCTCACGCCGCCGGGCTTTTCGCCGTAAGCCAGCACCGCTCCGCCGCAGTTGAGCAGAAATGGGAAGCCGCGGGCTTTGAGCTTTTCGGCCGCTCTGTCCGCCGCGAAGCCCTTTGCGATCGCTCCGACGTCAAGGCTCATACCCTCATCCGCGAGCCTCACGCGCGAGGCGGCCCTGTCCGTCTGCACGTCCGATATGCCGCAGTGCTTCGCCGCCTCCTGAAGAAGCGCCGGATCGGGCGTCCCGGCGGGGCCTCCCGCCTCCGCCGCCGTCCTTGCGTCATGCCAGAGGCTCAGCACCGCTCCCATGGCGATATTGACGGCGCCCCCAGTCAGCTCCTCAAAGCGCCTGCCGAGCTCGATAAGCTCTATCAGCTCAGGATCGACCTGCACGCTTTCGCCGGCGAGCCTGTTCACGGCGGCAAGCGAGACTATGTCTTCATATTCATTATAGATATCGAACAGGCGGTGATACCGGCGGAACACCTCCTCCGTCTCCTCGGCTGCCTCTTTGAAGCTCACGGCGTCCTCAGTGTATGCCGTCAGGGTGATCACGGTATCGAAATACTCGAACCACGAGACCGTCCGCTTCGCCGCTTTTGCGCAGCCGGGAACAAGCGCCGCCAGCATGAGCGCCGCAGTAACGAGCGATATGATTTTTTTGAAACCGCTGATACGCATATAATAATATGGACTGCCTCTTTCAAGGCAGTCCGCATCTTCAACTCTTCTTTTTGCCGCGTCCGGAGTTCTTCGAGTAGGAGCCGTACCTTGAGTATGAGCCGTATCTTGAATAGCTCCCGTACCTTGAGTAGCTGCCGTACCTCGAATAATTGCCGTACCTCGAATATTTGCCGTAGCGGGAATACTTGCCGTAGCGGGAGTATTTGCCGTACCTCGAATACTTGCCGTAGCGGGAGTATTTGCCGTAGCGGGAATACTTGCCGTACCTCGAATACTTGCCGTAGCGGGAATACCTGCTGTACGAGCCGTAGCCGCCGTAGCTGTAACCGTAGCTGCCGGGAGCGTCCGCGCTGTTCAGCACGTAGCCCAGGAACGCCGCCCTGCCGTTCGAGAGGTGGTTGAGGCCGTCCAATATGCGGCTCTTCCTGGTGTACTCCTGACGGATGACGTAAATAACGCAGTCCGCGATATCCGCAAGCACGACGGCGTCCGCTATGACCGAAGCGGGCGGGGAATCGAGCACTACGTAATCCGCTCTCTCAAGCAGCTCGTCAATGAGCTCCTTCATGCGCTCTGTGCCCAAAAGCTCCGCGGCCTCGTCCGAGGGGGTCTTGCCGTTTATGACCATAAGGTCCTCTGTCGGGACGTTGATTATGTCGTCCACGCCGACCATGCCGTTCAGGTATTCCGCAAGGCCGTGCTCCTTCTGCTTGGTGAGGTCGCCGATATCGGAGGGCTTCCTCAGGTCGCAGTCGATGAGCACCGTGCGCTTGCCGGCAAGCGCCAGCGAAGTCGCGAAATTGGCGGCGACGGTGGTCTTGCCCTCGCCGGGCATTGAGCTGGCGATAAGGATCACCCGGTAATTCCTGTCCTCGCACATCTTCGCCGCGCGGGAGCGGATAAGCCTTATAGAATCCGAAAAGCTCTTGGAGGTATCCTCGTTCAGTATCTCTATCATGCCGCCCTCCCCGCGCCGCCTGCGGCTGATGTAGGGCACTGTGCCTATACAGCGGAGATTGAGCATGGATTTAAGGTCCTCTGTATTGCGGACGGTGGATTTGGTGAGCGAGGCTATCACGACCACGACGAGCGCGGCTACGCAGCCTATGAGCACGCCCTTCAATATCTGAGTCTTATACGATATGCTGTTGATCGGCTTCTTGGGTATGCCCGACTCCGATATGAGCGAGAGCGAGGTGTTGCCGATAACGAAATCCGCCACCCTCGGGTAGTTGTTGATGGCCGACTGCAGCACGTTATAGGACATCTGAGGCGTCCTTGAATAGACGTTGATTATGAAAAGGTTGGTCTCGCCTACCGCCTCGGCCGTGATGGTCGCGGGGATCTTGTTGAGACCCAGATCCTGCTGGATAAGGTTATTCAGAACGTCGCTGTTGAAAATATAGGGGAAGGTCTGCGAAAGCTGCCCCGCAAGGCCGACCGAATAGCTGGAGTTGGCCTGGGCGCTGACGTTCGCGATATTGACGGTGAAGGTCGCGGATGCGCGGTAGACGGGATTGAACCTGACCCTTTCCCTGATGCAGAGTATCACGCAGACGACGACCGAGAATATGATCGGGAGAATGTAAAGCCTCCTGAAAGCGTCGCCGAGAGCCTCCATGAAATCGGTGAAGCTGAACACCTTTTCATTCATGCCGGTGGAATTCCACGCTCTCTCGTAGATCTCCGCCATCTCGGTCTCGTGCGGGGACTGCTCCAGCCTGCCGTTTTCGCCGGAATGCCTCAGCTCGGCTTCGTGCTCATGCCTTTCTTCGCTCATGCTCTGTCGCCTCCCTTCTCCGCGCCGGAGGTATTCCCGGAGCCGGCGGAATAGCCGTAGCCTCCGCCATAGGCGCCGTATGCGCCATAGCTGCCGTAAGCGCCGTAGCCGCCGTAGCCATTCCTCGAGCTTTCACCGTGTATGGGACGGTAATTGTCGATATTCCGGGAAGCTGTGCTGAGGAACTCGAGGGGATACACGTTATTGAATATGCAGCCGAGTATATCTATACCGCTCTGGCTCATGGAATCTATGCACTCGTTGATGCGCTTCGCCCTCGTGCCGCCCTGCTTGATAACGAGTATCATGCAGTCCGCGACCTCCGCAAAGCACTCCGCGTCCGTGGCGACCGCGATGGGCGGCGTGTCAATAACGATATAGTCGAAGTAAGCCCTCGCCCTGTCAAGGAAGCTCTTCATCTCCTTGGAGCCGATTATCTCGGTCGAATTGGGAAGAGCGGTCTTGCCTAAAAGCAGGCTCAGCGTGGGCAGGCCCTCAAGGGTCGGTATCTCGCTCATATCGACGCTGCCCTTGATGAGCTCGTCGATCGACTTGCCGCGGGTGATCCTCATGGTCATGGCCTTATAAAGCGCGGGGCGCAGCATATCGCCGTCCATCAGGAGCACCTTCTTATTGTTCAGCGCAAGTATTATGGCGGTATTGGCGGCGGAGGTGGTCTTGCCCTCGTTCTCAACCGCGGAGGACACCATCAGCACCTTATAATTCTTCTGCCTCATCAGATACTCGAGACGGGTCCTGAACAGCCTGTAGGTCTCGGCGAATCGGAAGCTCGTCGTCGGGTTCGTGATGAGCATGCTCGTCTTCACGCCCTGTATCCTCGCGCGGAGGGGCAGATTCTTCCTCTCATGGTAGATAGTCGCAAGGGGCGGACAGTCGACCCTGGTGACAAGATCGTTCTCGGTCATGATCTCGTCGCTCGTGACGGAAGCGATGACGATGAGCGCTATTACCGCGGCGGCGGCAAGGCCGGCATACATCAATACCTTGGAGGTCCTGTTCATGCTCCTGACGGGAGCGGTGGGAACGGTGGGAGCCTTCAGAAGGTCTATGACGGCGTTGCCCAGCACGTTGTCCGAAACGATATGGTGGTACTTGATAAGTCCCGATATCTCGTCAAAAGCGAGCTGCGGCGAGGTCGTCTCCACGCCTATCTGTATCAGATTGGTATTCTCGATGCTCTTGGCGGACACCTTGCCGTAGAAGGTGGGCATGCCGAGCGTCTCGCCGACCTTCTGCAGGAGCACCGGGCTTTCCAGAACGTACGACAGCGACTGCGCGAGCTTTTCCGCGACGACGAGGTTCGAATAAACGACGTCCGCGCTGCCGTCCTTGCTGGAAACGACGAGGGTCGCCTCTGCGTAATAGGAGGGCCTGTACCGCTCCGAGACGACGATATAGGAAGCCATCGCGGCGATAATGAACGCGATGAGTATCATCCACCAATTTCGGGCGATATTGAAGACTATGACCTCAAGATCCACACCGGAACCGGAATCATTGAGCTCGGCGTCTGTGTTATTGTTCAAATTCTGTGCTGCCATCAGCGCTGGACCTCCGTTACGACAACTATGAGCGCGGCGGTGCCGTCATACTCCCTGTTGTCGCAGGTATAGTAGATGCGGTATATGCCCGGGGTCGAATAATCCACCTCGGAATCGTCATATTCGAGCGTGCCCGCCTGATACTCACCCGGCTCATAGAGCACGTTCG
>CAMZFO010000002.1 GCA_947306125.1 uncultured Clostridia bacterium | reverse complement strand
TCCAGCTCTTTACACAAAAAATGACCGCTGACAGAGGTTTGTCAGCGGTCTGAAGAGGATGCAGATCCTCTTTTTTCAAAAAAAGACTTGAAATCGGACGCCAAAAGTTATATTATGTTGATATAACCTATAAGGAGGGAATCATATGTTCAAAAAGTTCCTTGCCGAGTTCTTCGGCACACTGTTCCTTGTCTTCTTTGCATGCGGCATTGCAAGCGTTGCCTGCGCCGGTGCGGAAGGCGCTCTTCTCAACTTCGTTATAGCTGCCGGCTTCGGTCTTGCTCTCATCGCCTGCATCTATACGATAGGCTACAGGTCCGGCTCGCACGTCAATCCCGCGGTGTCCATCGCGATGCTGCTTGACGGCCGCATGACCTTCGGCGAGTTCATCGTTTACGTCATCGCTCAGTTCCTCGGCGCCATCGCCGGTGCCGCTCTGCTCTGGGCTGTTGCGGGCAAGGATTGCTCTCTCGCCACCAACGCTCCCGCTTCCGGCGTTTCCGTCGGTATCGCGATCCTCGTTGAGGTCATCCTCACCTGCATGTTCGTTTATACCGTCATGGGCACCACCGCTCAGAAGAACTTCCCCGGCGCCGGTATCGTAAACGGCTTCGCTCTTGCTCTTGTTCATATCCTCGGCGTTTCCTTCACCGGAACCTCCGTCAACCCCGCCAGGACCTTCGGTCCCGCTCTCATCAAGCTGATCCAGGGCGACGGCGCAGCTATGAAGGTTTACTGGATCTTCTTCGTTGCTCCTCTTGCCGGCGGTATCCTTGCCGCTATCCTCTACAGGATCATCAACAGGGAAAAGGAAGCGTAAGCTTTAAGCTCAACTGAAAAGGGGCGCACGCCCCTTTTTTCTTTTCGCTCAAATCCGCTCTTTATATTTTTGCCGTCATGTGTTATAATGTATCCGGTAAAAAGTACGAAAGGAAGCTCGTGCCTTGAAAAAGCGTTTTCGCAGGAAAAGATATAAGGGGCGCCGCCGCTCGCTCTCCGCGAGCAACTGGGGCCCGCTTGTTAAACTGCTTCTTTGCGTGTTCGGCGTTCTCGCCGGCGCCGCGCTTTTGACTCTGTTCGTCATGATACTTTTGGAATCGGTGTTCCACGTCGATACGCCCCTCCCGCCAGACGGCATAGTGGCGAAGGTGACCAAGCTGTTTACCAAGGGCGACGATATCCTCGTTACCACGCCGACGCCGTATTATACTCCCGAGCCCACTTCCACCCCTCATCCCATGTCCTCGTACAGCCCCGAGGGGGAGGAGAAGGAGGTCGTTATCCCCGCCGATATGCAGTATTACTGGTTCGGCGATCCCGTCTTCTACGGCGGGAAGATGCTCTTTACAGCGGGCAGGATAGTCGGGGACAACGTGCAGATGTGCGGCCTGCTTGAGTACGATCCGGCGACGGGCTCGGTCGTTGAGCTTCCCGTAAAGCCGCGGAATTCTCATTTCATCTATCCCGTTTTCAACGACGAGTGGCTCGTCTATCTGGACGGCAACCGCAAGGGCGGAGGCGAGATCTGCGCTCTTAAGATGAACGCGCTCTCCGCTCAGCCCATAGTTATAAAGACCGTTTACGTCGGCCAGCCGGAGATAAGGCTCGACGGGCACTATATCTCCTGGATCGAGCGCACCGGCACCACTCGCGACAAGCTCTTCGTATGCGATCTCGAGACGCAGGAAACGACCGTACTCGCCATGTTCTCGAGCTCCTCTTACGGCACCAGTGCGCCTTATATGAAGAACGGCACGCTCATATGGGCCTCCGACGGCACGGAGCATTACGAGGACGGACGCAACGCCAGCGTTATAAAGCATATCGATCTTTCAAGCCCCGGCATCCGCGATTACAACGTTGATACTTACGTGCACGATCCCGAGTATAACGGCAAGTATTTCGCGTGGATAGACGCGCACCACAGCGCCGATTCCAAGCTCTACTGCGCCGAGGTGACGGACGGCGCCCAGCTCGTATCGCACGAGGTAGCGTCCGGAGTCGTCGATTTCTATTTGGATGACGAATTCATCGCGTACAGCGTCGACGAGGTAATATACGTCTATATGTTCAATTCCGGCGAAAGCTACCGCATCACGCCGGAAAGGGAGCTTGCGCAGCTCCTGGGCTCCTCCGAGGGCTTTGTGACCTGGATGGACGTCACCACCAGGGAGCGCGACGTGCTCAAATACGCAAGGATCCCGTGATCCTTTTCGGAGAAAGCAAATGCCAAAGGATAAAACCAAATTTGTGTGCGGAGAATGCGGCCATGAAACCGGAAAATGGTTTGGCCGCTGTCCTTCGTGCGGGAGCTGGAACACGCTCGTTGAAATGACCGTTACGGAAGCGCCGAAGCGTTCCGCCATGAGCGCCGGCGCGGGCGCGGTGAAGCTCTCGAGCGTCGAGGGCAGGGACGCCGAAAGGGTCAGGACCGACATTGGCGAGCTCGACCGCGTACTGGGCGGCGGCATAGTCGCGGGCTCGGTGATACTCATAGGCGGCGATCCCGGCATCGGCAAGAGCACGCTTCTGATGCAGGCGGCGAGCAATCTTTTGAAAAAAGCCCCAGTGCTTTACGTTTCCGGCGAGGAATCGAAGGCTCAGCTCAAGCTTCGGGCCGAGCGCTGCGGCGTTTCGGGCGATCTGCTCGTAATGACCGAAACGAGCGTTTCCGCCATCGAAAGCGAGGTCGAGCGCACTAAGCCCGCGTTCCTGATGATCGACAGCATACAGACCATGGTCTGCACGGAGATCGCCTCCGCGGCGGGCAGCGTGACCCAGATAAGGGAGGTCACGGCGGTGCTTACGAGGATAGCCAAGGTGAACGGCTGCGCCGTGTTCATTGTCGGTCACGTCACAAAGGAGGGCGCTATTGCCGGGCCGCGTCTGCTTGAGCATATGGTCGACACCGTGCTCTATTTCGAGGGCGACAGGCACGACGCTTTCAGGCTGCTGCGCGCTGTAAAGAACCGCTTCGGCTCCACGAACGAGATAGGCATTTTCGAGATGCGCGGGGACGGCATGGCGGAGGTCTCGGATCCCTCGGAGATGTTCCTCTCCGGCAATAACGATACCGGCTGCGCCGTGACCTGCATTATGGAGGGCAACAGGCCCATTCTCGTTGAGGTGCAGTCCCTGCTTTCAGGCACGGTCTACGCGAATCCAAGGCGCATGGCGGCGGGCATGGACGGCAACAGGCTCATGCTGCTGCTCGCCGTGCTTGAGCGCAGAGCGGGCGTCAGGACGGGCGAAAAGGACGTCTATACCAACGCCGTCGGCGGCATTCGGGTCGACGACAGGGGCGCCGATCTTGCGGTCATAATGGCGGTCGCGGGCTCGGTATTCGATAAGAAGCTGCCCGAAAGGACGGCTGTTCTCGGCGAGGTCTCGCTGACCGGCGAGATACGTCCCGTCGACCGCATGCTGAACCGTGTGAACGAGTGCATAAGGCGCGGCTACACCCGCATAATAGCCCCGTATTCCGCGAGCATAAAGGGCGTTAAGGACGCGGAGATCAGCTTCGTCAAAAACGTAAGGGACGCCATAGGGAAGCTCGTCTGATATCTTTAAGCAAATCTACCGCTCATTCGGCATAGTATTATAAAAAATGTCGAAAGGGCGGTTTTTGTATGGCTAATACGACCTATTCCGAATTGAGACGCAAGGAGATAATCAATATCTGCGACGGCGCGAGGCTCGGCTGCATCTGCGATCTGGAGCTCGACGACTGCACGGGAGTGATAAGCGCGATAATCGTCCCGGGGCCTCCGAGGTTCATGGGGCTTATCAGGAGTCCCGAGGAGCTCGTTATACCGTACTGCAAAATACAGAAGATCGGGGACGACGTGATACTTGTACAGGCGGACGGGATTTGAATAAAATACATATAGCGTTTTTGAAAAAAATGTGATACAATATCTGGGAACTATCTGAAAGGAACGGTTATACCTATGAAATGCAGATATTGTCAGTGTACCGACAGCCGCGTTGTAGACTCGAGACCCACCGAGGACGGCACGGCGATACGACGCCGCCGCGAGTGCACGAATTGCGGCCGCAGGTTTACCACCTATGAAAAGGTGGAGGAAATGCCCATAATAGTCGTTAAGCGCGACGGCACGAGGGAGAATTTCGACAGCAGCAAGATCCTCCGCGGCGTGCGCAAATCCTGTGAAAAGCGCCCGGTTTCCGCGGCGGAGATGGACGCGCTTGTTGAGGACGTCGAAAGGGAGATCAATAATTCTCTCGAGCAGGAGGTCACGACCATAAGGATAGGCGAGCTCGTTATGTCCAAGCTCAAGGATCTTGACGAGGTGGCTTACGTCAGATTTGCCTCCGTTTACCGTTCCTTCAAGGATATCAATACTTTCATGGAGGAGCTCAAGCTGCTTCTCGGAGACAAGAATGCCCAATAATTCGCGGGAGCTGCTTGGATCGGCCGCACACGATCAGCGCTATGTCGAAAGGGACGGGGTGGGGATAATATGCTCCGAGAGGTTCCTTCGGGAGCCCGGTCTCACGCACGGCTTTACCACAAGGCGCGGAGGGGTCAGCGCCCCTCCTTTTGATACGCTGAATCTCGGCACCACCCGCAGCGAGCCCTATTCCAATATAATGCGGAATTATCGCAAGCTCTGCTCCGCATACGGGCTTGAATTCAACGAGCTTTCGCTTGTCAGGCACGAGCACGGGGTGAATATACTCCGGCTTGAAGGCCCCGACGCGGGTCACGGCATATCAAGGGAGCCATTCGATTTTTGCGACGGGCTGGTGACGAACGATCCTTCCGTGACTCTCGTGACCTGCCATGCGGACTGCAGCGCGTTCTTCGTTTATGACCGCGTGACCCGCTCAATAGGCCTTGCTCACGCGGGCTGGAAGGGCATGTTCGGCAGGATAGGCCAGAAGCTTGTCCGAAGGCTTGAAACCGAGTACGGCGCAGAGGCGAAGGATATGATCGCAGCGATAGGCCCGTGCATATGCGAAAAATGCTTCGAGGTCGAGACTGAGCTTGCCGAAAGCTTCGCCGCCGAATTCGATTGTCCGGATATCTATTCCGTGTCCGAGCAAAAGCCAGGCAAGGCGTACGTTTCCCTGCGGACGGCCGCCGTGATACAGCTTATGGACGCCGGCGTTCCCATCAGCGGCATTTCGATAATGGAGCACTGCACTTTTGAGGAAAAGGAGCTCTTCTATTCCTACCGCCGCGACGGTAAGGGCACCGGCTCCATGGCGGCTTTTCTGAGGCTCGATAAATAAAAAGCTTTCCCCCTGCGGATAATGTTAAAAGCATTGTTCACAGGGGGATTTTTATGCGCATTAGCCATATGCTCATGCTTATCATGACCGTACTTACAGCGGGAGGAGCGGGCGAAGGAACGCTCCGCTCTTTGGGGATATCGAGAAACAGGGCACTTTTCTATATTTTCTGCCTGGCTGCGCTCGACAGGTTAAGACCTATGCCGGCGGACGGTGTGGAAATATCTCCGGCTTGCTTGGCGCTGGCGATAGGGCTTACCGCGGCGGCTGTAAAGTGTGAGGGCTTCAAAGCGCTGTTTGCGGTATTCACCGTCGCATTGGGAATATGCGCTGCTCCGCTTGCGTCATTTGATAAGGAGTGGGCCTGCTACGCCGCGGGAGCGCTCTGCATGATACCCGCGCTGATGCTCACCGCGAGGCAGGCTCTGGCTGTTTCATGCGCTGTCCCGATACTTGCCTGCTGCGCGGCGGGGCTTTATACATATGCTTACGGGATATTCGAGCTTGAGCTGACGGAATACTGCCTTTCCGCTCAGCTTGCGGGGATAATGCTTTCTTCTGCGGTAATAGAAGCAAAAAGACTATATCGTACGCATGTACGATATAGTCGTACGACCGACCGATAATCTTATCACAGTATCTATCATATCATCATTGCCTCCGTCATAGTATTCATCAGGCGGTGCGGAGAAGACGAGAGCCCCGTGCCGGTATGAAATGACGGAGGATCCTTTGGAAAAGTATTCGGAAAAAACATTGAATACCATAATCTCCTATTTGCCGAAAAGGATCGCGTCGGCCTTTGAAAACGCCGTGTTCGCGCATCCTGTGGAGGAGATACGCTTAAGGTGCGCAAGACAGCCGCAGATAGTGACGTCATGCGGGGATATGCTGCTTGAGTGCGGAGCCTTCACAAGGGAGGAGGCAGGTGAGCTTCTTGCGAAGCTGTGCAGACGCTCCGTCTATTCGCGCGAGGAGGAGCTGAAAAGAGGCTTCGTTACGATCGAAGGAGGCGTGCGCGTGGGGGTATGCGGAAGGCCGGTGATGGAGGACGGAAGTATCGTACGACTGACCGATATCACCTGCTTCAATTTCCGCATCGCCCGCGAGGTGATAGGCTGTGCGGAAAGCATTATGCCGCAGATCACGGAGCACGGAAAGCCCGTTTCATCCCTCATCGTATCTCCTCCGGGCGGAGGCAAGACGACCCTGCTCCGCGATATGATCCGATGCCTTTCTTCGGGGATCGGCTGTATGCCGGTTAAGGTCGGTCTTGCGGATGAGCGGGGCGAGCTTGCGGGTGTTGTTGACGGAGCGCCGTCTTTCGATACCGGTCCGCGCACGGACGTTATGGAGTTTGCTCCGAAGGCGGAGGTAATAAACATGTTCGTGCGTACAATGAGTCCCGACGTTATAGTCACCGACGAGATAGGCGGCGCAGACGACGCTGAAGCAATAGCGGACGCCGCAAGATGCGGTGCGGCGGTCATAGCAAGCGCACACGCGTCTTCGGCACGCGAGCTTAACGAAAGGAGCGGGCTTGCGGAGATAGTGAGCACGGGCGTATTCCGCCGAATACTGCTTTTAAGGAGGACCGGCAGTATGCTCCACATCTGCCCCGTAAAGCTGTGAGCGCGGCAAGGCTTACGGCGGCCGCGGCGGCCTTTGCGGTCTGCGCCGTATTCGGAGCCGTTCGAAGCGCGAGACAGAACGTGCTGCTGGAAAGCATGGACGATCTTATCACCGACGTCCGTTATGCAGCGAGCATAATAGAGCTCGAGCATCTGCCCGTCGGGGAAATGGCAAAAAGGCTTGCTTTTTCGGGGAAATGCCGTACTCTCTGGAAAGAAACGACGGAGTCCATGAGACGCGGGAGCACGTTTGAAAAAGCCTTTGAAAGCGCCTCAAAGCCCCCTTTGTGCCCGGAGGCCGTGAGAGTAACGGAAAAGCTTGCGTCATTTCTCGGCTCAGGCGACGTGAAAACGGAGGTAACGAGGCTGCTTTCAGCGGCGGAAAGGCTCTCGGAAATAAGAGCGATAAAGGAGACGGAGCTCGCGCAGAAGGCAAAGCTCGTTCGGGTGCTGTCCGTGATGCTCGGTACAGCGTTCGCACTGCTGATTATCTGAAAACACGGGAAGGCTTTATGGGGATCGAGATCGTTCTTAGAATAGCGGGAATAGGGATACTTGTAGCTGTCGCCTGTCAGCTCTTGAAGCAGACGGGGCGCGACGATATAGCTATGATAACGGCGCTCGCCGGGCTCGTTATAGTGCTCACGATGGTCATAAGCCTCATCGCCGCTCTTTTCGAGAACGTCCGCCACGTATTCGATCTATACTGAAATGGATATCTTCAGAGCGGCGGGGATCGCGGTGCTGACGGCCATGCTTGCGGTGACGCTCAGGAGCGTAAAGCCGGAGCTGGGAGCCCAGACTGCGGCGGCGGGAGGCGTGGTACTGATGCTTGCGGCGGCAGGTGAGCTGAGCGGCATAGCGGAGGCCGTAAAGCGGTTCGTCTCGATGTCGGGAATAGGGGCCGATCCGGCCGCGCTCGTGCTTAAGGTAGCGGGGATAGCGTACATAGCGCAGACAGCGTCGGATATCTGCCGCGACATGGGCGAAGCTTCGCTTGCGTCGGGAGCGGAGCTCTGCGGCAGGCTGATGATGCTCTCGGCCGCTCTGCCAATGCTGACGGAGCTTATCGATTCTCTCGCGGAGCTGATCGGAGAATACCTGTGAAAAGAATGCTTATTACGGCGCTTCTGCTCGTTCTTCTTTTCGCGTTTTCTCCCGTCGGGGCTTCCGAAGAGGCGGAGCGGGATGAGCTTCCCGAGGAGCTTGCGGAGGAGATAGAGCGGCAGACGAGGGGCATAGATCTTTCGACCTGGGACGAATATTTTTCGGGTATAGGCGATATTGCTTTCGGAGCCCGCTCTATGCGGGAGCTGCTTATTCGATGCACCGAGGGGGACGCGGGCGATGAGCCCGAAGGTCTGTTTGGGGTATTAAAGGAGCTGGTGCTCTCCGAATTCAGACGGTCTTCGGGAGCCATCGCCGCACTTACCGCGGCGGCGCTGATAACGGCCCTTTCCGGCGTCATAGCCGACGACGGAATAAAGCCCGTGCTCTCGCTGATACTCTGCGGGACTGCCGTCACGCTCACCGTGGGAGCCTTCATGAGCCTCTGCAGGACTGCGGCGGACGCTGTGAGCGCTTCGGGCAAGCTGACTCAAAGCACCATGCCCATCATGAGCGCTCTGCTCGCGGCGATGGGCTCGACGGCTTCGGAAGGAGCGTTCCGTCCGCTGATGGCATTCCTGTCGGGAACCGTGGTGCTGCTGATCGAAAAGCTCGTACTGCCCATAATACTCGCCGGCGGCATACTCGGCACGGTGGACGCGCTCGCAGATGGCAGGCTCGAAGGGTTGGTCAAGCTTGCGCACAGGACTTCAAAATGGATGCTGGGGATCATTTCAAGCGTCTATTTCTGCTTCACGGCGGTGCGCGGCTTCACGATGGCGATAAGGGACGGAGTCACTTTAAGGACGGCTAAATTCGCCATATCGCGGCTCGTGCCCGTAGTCGGTTCTATGGTCAGCGGCACGGTGGACAGCGTCATGGGCTGCGCGCTGCTGATAAAAAACGGCGCGGGCGTGGTCTCGATCATAATACTGCTGTCGCTGACAGTCAGGCCTCTGACGGTGCTGCTCGCAGGCACCTTCATATTCAGGATATCCGCCGCGTTAGCGGTCCCTTTGGCGGATCCCGCAGTCACAAAGCTGTTTTCGAACACGGCGGATATGGCTTCCGATCTTTTCGCCTGCGCCGCGGCGGCGGGAAGCATGTTTCTTTTGACGGCGCTGATGTTCATTGCGGCAGGCGGAGTATCCGCGGGGCTCTGGTAAAGAAGGGGGTAAAAATGCTTAAGGAGATAGTTTCCCGCGCCGTGTTTTCGACAATAGCGATATCGGTCATTTCCGGTATGCTCCCGCGCGGGAACGTCGGCAGATCCGCAAGGCGCGTGCTGGAGCTCGTCGCAGCGGCGGCGATAGCCGCGCCCATAATTGAACTTGTGACCGCATGATGGGAAAAAGAACGATATTCGGCGGCTTTATCGAAAAGCTGCGCGACAATAAAAGACTTGAAATGATGGTTTACGCGGCGCTCATAGCAGCTGCGGCTGTCATATTCATCGCGGGCGGAGGCATATCCTGCGTTGGAGACAGAGGCGAAACTCCCGTCCGGGAGCCCGAGCCGCAAACCGGCGCCGCCGAGAGCGAGCTTGAAGCGAGGCTTGAAAGCATACTTTCGAGCATCGAGGGGACGGGGGAAGTCAGAGTCATGATAACCTATGAAAACAAAGGCGAACTGATCCCCGCCGAGGAGAGCCAGGACTCGGAGCAGAACGGCTCAACGAGCCTTGTCAGGCGGCCCGTGACGGTATCGTCGGGAGGTACGCAAAGCCCCGTCGTGCTTGAGGAGCTGAGCCCGAGCATACGAGGCGCGATAGTTGTGGCCCAGGGCGCTTCCGATCCCAGAGTGCGCGACCGCCTGCGCACGGCGGCGATGACCGTGCTCGGCACGTCGCCCGAAAGCATAAGCGTGTTTCCAATGAAATGATTATAGGAGGAACTCAAAATGAAGATCAAATCAGTAAGCAAAAGGTTCTATATCATACTTGCCGCGGCGCTGCTGCTGCTCGCAGGCGCGGTATGGCTCAACCTGAAGCTCGAAAAGGAGGACCCGGTCGAAGGCGAGCTGCCGTCTGCAGCACCTTCGTCGGAGCCGGGCGCAAAGGAGACTATGGTAAGCGTTTACGGCGATTATTTCAACTCCTTCCGCACGGAAAGGAGCAGGACCCGCGCACAGGAGATAGACTATCTTCGTTCCATACTCAATTCGGAAAATATCGACGAGGAGTCGATAGCCGAAGCGCAGGGCAGGCTGCTGACCCTCGTGGGCAATATGGAGAAGGAATTCACGATCGAAAGCCGCATAAGGAGCAAGGGCTTCCTTGACGCCGCTGCAACGATACGCGACGATCAGGCGACGGTCGTGATAGACGGGGGAGCGCTCACGGACGAGGAGGTGGCGAGGATACTGGATATAGTTATGAGTGAGACGGGGCTGCCGGCTTCAGCCGTGAAGATATCCCTCGGCGAATAGGAATAATGGGCTCTCCCGGGTACATTGAGTCTTTACAAACAGATAAATAATTGCTATAATAAAGTATCAATGTTCAGGAGGGTCATAATATGGATCACGATACAGAAATTGTAACCGATATCAGCGTTACGGAAAACGGCAAGGTCGTTTTCGCTCCGGACGTAGTCGCCACCATCGCGGGCGTCGCCGCTTCCGAGGTCGCGGGCGTTTCCGGTCTTGCGGGCACCGCGCTCGAGGGCATCTCCGGCATATTCAGCAAGAAGAATCTTACCAAGGGCGTTCACGTCGAGGTGGGCCAGGAGGAAGCCGCCGTCGATCTGAGCATCAACGTCAAGTACGGCTTCCGTATACAGGACGTTTGCTCCGAGGTGCAGACCGCCGTTAAGAACGCTATCGAGACCATGACCGCTCTGCGCGTCGTCGAGGTCAACATACTCGTTCAGAGCGTGACCTTCGATGAACCCGAAAAGCCCGAAAAGAAAAAGGAAAAGGAAAAGCCCGAGATCGAAGCAAGGGTCAAGTGACCTTCTCGTCTCGCATCAACTGAAAGGGGATCACAAATGAAACCTCGTATTATTGACAGACTGCTGTTGGGGCTCGTGCTGCTTCTGTTCATCGCGGCAATGGTGCTCGTTATTCTCTTCCTCACGGGCGTTCTTCCCGTCGGGAATTTCACCGGAGCCGTTGAAGAGCTCATGGGCAGCAGCTTGAAGGCCGGCTATATCCGCATCGGCATTATTGCCGCGGCGGCCATCCTCGGCGTGATCGCCATCAAGCTCCTGTTCACCCCGTATAAGGCGCGCGAGAAGGAGCCTGCGAATAACGCCTCGCTTCTTTCCGCCGATGAGAACGGCACGGCTTATATCAGCGCCGCCTCCATCGACAGCATGGCGCAGAAATACATCAGGTCGAACAGCCGCATCCGCGAATGCACCAATAAGGTGACCGTCAATCCGGACAGCTCCGTGGAGCTCTCACTCAAGGCCATTGTGCTTGCGGATACCAATATTCCCGAGCTTTGCGCCACGGTCCGCAAGGAGCTTAAGGAATACATTGAGTCTTATGCCGGTGTAAAGGTGGAAAAGATCGCTTTCACGGTGGTCAATACCTATTCTCCCGCCACGGCGACCCGAGTGAACTGATCGGTGTTACTCACGTATGAGCAGAAAAGCAGCAAGAGAGATCGCCATGAAAATGGCGTATGAAAAGATATTTGATTGTGACGATACCTACGCGACCGTGTCGGAGATATCCGGCGCAGTCGGCGAGCCCGAAGCGGAGGATATCGACTTTGCAAACGGCATAGTCGACGGCATAGCCGAGCATGCGGAGGAGATAGACGGCGTCATCGCTTCCGCGGCGAAGGGCTGGGCCCTTGACAGGATGCCCAAGGTGGATATCTCCGTGCTTCGCGTCGCCGTATACGAGCTTCTGTTTGATAAGAAGGCGCCTCAAAAGGTCATTATCAACGAAGCGGTCCGCATAGCGACCAAGTACGGCGGGGACGATTCTCCCAAGTTTATAAACGGCGTTCTGGGCACTATAGCAAGCTCGGGCGATAAGTGAAGCCATGGCCGGTGAGACCGTATTTACCGTAGCGAGGCTTAATGAGTATGCGGCAAGCATACTTTCAAATGATATCCGTTTGAAAAGTGTACGGGTGTCCGGTGAGATCAGCGGCTTTAAGCGCCATTCATCCGGGCATCTGTATTTTAATCTTAAGGATCCCGCCGCCGTGATAAGCTGCGTCATGTTCAGGTCGAACGCCTTAAGGCTCGGCGTCGAGCCGCGGGACGGAATGCGCGTCATCGTGCAGGGCTCGGTCGGCATATATCCGCGGGACGGCAAGTATCAGCTCTATGTGAACGGCATGAAGCCCGACGGCGAAGGGGAGCTCTACCGCCAATTCCTCGAGCTCAAGGCAAAGCTCGAGAGCGCCGGTTTCTTTTCCGAGGAAAGGAAGCGCCCCATACCCCTGCTCCCGAGGACTATAGGAGTGGTCACGAGCGAGACGGGCGCGGCGATACGCGATATAGTCACCGTTACCCGCCGCAGGTTCCCGACCATGAACATATTGCTCGCTCCCTGTCAGGTGCAGGGGCCGGGCGCTCCGAAGGAGATAGCTGCCGCGATCAAAGCTCTTCAGAGGTTCCCGGAATGCGACGTAATGATCGTGGGCAGGGGCGGCGGCAGTTATGAGGATCTTTACTGCTTCAACGACGAGTCCGTCGCAATGGCTATAGCATCCTCGAAGATACCCGTCGTCAGCGCAGTAGGGCATGAGACCGATTTCACGATAGCCGATTTTGTTGCCGACAGAAGGGCTCCGACTCCCTCAGCGGCCGCAGAGCTCTGCTGCCCCGTATATGAAGAGCTTTTGGAAAGCGTGATATCGGCGGAACGGGAGCTCCAAAGGACGGCGGAAGCCTCCGTTGCGGCTTCATGGAGCGACCTTGAAAGGCTTAGGGGCTCCGCCGCGATGTCCAATCCGCATCACGCCGTGGCGCTGCTCGGTGAAAGGCTCGGCGCGCTCGTGTCAGCCGCCGAGAGCACCGCGCGTTCCGCTCTCTCCGGCGCTGCGGAAAGGCTCGAGGGCAAAAAGGGCAAGCTGCTCGCATTGAGCCCGAGAGAGGTGCTTTTAAGGGGATATTCCATAATTACCGATGAAAAGGGAAACATAATCAATTCCGTCTCCGCGCTGAAGCCGGAGGAGAAGGTCGGCATAAATATGGCGGACGGTTCCGCTTCCGCACAGATCACCGAGGTTTTAGAGGTCAGATGATATGAAGAGCAAAAAAGAATTGACATATGAGCAGGCTTATAAAAAGCTTGAGGATATAGTGGATAAGATGAACGGCGCATCCGTCCCGCTGGCGGAGCTCATGTCGCTTTACGAGGAGGGCATGGAGCTTGCCAAGCATTGCGAAGCGCTGCTCAAGAGCTATGACGCGAGGCTTGAAAAGGCCGCAAAGCATATCATGGAAATGGAAAACGAGGCGGAAGAAAGCCCGGATGACGATGAGGAGGTCCCGTTCTGATGGAAGCTGAATCGTATTCCCGCTTATCCGAAAGGTACAGGCTCGCGGTCGAAGGCGAGCTTCGCAGCATATTTGAGAGCGATGGACAGGCTGTCTATCCCGCGCTTCGAGAGGCAATGTTTTACAGCCTCGAAAGCGGAGGCAAAAGGATCCGCCCCTGCCTCGTGCTCGCCGTATGCGAGATGCTGGGCGGCAGTGCGGAAGCCGCGCTCCCCGTTGCATGCGGGCTTGAGATGATACACACCTATTCTCTCATACACGACGATCTTCCCTGCATGGACGACGACGATATGCGCCGCGGAAGGCCCTCGAACCATAAGGTGTTCGGGGAGGCCATGGCGACCTTGGCCGGCGACGGGCTTTTATCGTTCGCGTTCGAGACCATGCTTGCAGCCGCGCTTAAGGATAGGACCGGAGCCGTGCTTCGCGCCGTTAACGAGATAGCGATAAGGGCCGGCGCCCGCGGCATGGTGTCGGGACAAGCCGCCGATATGGAGTATGAGGGCATGAAGGAACAGACAGAAGAGATGCTCGGATACATCCATCGCCATAAAACGGCGGACATGCTCGAAGCCGCGGTGATATCCGGAGCTTACGTCGCGGGCGCGGATGAAGCGGTCATAGAAAAGCTCAGGCAGTATTCTGTCAAAATGGGCCTGCTCTTCCAGATAACCGATGACATACTGGACGTCACGGGCGACGAGAAGAAGATGGGCAAGACGCTGGGAAAGGACGCCGAATCCGGCAAGCTCACTTACGTCGGACTCCTCGGGCTCGAAGACGCGCGAAAAGCCGCCGGGAAAGCGGCAAGCGAAGCGCTTTCGGCGCTCGAAGGCTTGGAAAACACGGGCTACCTTTCCGAAACCATAAATAAAATGCTTGTCAGGAGTAATTGATCACGATGATCGAATTAAGCGAGCTTCGCCTGCTTCGGGAGATAAGCTCCCCCGAGGACGTGCGCAAGCTTTCCGATGAAGAATTATACGAGCTCGCGGATGAGATCCGCCGCTATCTCGTCTCCGTCGTATCGGAAACGGGAGGACATCTTGCGTCCAATCTCGGCGTAGTGGAGATGACCATCGCTCTGCACCGCGTGTTCGATTTTGACAAGGACAGGCTCGTTTTCGACGTCGGCCATCAGAGTTACGTTCACAAGCTGCTGACGGGCCGCGCGGAAAGGTTCCCCTCTCTCCGTCAAAGAGGCGGTCTTTCCGGCTTCCCGAAAACCGACGAGAGCGAGTACGACGCCTTCAATACAGGTCATTCCAGCACTTCGATCTCCGCCGCGATAGGCATTATGCGCGCGGACGCCTTACGCGGCGTCAAGCGCTCTGTCGTTGCGCTTATCGGCGACGGCGCGCTGACGGGCGGCATGGCTTACGAGGCTTTGGACGACGTGGGCCAGCAGAAGCTCCCGCTCATAGTCGTTCTGAACGATAACGAAATGTCCATCTCGGGCAATGTCGGAGGCTTGAGCAGACATCTTGCGCGTATGCGTACCGCAAGAGGATACAGAAGCTTCAAAAAGGGCTTTTCAAGGGTGCTGAGGAAGATACCTCTCGTCGGCAAATGGATGAACGATAAGGTCGAGCATCTTAAAAACCGTGTCAAGTATTTTATACTTCCCAACGTGCTCTTCGAGGAGCTCGGATTCACTTATCTGGGCCCCATAGACGGGCATGATATAGAGACTCTCACCGAGGTCTTCAAGCACGCGCGTGAAATGGACGTTCCCGTCGTGATACACGCCGTTACAAAAAAGGGCAGGGGATACGAGCCCGCCGAACGGAATCCCGAAAAATTCCACGGAATCGGCAAATTCAACGTAGAGACGGGCGAGACCAAGCCCACTTTCGGCAATTCGAACGCGTTCTCCGAGGAGCTCTGCGCTTTGGCGGAGGAGGATCCTGAGATAGTCGCGATCACCGCCGCCATGGCCTCCGGCACGGGCCTCGATATGTTCAAAAACAGATTCCCCGACCGCTTCTTCGACGTAGGCATAGCCGAGCAGCATGCCGTTACTATGGCGGCCGGACTTGCCATAGCCGGAGCAAAGCCGGTCTTCTGCGTTTATTCATCGTTCCTTCAAAGGGCGTTCGATCAGGTGCTGCACGACGTATGCCTGCAGGATCTCAAGGTGATATTCGGTGTGGACCGCGCCGGTCTTGTGGGCGCAGACGGTGAGACGCATCACGGCATATACGATATCTCCTATATGCTCTCGCTGCCCAATATGAAGATACTCTCCCCGTCTTCCGTGCAGGAGCTGCGCGCGCTGCTGAGGTGGGCCGTTAAGGAGGGGGATTCTCCCTGCTGTATCCGCTATAACAGGGGCGTGCTTCCGGACAGGCCCTTGCCCGATGGCGAGGATATCCTTTCCTGGGAGTGCATAAAGCCCTTCCGCAGCGTATGCGTCGTAGCGACGGGAAGGACCGTCCGGACCGCGATAGAGGTTTGTTCGGAGCTTAACGTCGGCCTCTATAACGCAAGGTCTATCCGTCCCATGGACGAGAACGTGCTTGAAAAGATCTCCCACGCGCACTACGTGATCACCGTTGAGGACGGCGTAGTCAACGACGGCTTCGGCACTCAGGTCGCGGCATATATGAGCGCAAAGGGATGCGGAACAAAGGTCGTGTGCGTCGGCGTGCCCAACCGGGTGGTCGAGCAGGGCTCCGTGCCCGAGCAGGATGAGGAATGCGGTCTGTCGGTCGAAAAGCTGAAGGAAACGATCAAAAGCTGTATGGGAGGCATATATGCCTAAAAGAGCCGATATCCTTATGACCGAGCAGGGCCTTGCACAGAGCCGCGAGCGCGCCAAAGCGCTCATTATGGAGGGCGTAGTCTATCACGGCGAGGTGAAGGTCAATAAGGCCTCCGATGCATTTCCCGACGACGCCGTGCTGTCCGTGCGTGAGAACCCGATCCCATTCGTTTCAAGGGGCGGGCTGAAGCTCGATAAGGCGGTGAGAAAGTACGGCATAGATCTTTCCGGGCGCGTCTGTCTCGACGTCGGTGCGTCCACGGGAGGCTTTACGGACTGCATGCTTCAGAACGGCGCAAGGCGCGTCTTTGCCGTCGACGTCGGTTACGGTCAGCTCGATTGGCGCCTGCGCACGGATGAAAGAGTCGTATGCATGGAGCGCCATAACGCAAGGCTCATGGAGCCCGGCTGGTTCGACGAAGTCCCGTCGTTCGCCTCGTGCGACGTTTCGTTTATCTCGATAAAGCTTATCCTGCCGAGGATGTATGAATGCTTGTCCTACGGCGGCGAGGCGGTCGTTCTCGTCAAGCCTCAATTCGAGGCGGGCAGGAGCAAGGTGGGAAAGAACGGCGTCGTACGCGATAAGGGCACTCATACGGAGGTGCTCGTATCCGCGGCGGAATTCGCAGTCGGGTGCGGCTTCTCCGTAAAGGAGCTCGATTACTCGCCGATAACGGGCCCGAAGGGGAATATCGAATATCTGATGTATTTGAGCAAGGACGGGGAAGCCTCCTCCCTCGATATACCGGCTCTGGCCGAGAGGGTCGTTTCGCTCTCGCATGAAGAACTTTCTTGAATTGATAGGATCATGAAGCTGATAATCTATACGAATCCCAAAAAACCGAACGCCGCGCGTCTGCTCGCCGATCTGTCTGAAACGGCGGAGAAACGCGGTATCGAGACCGTGCCTTTTGCATCCGACGTGATGCTCAAGGATCAGCCGGCTGATTTCTGGCGGGACGTTTTCTGCGTCGTCACCATCGGCGGCGACGGGACCATACTCCGCGCCGTTTCAGCCGCCGCTCCATATGACGTGCCCGTGCTCGGCATCAATATGGGCAGGGTGGGTTTTTTCAGCGAGATAGGCACGGATGATTTCGAAGAAGCCTTGAACAAGCTGCAGAACGGCGAGTTCACCTATGAATACGCCTCGATGATAACCTGCTCTGTAAACGGCAGGACCGTGGGCGAGTGTCTGAACGATTTTATCATCCATCGTCAGGAGCTTTCGTCCATCGCTCAGCTTTCGCTTGAAGTGGACGGCGACGCGGTGGGCGAGGTGATGGCGGACGGGCTCATCGTAGCTTCGCCTTCGGGCTCCACGGGCTATACCATGTCCGCGGGCGGCCCCGTCGTCGCGCCTCTGCTCGACTGCATGCTCGTAACGCCCATATGCCCCCATTCGCTGACCGTGAGGCCGATAGTCGCCTCCGCTGATTCGGCGGTAAAAGTAGTCGCCAAAAGCGTTTGCCGTCTGACGAGGGACGGGCAGGACGCCTGCACCATAGTCCCCGGGGACGAGCTCGTTTTCATACAGGCGGAGGGCAAAGCGAGGTTCATCCGCTTCGGCAAAAGGAACATTTTCAGATTAATTAGGGAAAAGCTGAGATAAAATGCTTGAAAGGCTGCTGATCGAAAACATAGCGCTTATTGAACGCCTCGATCTCGAATTGGGCGGCGGCTTTACCGTGCTCACGGGCGAGACCGGCGCGGGCAAATCCATAATCATAGACGGCATAAATCTTGTGCTCGGCGCAAGGGGCAGCCGCGAGCTGATCTCTTACGGCAAGCAGAAATGCAGGGCGGAGGCCGTTTTCGATATTTCCGACAAGCCGGAGGTCAAGGAGCTCCTTAAAGATTTGGGGCTTGAGTCTGAGGACGTCGGCCTCATAATAATGCGCGAGCTGAACGCGGCGGGGAAGAGCCTCTGCCGTGTCAACGGAGTCATGATACCGCTCGCATCGCTAAAGCAGATAACCGATCATCTTGTCGACGTTCACGGTCAGCACGAGCATCAATCACTGCTCGATGAAAAGAATCATCTGGGCGTTATCGACGCATATATGAGCGACGTCATCGATCCTCTGCGCGGGGCCGCAGACGCGCTGCATGCGGAGTATTCCGCCGTGAAAACGAAGCTCAATTCCGGCTTCCTTTCGGAGGCGGAGCGCGAGCGCAGGCTCGACATACTCCGGTATCAGATAAACGAGATAGAAAAGGCGGCCCTCGTGCCGGATGAGGATGAAAGGATAAAGGAGGAGCTTCGAATACTCAATAATTCCGAGCGGATATCGGAAAGCCTGAATACCGCTTCGGACGCGCTGAGCGGGGAATCGGGAGCCGTCGGAAGTCTGAAAAAGGCCGTTGACGAGTTAAACAGCATAGCCTCGCTCTCCTCCGCATATGAAGAGCTTGCAGCAAGGCTCAGCGACCTGTACTACGAGGTGGAGGACGCTTCGTATTCCGTCCGCGATCTGCGGCTTGAAAGCGATTTCGATCCCAAAAGGATAGACGAGCTTGAGAACAGGCTCGACGCGATAGAGTCGCTCGAGCATAAATACGGACGCAGTATCAAGGAAGTGCTTGAGTTTGCCGAAAGCGCCCGCGCTGAATACGAGCAGCTCACCGGCGACGCATCGCAGCGCGAAGCGCTTGAAAAGAAAAAGGCGGAGCTGCGCGGGGAATACTTGAAGGCGGCGGCAAGGCTGACGGAGGCGAGGAAGGCTTCCGCGGATAAGCTGTGCAAGCTTGCCGAGGAGCAGCTCAAGGCGCTCGGCATGAAAAAGGCGAAGCTCAGCGCGCAGTTTTCTTCTCCCGACGACGAGCCGCGCGAAAACGGGCTTGACGAGGTCAGCCTGCTCCTCTCCGCGAACGAGGGCGAGCCCTTAAAGCCCCTCTCAAAGGTGGCTTCCGGCGGCGAGCTTTCAAGGATAATGCTCGCGCTCAAGACGGTTATCACCGACGCCGACCGCATACCGACCCTTATTTTCGACGAGGTCGATACGGGCATAAGCGGAACGACAGCCAATACGGTCGGTCTTCGCATGAAGAGGATCGCGAACAAGCACCAGGTGCTCTGCGTTACCCATCTGCCGCAGATAGCAGCATTTGCCGATTCCCATTATCTGGTTGCAAAGCATGAGGCGGACGGCAGGACGGTGACTTCCGTCAAGAAGCTCACGGAAGCCGAAAGACCCTATGAGCTTGCGAGGATAATGGGAGCAGAGGAAGAAAGCGAAGCGGCGGTTTCGCATGCCGCGGAGCTCATTCGCAGGGCGCAGACCGCGCTCGATTGACCGAATACCCATCGCCTTTCCGATAAAAACTGTTTTAGATCAGTTTGTTGAAGAAAGGGAAAGTCGATGCAGGTATCGGTACGTAAAGCAGGTATAAAAAGAATTGCCGCGGCGCTTGCCGCTTTTGCGATATTCGCCTTCAATCACGGAAGGCTGATGACGGAATTCAGGAACGCTCCCGAGGTTTTTTACGCGGAATCGGAATCGAGCCTTTATGAAAGGCTGGGCGGATACGCCCTTCCGGGAAGCGTCTCGGTTGCGGCGGTCAATTCCGGCGACGAAAAGCTCGGCAGGAGCGACGTCTCGTTCAAGCTTTTCAACGCGCTCCCCATGAAGCGCATACCCGCGTACATCGGCGAAAGAGCCGAGGTCGTCCCCGGAGGAGATCCCGTCGGCATAAGCATATATACCGACGGCGTGCTCGTTGTCGGCACGGGAGGATTTGTAAGCTCGGATGGGAGAAGGGTCTCTCCGGCTTCCGATGCCGGCCTTCAGGCGGGGGACGTAATTTTCAGCGTGAACGGCTCGCCTGTCGCCTCTTCTGATGAGCTTGCGGCGGCTTTTGAAAGCGGCGGCAATGAAGCCGCAGTTGAAGCCGAACGCGGCGGCAAGAGGTTCACCGTGACCGTTAAGCCCGCTAAGGACGAGGGCGGAAGCGTAAGGATAGGCGCCTGGGTGCGCGACAGCACGGTAGGCGTCGGCACACTGTCCTTCTGCGATCCGGATACCGGACTTATAGCGGCGCTCGGGCATCCGGTCATTGACGCCGATACGGGCGCCATGATAAGCGTTTCCGACGGCAAGCTCGTTGCGGCGTCTATACTCGGGGTCACCAAGGGAAGACAGGGCGTTCCGGGCGAGCTTCACGGGACCTTCGATTCATCAAGCGCCGTATACGGGATAGTCTCGGCGAATACCGAGCTCGGCGTTTTCGGCTCCGCGTCCCAAAGCTGTCCGCTCCTGTGCGGCGACGAGATACCCGTGGCGTTCCCGGACGAGGTGCATACGGGGGAGGCCGTGATACTGTCTTCGGCTTCAGGCATAGTTGAGGAGTATTCCTGCAGGATAGTCAAAACGGGACGGCAGAACGCGCCCGCGCCGAAGGGCATAGTGGTCGAGATCACAGATCGGCGGCTCATAGAGCTCACGGGTGGCATCGTGCAGGGCATGAGCGGAAGCCCCATACTGCAGGACGGGCGCATAGTCGGCGCCGTGACGCACGTATTCATAAACGACCCGCTCAAGGGCTTCGGAGCATACGCTTACTGGATGTATAAGGAAAGTGAAGGAGGAGATCGATGAAAAAGGATTCGCTGATAATCGAGCATCGCTGTCTGTTTCTGGGTAGGGAGGATGATTACATAAAGGGCGTCAAGGAGGTCCTTTCCTCGCAGGCCGATATGAAGATAATCGACGTATCGACCGAGGAGGAGCTTATCGAAAGATGTTATACCTACGAGCCCATGCTCATATTCATGATACTCGACCCGCATAACATAAGCATAGCGGTAAGGGCTTCCCGGATCAATAAGTACCGTCAGTCCGTCAGCGTCGGTCTCGTACCTGCCGAAAACGACAGCACGCGCAGGCTCGCGGACGAGCAGATAGTCACCTGCATCGTGGAGCGCTCCGGAGAGCCGAGGAAGGACGCTCTCCAGATACTCCGCGCGTATAAGGTGAACGTCAAATACGGCGTCAACCTCAAGTCCATTTCCGGGCAGATGCCCATTGTCACCGATATGATCTGGAACGACTACTCAAGGGACGAGCTCAGCCTCAGGAGCTCCATCTCCGAAAGGCTGGACAGGCTCGGCGTCAAGCGCGAGCTCGCGGGGCATAAATACCTCATAGCGGCTATAGCGCTCCAAAGCGCGACGAGGTCGGCGGTCGAGCCCAAGAAGCTGTATGAGCGCGTCGCCGAATACTACGATACTACTCCGCTTGCGGTCGAAAAGGCGATAAGATACGCCATAGAGACCGCGTGGGTGGTTGGCGATATAGATTATCAGCACCTTACGTTCGGCATAAGTGTTGATGAAAACAGGGGCAAGCCCACGAATGCCGAATTCATTGCGAGGCTTGCGATAGATTATTGATACAGGGGGATACGAATATGAAAAAGAGAGCAACCATAATAGTCCTTGACAGCGTCGGTATTGGGCATCTTCCGGATGCTATTGAGTTCGGCGATATAGGCGCGCACACCCTGGGGCACGTTTTTGCCCACCGCAGGATACGCATACCGAACATGATCTCGATGGGCCTCGGCAATATCGAAGGCTCTATGATGTCCCGCGTTATGTTCCCCTCCGCCGCATACGGCAGGTCGCTTGAGCTGACTAAGGCCAAGGATACCACGAGCGGTCATTGGGAGATGGCGGGCTTCCCGATGGAGATCCCCTTCCGCACTTATCCGGACGGATTCCCTGCGGACGTTATCGCGGAGTTCGAGAGAAGGATCGGCAGGGGCACGCTCGGAAACGAGGTCGCTTCCGGTACGGAGATAATACAGCGCCTGGGCGACGAGCATATGGCTACGGGCAAGCCGATAGTCTATACCTCCGCGGACAGCGTTTTCCAGATAGCCGCGCATGAGGACGTAATACCTCTCGAGCAGCTCTACGGTTTCTGCGAGACCGCGCGTGAGATGCTCGTCGGCGATAATCTCGTCGGCAGAGTCATAGCAAGGCCTTTCGTCGGCGGCAACGGAGTCTATACGAGGACCGAAAATCGCCGCGATTACGCGCTTGAGCCCATGGAAGATACCATACTCGACGCGCTTTCCGCAAAGGGCATGGAAGTAGTCGGCATAGGCAAGATAGAGGACATCTTCGCTCACCGCGGAATTACGACCGTCGATCACACCAAGAACAATCCCGACGGCATTGAGGCGACCATCCGCTTCCTCAAGGAGGGCAGGGGAGACTTCATATTCACCAATCTCGTTGATACGGATATGCTTTACGGACACAGGAATGACGCGGAGGGCTACGCCCGCGCGCTCGAGTATTTCGATTCCAAGATACCCGAGATACTGGATTCCATGACAGCTGACGATCTGCTCATAATAACCGCCGATCACGGCTGCGATCCCTGCTTCCCGGGCACTGATCACACAAGGGAGTATATCCCCATACTCGCGCTCATAGGCAGGGGCAAGCCCGGCAAGCTCGGCACGCGCAGGAGCTTTGCGGATATCGGCGCGACCGTCTATGAATATCTGACGGGCGAGAAATGGCGCTGCGGAGAATCGTTCCTTGATGTATTGAAGTAAAAGCAGCACGATATAATGAAAAGAGGCAGCGTCAACTGCCTCTTTTGTCATGCAGCGATCATTCTCAGTTCATCCCGAAGGCTTCCTTCAGGAATTCCGCGGTCTTTTCCATAGTGGCGGCCTCAAACGGGCTGTCGAGCCCGGCTTCCTCCAGCACGGCGGCGAATTTCTTGCAGTGGGTGCGGCGAAGCAAGCGGCAGAAGGCCTCGACCCCCGCTCCCGGCTCATCCGCCTCCATACGGCAGATCTGCATTGCGGCGAGCGCCGAAACGGAATAGCTTATCACGTACCCGGGGTAGGCGTAGAAATGGTTGCAGGCGACCCAGTAGATCGCGTTCGACCATATGCTGTCAAGCCCCGAAAGCCCGTAATCGGCTATGCACTGCCCATACACCGAATCGAGCTTTTCCAATGTCAGCTCCTCCGGCTCAAGCGAATAGACCTGCAGCTCGAAATCGGCAAAGGCCGCCTCGCGCAGCACGGAGTAGACCAGCAGATCCGAAAGCGTGGCACGCAGGTTCATCGCCCGCCCGCGGTCCGTGAAGGGCTCGGCATAGGCAAAGGCAAGGTACTGCATCGCCTGGGAATAGGTCTCGGAGATCTCGTAGCTGTCGGAGAATCCGTAATTGCAGTATGCGTCAGTGAAATGCCCGAATTCGTGTACCAGCGTGACCAAAAGGTCCCTTCCGCTCGGATCCACGAATAGTATGGGCGCCTCATAGTTTTCGATGTAATCCGTATAGCCGGTGTTCATCTTGTTCGAGCGGTAGGAGATATCGTAAAGCTCCCTGTCGTACATGAACCGGAAGGCGTCCAGGATGGGGCCGCCCATCTTCTCCGCGGCGGAGGAGAGGATATCGATCGACTTGGATTCGTTCCAATCGGCATACCACGAGAAATCCTCGGCGATTCTGCCGTCCTCCATCATCGGGGCGAGCAGCGCCTTTACCTGCTCCAGGTATCCGCGCGCCTCGGCCGTGGTGTAATCGCGCATATAGTCGCACGCGTAGCTGTAATCCATGTAATTGTCGTATCCCTTCGCGGCGGCGATCTCATCGCGCAGCTTAACGAGCTCGATGAAGAGCTCGCCCAGAGCGTCGTGATTCTCTTCGATCTGCCTGTAAGCGGAAAGCCCGGCGGAAGCGCGCAGATCGTAGTAGCGGAAGAGCAGGTCGTTTTCCTGCTGCTTCAGATCGAAGTATCTTTCCTCCGCCTCGTTGAAGTTATCGTAATCGGCAAAGAAGCCCTCGCTGAAATACGCCTGCTCAAGCTCGGAGCGGCAGGGGGAGGCGGCGAGTGCGGCGTAGAGCGCATTCTGCTTTTCCTGCACCATCGCAAGCTGCTCATCGCAGAAATCGTACTCGTCGGCCCAGTTGTCGTCGTCGATATCCAAGCAGTACCTGAAGTACGAAAGCGAATACATGGAATCGTAATCATGCCGCTGCTCCGCAATCGGGTAATAGTCGTTCAGCAGTTCATTGGCGTCGGTGCAGGAGGCCGCCTTTTCTGTCAGCGCCTCGTATCCCGCGATCAAAGAATCCGTATCCGGGCGGGCATAGACCATCTCGATGAGCTTCGGCACATCTATCGGTTCATCCGGAAGGAATCGCAGAGTGCCGCCGTTTTTCATGCGGATAAGCGCGGCGTCGGGGGCCTCGGTCTGGCTTTCGGCAGGCTCAGCCGTGGCCTCGGACTCGGCAGGGGCAGGGGTCTTGCCGGCGGGAGCTTCCGTCTGCGTTGCTTCCCCGGGCTTCTTTGCGCAGCCGAAGGCGCAAAGGAGCAAAGCAGCCGTCTGGAGCAAAGCAAGTATTCGTTTATATCTCATTGCATTGACTCGCTTTTCGTGTAGTTATCCAGTTTGTTTTATATTCAAATTATACACGACTCTGTGATAATTTCAATTCCCAAATGAAACACTCGCCCGCCTCGCAAGGCGTCGAAGCCCCAATAGCCAAACAAAAGAGGCGAATCGGGCTCATCCGACCCAACTCCGCCTCTGCTTTCATCTGTTATTTACTTGCTTGCTGCGTACTCCGCGAGCGCAAGCGCGATCTCGAAATGCCCGGGATCGTGCTGGGTATGCTTCACCTGGCCATGCTCCCGCCTTGCGGTCCATTCCGGCGCGTCGAGCAGATCGCCGCTTGTGAAGAACATGTATACCTCCAGCCCGCGGAAGCGGCACACCGCCTGAACGGCCGCGCCCTCCATCTCAACGGAGATGCAGCCCTCCGCCTTGCGCTTTTCGAAGTTGTTGAGCGTCTCCCGATAGAAGGCGTCCGTAGTCCACGTCTTGCCGAGCGCGTATGGAATGCCGTTTTCGCGCATGAATTCGGCGACTATGCCGGAGTTTTCAATCTCGATGTAATCGGAAGCGGGCGCGTAGTGGTAGGATGTGCCCTCGTCCCGGTAGGCGGCCGTCGGCACCATCACCTTCCCGCGGGCGATCTCCTTATTAAGGCAGCCAGCGCCGCCGAAATGGACGATCCTCTTGGTATCGAGCACCGTTGGCAGCTCCTCTACTGTCGCCGCGCAGGCCGGGGCGCCGACCCAAGTCCTGAAGAAGCCGAACCTCATTCCGTTGTGCCAAAATGTGTAGACGGGGCTTACCCCATGCGCCATGACCAGCTCGCCGACCTTCTCGCAATCGTAGTTTTCCGTAACGTACCGCTCGATCCTGTCAGAAAAGGTGAATATCGCGGCTTCGACCCTGACCGCCTCCGGGTTCGCCTGCACGTTTATCTTTGCCGGGGAGCCGATATCGAATGAATCGGTGATCATCTGCTTTTCCTCCTTGAGTTAAACCAATGAGCGAGTCGCCTGCGCCCGTCCATTTTCCCGTAAACCGGGGGCCGCTTATCCGCTCACGGGTTCGCGAGCTTTTCCATAAGCTTCACGATCACCGGCCGGATGGGAGGGGAGATCTCCGAAAGCCGGATCTCGTCGGGCGCAAAGAAACGGAGCTCCGTAAGCTCTCCGTCGAGCGCGCGCGGCTCGCCCAGCCACCTTCTGCAGATGTAGACGAGCTCTATATTCGAGACCTCGTCCCCGTTCGGGTAGACGTAATGCGCCTCCGGCCCGGAATTCACGCAGAAGAACTCGAGCTCCTCCGCAGCAAGCCCCATCTCCTCGTTGAGCTCGCGCTTGGCGCTTTCCTCCACGACCTCGTCTATCTCGATCGAGCCGCCGGAATAGCCCCATTTGCCGTTATCCGCGCGCCTGCCCAGCAGTACTCGCCCGAGCCCATCCACGCAGATGATGCTCGCGCCGCACTGTATTATCGTCCTGTGGCCGACAAGCTTTCTTAGCTCCGAAATGTACCCGCTCATGCTTCCTTTCGCCTTCTGGCTCAAAGCCCCTCACTTGCTTTTCAGCAGCTCGATCGCTTCATCCATGGTCACGGCTTCCACGATCTCCTCCCACACGTCCTCGTTGTAATAGCGCACGGTAGTCTCGGCGTTCATGTAGTTGTTGTCGAAGGTGGAGTTCGTCCCCTCGGAGATAATCACGTCGAAGCCCCTTTCAAAGGCGGATTTCAAAGTGGCGTCGATGCAGTAATTCGTCTGCAGGCCAATGACCATGACCCGCTTGTCCTCCTGCTTCTCCATGTATTCCCTGAATTCCGTATTGCCGAAGCAGCTGTTGATGGTCTTGACGAATACCTTCTCATCCGGCCTCGGTGCGACCTCGTCCGCGATCTCAAAGCCCTCGTCCCCGAAGGTGAGCCCGCTGCCCGGGCCCGCGTCGTGGCGAACGTAAACGACCTCAACGCCGCTTTCCCTTGCGGCCCCGATCAGCCGAACGGTCCTTTCCACGAAGGTTTCATAGGCGTACAGATCCTCATCGACCAAAGCTTTCTGCATATCCACTACAAGCAGTATCATTTTTGCCCTCCCTGATTTGGCGGAACATACGCTCCGCAGTTTTATCGATCTGATTATACAACAGCGCGCGGCGGAGCGCAACAGGGGAAGCGCTTCTGCGTTGGCGGCGAAATGAGGTATTTGGCGGGTCGATTCGTTGGATCGAGGCATTGACGCGCGGAATAATTATTTTTGGCTTGCGAATACGCGCAGCGTATATCATACCCGCAGGGTATATCATCTGCCGAGGGCAGATATCATCCGCGAAAGCGGATATCATTACATAAGCCGGCGGGACTCGATTTCGCGCATCGAGTCTCGCTGCTTGTGCTCCACACTGCGCAGCTTCGCTCTGCGACGAAATCCCGGGCCTAAAAACGCTTCGCGTTTTCTTAACGGCCTTCGAGTCCCTCTGATCAAATATGCCATTAAAAAGAGGGCGCATGGCCCTCTTTTTAATGGCGCACCCGGCGGGACTCGAACCCACTGCCTTATGCTCCGGAGGCATACGCTCTATCCGGGTGAGCTACGGGTGCAGATGTGCTGAAGTATTATAGCACGGACGATCTCGTTTTGCAACCGCAAAAGAGGGCGCAATATCGCAATAGAGAAAGGAGCGGCACTTTTGCGCCGCTCCCGTATGCTGTTATTATCAGAGCCTCTCGGGGACCTTTGCGTTGAGCGCCTCGGTCAGCTCGCGGATCTTGTCAAGCACGGCTTCCTTCGCCGTGTCGATCGCGATATCGCCGCCGAAGGACTTGTCGCGGGAGCCCAGCTCGAAGCAGCCGCGGGCAAGTGTCTTGGGGCTTATGACTACCCTGATGGGAGAGCCGAAAAGATCGGCGTCGGAGAACATGAATCCCGCGGAAACGGAGCGGTCGTCGTAAAGAACGTCGACGCCCGCGTCCTCGAGCTCCTTATAGAGCATGTCGGCGGCGGCCTTGACCTGCTCGTCGTTCGCCCTCAGCGCACAGATCTCGACCTGCCAGGGAGCGATGCTGATGGGCCAGATGGGGCCGTAATCGTCGTGATGCTCCTCACAGATGGAAGCAATGAGGCGGCCGACGCCTATACCGTAGCAGCCCATAATGGGGTTCCTGCGCTCGCCGGTCTCGGTGTCGTAGGTCATGCCCATGGCCTCGGTGTAACGCTTGCCGAGCTGGAATATGTTGCCCACCTCGATGCCGCGGCGTACGCGCAGAGCGTGCTTGCCGCAGACGGGGCAGACGCCGCCCTGTACGGCCTTGGTGAGGTCAATAAATAGGGTATCCTCGGGAAGATCGCGCGCGGGAGTGAAGCCGCTCAGATGATATTCGGCCTTGTTCGCGCCGCAGACGAGGTTGGTCGCGCCGACGAGGGAACGGTCGAACAGTACTGTCGCATTGGTCGAAAGCCCGACGGGACCGATATTGCCCGCCGCAAGATTGGCGTTTTCGATATCGAGCGCGGGATGGATCTCGCTCTTGAGGTAATTCGTGAGCTTGGTCTCATTTATCTCGCGGTCGCCCCTGCAGAATATGAGCACGTAGCTGTCGTCGGAATTGCGCTGATAGACGACGGCCTTGCAGGTCTTCTCGTTGGGAACGTTAAGCATCTCGCCTACCTCGTCAATGGTCTTGGCTTCGCCGGTGAATACTTCCTCGAGGGGCTTGAGCTCGGGATCGGCAGCGTTTTCGGTGATAGCCTCACAGGCTTCCATATTGGAGCGGAAGCCGCACTCGGGGCAGATCACGATGGAATCCTCGCCGATATCGGTAAGCAGCATGAACTCATGGCTCACCTTGCCGCCCATCATGCCGCTGTCAGATTTGACGGCGATCACCTCGGGCACGCCGGCGCGGGCGTAGATGCGCTCGTAAGCGCGGTAAGCGCGCTCATAATACCTCTCAAGATCCTCTTGGGATGTGTGGAAGGAATAGGCGTCCTTCATGGTGAATTCGCGAACGCGGATAAGACCGCCCCTTGCGCGGGGCTCGTCGCGGAACTTGGTTTGGATCTGGTAGATCATGAAAGGATATTTCTGGTAAGTGCCGGCGACGTTCATCGCAAGCTGCACCGCGGCTTCCTCGTGAGTCATGCCGAGCACCATATCGGCGCCGCTGCGGTCTTTGAACCTCAAAAGCTCCTTGCCGATCGACTCGAACCTTCCGGAGGACTGCCAAAGCGAAGCGGGCATGACGACGGGGAAGAGCACCTCCTGACCGTCTATCGCGTCCATTTCCTCGCGGAGTATGGCCTCTATCTTGTTCTGAATGCGCTTGGCGGGAGTGAACAGCGAATAAATGCCGTTGCCCACCAGCTTCATGTAACCGCCGCGCGTCATCAAATTCTGGCTTTCGATATCAAAAGCGCGTTCCTTGAACCTATCGCCGAGTATGTTGCGAACCTTCATAGCTCTCTCCTAAACAGTTTATTTACAGGTCAACGAGCCGCTATATTGCGGCTCGCGAACACCCGAATGCTTTTCGAATTATAACCTTTTCGCCATCCGCTGTCAACTTGCGGAGGACTATATAATATTGTTTTTCCGATCAGGAAGCGGTGACTTCCTCAACGAGCTCCTCGAGCTTATCGTCGTGCGGGAGCTCGGACTTTTTCTCGGGCTCGTCGCCGAGCTCGTCGCGGAAAGTGATACCGCCGGCGGGGGAATCGTCGCTGAATTCGTTTTTCTTGGGAGCGACGGGGATATCGCGCCTCTGGAGCAGATAAATGTTCTTCATGAGCTCCGCGGGAGTCCTGTATTCCTTGGGAAGCTCCTCGGGCTTTATGGCGGGCTCGTCATCCTCGGGCTTTTCCTCCTGCAGAAGATCCGCCGCCGCGGGGTCGGGCTCAGCCACGGGCTCGGGCTCGGGTTCCGCGTCGGGAGCGGGGGAGGCCTCGCCGCTTTCGCCCTCGTCCTCGCACTCGTCCTCTTCTTCGCTGTCGCCCTTGCCTTCGCCTGCGTGCTCCATGCAGGGCTCCTTGCAGTCCTTGCAGCTGCAGCTGCATTTTTCGATATCGGCGCAGACCTCCTTGGTCTGCTCCTCGTTATCCTCTATGACGCTCTTGAGCATTGCCGTGAAGGTCTCGGTCTGCTCGTTCAAATAATCGGTGGTCTTCTTCAAAAGCTCGTTGAGCTCCGCCATTACGTCCTTGCGCTTATTGACCTCCATTTGGGAGGCGATTATGGTGCGCTCGACGTAGATGTTCGCGTCGGTGCGGATGTTCTCCGAATAATCGTCCGCCTCCTTCTTGACGGCTGCGGCTTCCTCGTCGGCGGTCGCGAGCATATCGTTGGCCTTGTCGGCCGCCTCCTGCACCTTTTCGGCGGCTTCGGCGATCAGCTTTTCGCTCTGCTCGCCGGCTTCCTTTTCAATACGCTCCGCTGTTTTGTTCGCGTCGGTCAGTGCGCGCAGCACGAGCGATTCCTGCTCCTTGAGACGGTTCACCTCCGCCTCAAGCTCGGCAATGCGCTTTTTCATCAGTTCGTTTTCGGAATTGCGCTGAGTCAGAAGCTCCTGCAGTTCCTTGCTCTTTTTGCCAAACATCGTGAACCTCCTCCAAAAATAATGTTTGATTAAAGATTTGTTTCCGCCGGTACCGGATAACCCATGTGCTCATAGGCTCCGGGCAATAGAACACGCCCTCTCGGGGTGCGCGTAATGAAACCAAGCTGGATAAGATAGGGCTCGTAAACGTCCTCGATAGTGGTCGCGTCCTCGCCTGTCGCGGCGGCGATGGTGTCGAGCCCGACAGGCCTGCCGCGGAACTTCACTATCATTGCTTCGAGCATCCTGCGGTCGATCTGGTCGAGGCCGAGCTCGTCTATCTTGAGCATCTCGAGCCCGCGCATGGCCGTTTCGCAGTCGACGGTGCCGCTGCCCTTTACCTGCGCAAAATCGCGCACGCGCTTTAAGAGCCTGTTCGCCACACGCGGAGTCCCGCGCGACCTTGAAGCTATCTCCAAAGCGCCGTCCTCGGTGATATCGACGTCGAGTATGCCCGCGCTCCTGACGATTATCTCCTTAAGATCCTCGGGCGAATAAAGCTCGAGCTGTTCCTTGATGCCGAACCTGTCGCGCAGAGGAGAGGTGAGAAGGCCGAGCCTCGTAGTAGCGCCGACGAGCGTGAATTTGGGAAGCTCCATACGGATAGACCTCGCGCCCGGGCCCTTGCCGATGACTATATCGTAAGCAAAATCTTCCATGGCGGGGTAGAGCACTTCTTCGACGCTGGCGTTAAGGCGGTGTATCTCGTCGATGAACAGTATGTCGCCCTCGTTGATATTGGAGAGTATGGAGGCGAGGTCTCCGCTGTGAGTGATCGCGGGGCCGCTCGTGACCGAAAGCTTTCCGCCCATCTCGTTTGAGATGATCGAAGCGAGGGTGGTCTTGCCCACGCCGGGCGGGCCGTAAAGCAGAACGTGATCCAAAGCCTCCCCGCGAAGCTTGGCGGCCTGTATGTATACGTTCATATGCTCCTTGACGTTCCACTGACCAATGTATTCGTTCAAAAACTTGGGACGCAGGCTGTATTCTATTTTCTCATCCTCTTCCTGAAAGGAGGAGGAGATTATCCTCTCGTCGAATTCCATGGCTTATTTCTTTGATATCTCCCTCAGCGCGTTCTTTATCATCTCTTCAACGGTATCTGCTGCCGGAAGCCCCGCAACGACCCTCCCGGCCTCCGCGCCGTCATAACCCAGCGCAACGAGCGCCGCGATGGCTTCGGTGCGGATGGAGGCGGAGGAAGCGCCCGGGCCCTGATCCTGCGGCGCCTGATCCGCGGCGTCCACCTTGCCCTTGAGCTCAAGTATCACCCTTGCGGCGGTCTTCCTGCCCATGCCGGGCACTCTGTCGAAGGCGGCGGCGTTATCGGTCAGCACGGCGAGGGTCACGTCCTCGGGAGCGAGCACGGAAAGCACGTTGAGCGCGACCTTCGGCCCAATGCGCGAAATGGCGATGAGCTTGCGGAACATCGCGCGCTCCTCGTCGCTCGCAAAGCCGTAAAGGGCCACCGCGTCCTGTGAAAGATGGAAATGAGTATAGAGCTTGGCCGAAGCCCCCAACGTGAGCGTCCTTAAAGTGGCCGAACTGCAATTCAATTCGTAGCCTACTCCGCCTGCTTCTATAACTGCCCTGTCGACTCCTATCTGGTCGACGATACCTCTGATATGAGCGTACATTATTTTATCCTGAATTCCTCCAAAGAAGGTCCTATCATGCTTGCGTGGCATATTGCGGCGCCCAAAGCGTCCGCGGCGTCATCGGGCTTTGGAACGGCGGTGAGCTTCAAAAGCAGCTTGACCATGGTCTGCACCTGATGCTTGTCCGCATGCCCGTCGCCGGTCACGGAAAGCTTTATCTGCATGGGCGTGTACTCGTAAAGCGGTATGCCCGCTTCCTGCGCGGCAAGAAGCGCAACGCCCCTTCCGGCGGCGACCTGAATGACGGTTTTCGCGTTATGGTAGAAGAAGAGCTCCTCGAAAGCGATGTGATCGGGCTTGTACTTATTGATGAGCATGGTGACGCCCATATGCAAAAGCTCGAGCCTTTCCGGAAAAGTCCTGTCCGGCTTGGTCTCGATCACTCCGTAGTCGATCACCGTAAAGCTGCCCTTTTCGAATTTGACGACCCCGTAGCCCAAAATGGCATATCCTGGGTCGATGCCCAATATGATCATCGTCACCTTCCGCGCCCAATATTCTTCCAATACTATATTACCATGAAAACCGATAATTTACAAGCGCATTGGCAAAACTATATGCAGAATTCTTTTAGGAGGCGTGCATGAAAGCGGCTGTTGCGGCACTTTTCGTATTCGCAGTCCTGCTGACGGCGGCGCTGCTTATAACGTTGAAAATCGCGGTCGAGCTCAGCGTAAGCATCAGGGACGCGTATGCTTCCGGCACTCTGATGCTCTTCTTCGGACTTGTGCCTGTAAAAATACGCGCGCACGTGTTTTTCGCTCTGCCGGAGGGCGCGCTTATCTCGATTTCCGGAGGCGTGTATAAGCCTGTTTCGGAATTGAAGAAAAAGGCGAAGAATATGCCCCGGGTCAGCTTTTTCAAATTCGGAAAAGTAAAGGAGCTGAGCTTTTCCGGCAGAGTGGGCTTTGAAGGATACCCTGATAAGAACGTGCTGATCGCGGGTTATTTGCAGACGCTGTTCGGGCAGGTATCCGTGGCGCTTACGGGGAAGCCCGCCCGATCCGTGGTAGAGCCGGTATTCGACGGAACGGCGCTTGCCCTTAATGTGGCAGGTATACTGCAGGTGAGTCCGGGGAAACTGTTATCAGAAGCAATAAAATCAAGAAGGAGAAAAAAATGGCGCATCCAATAGAGAACATAATGCAGACGTCCATGGAGCATATAAAACAGCTCGTGGACGTCAACACGGTCATAGGCAGCCCGCTGATGACCGACGACAATACGATGATACTGCCCGTATCCAAGGTCAGCCTCGGTATGCTGGTAGGCGGAGGCGAGTATCTTGCGGTCGCCGCACCCAAAAAGAGCCAGATAGACGTCAACTGCGAAGGCAATTATCCCTTCATAGGCACGTCCACGCTCGGAATGAGCCTTACGCCTCTGGCGTTCCTTGCCGTGCAGGAGGGTTCGGTGAGGGTACTTCCCGCCAAGCAGGACTGCGCATCCGAAAGGATAATAGATCTCATTCCTCAGCTTATGGAGACCGCCGAGAGGATAATGAAGGAGTACACCGAAAACGGAAAAAACTGCCGCGGCAAAAGGCCGGTCGAAATGCAGTGCGGGACGAGGCTCAAGGAGCACAGAGGCGCAGGGGAAGAAGAGAAGGACGATAAAGCGGGTCGGATCCGGATAGAGTACGGAGAGGATGACGATATCCAATGACGCGCAGAAATACCATAAAGGCGTGCGCCGCACTGCTCCTCGCATTCGGCGTGATGCTGATGGCGCTCGCCCCCAAAGCGGAGTCCGCGGTTCCTGATAGGGATATTGCGGGGCTCGCACCCGAAGCCGGAGCAATGGCGCTTATAGAGCTTGAGAGCGGCGAAATGCTCGCGGGGAAGAACGAGGATACGGAGCTTCCCATGGCGAGCACGACGAAGATAATGACGGCGCTCGTAGTGCTTGAGAACTGCGATACGGAGGAGCTCGTGTCGATCCCCGACGAGGCGGTCGGCACGGAGGGCTCCTCCGTTTATTTGCAGAAGGGGGAAAGCATGATTGTCAAGGACCTGCTCTACGGGCTCATGCTCGCCTCGGGAAACGACGCGGCGGTAGCGCTTGCCGTTCATGCGGGAGGATCCGTGAGCGGATTCGTGGATATGATGAACGCAAGGGCGGAGAAAATGGGGCTTGAGCATACCGCCTTCGTCAATCCAAACGGTCTGCATGCGGCGGGACACAGGACGACGGCGCTTGAGCTTTGCAGGATCGCCGCAGAAGCGATGAAGAACGAGGATTTCAGGGAGATCGTTTCGACAAAGTATTATCGATGCGAAAGCGGCAGTGTAGAGCGCACATTCAAGAACAAAAACAGCCTGCTCTGGGATTACGAAGGCGCGCTTGGCGTAAAAACGGGATACACTATGGCGGCGGGGCGCTGCCTCGTGTTTGCGGCCGAGAGGGAGGGCATGACGCTCATAGGCGCCGTGCTGAACTGCAGACCCATGTTTGAGACCGCGAAGGAACTGCTCGATTCCGCATTCGATACTTTTACCTTTGAAAGGATAATAGGCAAGGGTGAAGCGGTCACGAAGGCGTTTGTGGAAAACGGCGTGAAAAATGTATTGGAAGTTTGCGCAAAAGAGAGTATAATAGTCGTGATGAGAAAGGACGAGGGCAGGAGCTTCCGCACTGCGGTAAGGCTTCGTCCGGAGCTGAAGGCGCCCGTGGAAGCGGGGGAAAAGGTCGGAGTGCTTACCGTCTATGAAGGCGAAGCCGTCATAGGGCAGACCGATCTTATCGCCGCCAGTTCGGTGCGCGAGAGGGACTTTTGCTTCTGGTGGAAGCTGCTCGCGCGGTGCTTCATCATATGATTATAGAGGAGTTGTTTTGTGAGACTGCAAAAATATTTGGCGGAAGCAGGCGTCGCCTCCCGCAGGAAATGTGAAGAGCTTATAAGCTCGGGCCGCGTGACCGTCAACGGCGTGATCGCCTCGGTCGGAGCGAGCGTCATGCCCGGGGATAAGGTCCTGCTCGACGGAAAGCCCGTGGCGCCGGAGCAGAAGAAGGTCGTTTACGCATTTTATAAGCCCAAGAACGTCATCTGCACGTCTTCCGCAGAGGAGGACCGCGTAAAGGTGCTCGACTATTTCAAAGACGTACCGCTGCGCCTCTATACCGTAGGCCGTCTCGATTACGATTCGGAGGGGCTCATCTTCGTAACCAACGACGGTGAGTTCGCGGACAAGCTGACCCATCCCCGTTATATGAAGACCAAGACCTACCGCGTGCTCGTTACCGGAGAGCTGACGAAGCAGGATGAGCGCGCGCTGATGAAGGGCATAGAGCTCGAGGACGGCCTGACCGCTCCCGCCGCGGTGCGCGTGCTCAAAAGGAGCGCCGAAAGGTCGGAGCTGCTAATATCCATAATAGAGGGCAGAAACCGTCAGGTAAGGCGCATGATGGAGGCGCTCGGGCATAAGACTCTTAAGCTTTGCAGGATCTCTATAGGGAGCGTGGGCATTAAAGGGCTCGGTCCCGGAGAAAAGCGTCTGCTGAGCGAGGAAGAGATCGAGAGCTTTTATAAGTGACGCCGGTCACAACTAAATATATTTGATAGGATGCTCTTTTGCTTGCAGGATATAGGGGATTTCCGTCGAATAACGGAAATTGGGTAAGATTAAGGCAAAGCATTCTATTTTTATGCTTTGCTCATTGCCCGGGAGGTTTCTTTATTTATGAAAGAGTCTTTAACGGTTCTTCTTATCGGCGTGACCGTCGTCTTCATAGGCCTGTTGAGTCTCATCGGCATAATCTATCTGATGAGCTTTATAGTGCGCCTTGCAAGGCATGAGGAGCGCGCGCCCAGGGTCAAGAAAAACAAGGTCGTTCTTCCCGAGCCGCAGGGCTTTGCGCCTGTTCCCGGCACGGGTCCCGCCTACGCGCGTCTCACCGGTGAAAAGCGAAGGGAGACCGTGGCGGTAATATCCGCCGCGATCGCGGAGTCTATGGGGACGGACGTTTCCGGGATCCGCATCAAGTCCATACGGCGTGTCGGAGGAGCGGCAGAAGCTCCCATGAACGCCGACCGGCGCGAGCTCGTAGCCGTCATAGCCGCCGCCATCGCGGAGGAGCTCGGCACGGACGTTTCGGGCATCCGTATCCTTTCCATCAAAAAGGCCGCTTGATCGGCTAAATCAAATTTCAGTAAAACAGGCGCAAGCCATTTGGAGGTAAATATGCGTAAATTCTTGGTCAATGTCAATGGCACATCCTATGAAGTCGAAGTCGAGGAGATCAGCGGTGAAGTGAAGGCTCCCGCCCCCGCGGCTGCTGAGCCCAGGCCCGCCGCGCCCGCCGCAGGCGGAGCTGCAGAGACCATTTCCGCCCCCATGCCCGGCACCATAGTCGGCATCAATATCAAGGTGGGCGACAGCTTCAAGCGCGGTCAGGTGCTTATCGTGCTCGAGGCGATGAAGATGGAAAACGAGATCCTCGCCCCCCGCGACGGCAGGGTGGTCGCCATCAATACTTCCAAGGGTTCCAACGTAAATTCCGGAGATGTTCTGATCGCTTTTGAATAAGCCAAGGAGCTGCTATGGGTTCCATTCTTGAATTCTTAAAACAATCCGGCTTTTATCAGCTCTTTACAACAGGGTTCCCGGATTGGCTGAAAACGGTCGCCATGATAGCGCTCGCGTGCTGTCTTTTGTACCTTGCCATCGTCAAAAAGTTCGAGCCGATGCTCCTTTTGCCGATAGCCTTCGGTATGCTTCTGACAAACCTTCCCGGAGCAAACCTTTATCATCCGGGGCTCTTTGAGGGCGGTCACGTCGCATGGGAGGGCTTTTCGGATAAGGCCGGCCTTATTGACTATCTGTATCTGGGCGTAAAGCTCGGAATATACCCCTGTCTCATATTCCTCGGCGTCGGCGCGATGACCGATTTCGGCCCCCTTATCGCCAACCCGAAGAGCCTGTTCCTCGGCGCCGCAGCGCAGGCCGGTATATTCATCGCGTTCATCGGCGCAAAGCTTTTGGGCTTTGCCGACGGCGTTGCAGCTTCCATCGGCATCATCGGAGGCGCGGACGGACCCACAGCCATATTCGTCACATCAAAGCTCGCGCCCGAGTATCTGGGCTCCATCGCGATCGCCGCTTATTCCTATATGGCTCTCGTTCCGCTCATCCAGCCCCCCGTAATGAAGCTTCTCACCACGAGGAAGGAGCGCCAGATAGTCATGCAGCAGCTTCGTCCCGTTTCGTCCACGGAGAAGATCGTTTTCCCGATAGTCGTCACCATATTCACCGCTCTGCTCGTGCCTTCGGCGGCGAGCCTCGTCGGTATGCTTATGCTCGGCAATCTGCTTCGTGAGAGCGGAGTCGTCGACAGGCTGAGCAAAACCGCGCAGAACGAGCTTATGAATATCGTCACCATATTCCTGGGCATCAGCGTCGGCGCCACCGCCACGGCAAATATGTTCCTGAGGCTCGATACCCTCGGCATCTTCGCGATGGGCGTATGCGCGTTCATATTCGGCACCGCGGGCGGCGTGCTGCTGGGCAAGCTGATGTGCTGGCTCACAAGGGGCAAGATCAATCCCCTTATCGGCTCGGCGGGCGTTTCCGCCGTTCCCATGGCGGCGAGGGTATCGCAGGTCGTCGGACAGAAGGAGAATCCCTCCAATTTCCTGCTCATGCACGCCATGGGCCCGAACGTCGCCGGCGTTATCGGCTCCGCTATCGCGGCCGGCGTCTTCCTCGCGCTTTTCAACTAATATAGGAGTATAAAGGTATGGCTAAATTATTGATTACCGATACGATTCTGCGCGACGCGCATCAGTCCCAGGCGGCGACGAGGATGCGTATCGAGGATATGCTTCCCGCCTGCGAAATACTCGATTCCATCGGTTATTGGTCCCTTGAGTGCTGGGGCGGTGCGACCTTCGACGCCTGCCTCCGCTTCCTCAACGAGGACCCGTGGGAGAGGCTCCGCACCCTCCGCAAGGCGCTTCCCAATACGAGGCTTCAGATGCTCTTCCGCGGCCAGAACATATTGGGCTATAAGCATTACGCGGACGACGTGGTCGAGCAGTTCTGCCGCAAGGCGATAGAGAACGGCATAGACGTCATCAGGATCTTCGACGCGCTGAACGACGTCAGGAATCTTGAAGCCGCCATCAAGTTTACCAAGAAATACGGCGGCTGGTGCGAGCCGGCATTGAGCTACACGATAAGCCCCGTCCATTCGGAGGATTATTTCGTAAAGCTCGCCAAGGAGCTCGTCCAGATGGGCGCCGATTCCATCTGCATCAAGGATATGGCGAACCTGCTGCTGCCCTATTCGGCGTATTCGCTCGTCAAGCGGCTGAAGGCGGAGGTGGACGTTCCCATCCATCTGCATACCCATAACACCACCGGAACCGGCGATATGACGATATTGAAGGCGGTCGAAGCCGGCGTGGATATCGTCGACACTGCGCTTTCTCCCCTCGGCAACGGCACGAGCCAGCCCGCGACGGAGCCCCTCGTTGCGGCCCTCAAGGGCACCGAGAGGGATACCGGTCTCGACCTCAACAAGATGGCGGAGGCCGCTAAGCATTTCAGGACAGTCGCCGCGAAGCTCAAGAAGGAAGGCGTGCTGGATCCCAAGGTGCTCTCGGTCGATACCAATACTCTTATGTACCAGGTCCCCGGCGGAATGCTCTCAAATCTTATCAATCAGCTCAAGCAGGCCAATGCGGAGGATAAGTATTACGACGTGCTCGCCGAGATACCCCGCGTCCGCAAGGATTTCGGATATCCGCCCCTCGTAACTCCCACCAGCCAGATCGTCGGCTCACAGGCGGTGCTCAACGTCATCTCCGGCGAGCGCTATAAGATGTTCACCAAGGAATCGAAGGGCCTGCTTGCCGGCGAGTACGGCAGGCTCCCCGGAGAGGTGAACGAGGAAGTCAGGCGCAAGGCTATCGGCGAGGACGGAAAGGTCATCACCTGCCGTCCGGCGGATCTTCTGGAGCCCGAGCTTGAAAAATACACCGAAGAGCTGAAGGGAGTCGCCAAGTGCGAGGAGGACGTGTTGAGCTACGCGCTCTTCCCCCAGGTCGCCACAAAGTTCTTTGAGAACAGGGATAAAAAGGCGGAGGAGCCCGCTCCCAAAGCGGAAACGAAGGAGCCCGCGCCCGCTCCCGTAAAGGCCGCCCCCAAAGCAGATAACGGCGTTCGCGTACTCTACGTTGAGGATCTTACCGAGAACATTTAAAATCGAATAAAGCCAAGCCGCTTCGGTCCGCCGGGGCGGCTTTTTCGGTATTGAAGCCTTGCGCGTTATTTGTTATAATAAAGTATTAGAGATCATGTTGAAAGGTTTGCTATGCGGATCATATTAACAAACGACGATGGGATATTTGCCGCGGGCCTCACAGAGCTTGCGAAGGCGCTTTACCGCGCCGGGCATGAGCTTTTGATCGCCGCGCCCGATTCCGACAGAAGCTGCGTGAGCCACAGCCTTGTATTAAGGCAGCCGCTTTTTGCCGAAAAAACGCTCATACCGAGCCTCGAGGGCGTCAAGGCTTACGCAATAAACGGCACTCCCTGCGACTGCGTAAGGCTTGCCGTCGGCAATCTGGGCTTCGATCCGGACGTGATAGTTTCCGGCATCAACATAGCGGCCAATCTCGGCTCCGACGCCGTCTATTCGGGTACCGTTTCAGCGGCGATAGAGGGCTTCATGATAGACGTCCCCTCAATAGCTGTATCAAAGGATAAATTCACCGCGGACCATATGGAGGACGCCGCAGGCTATTTTGCCGAAAAGCTCCCCGAGCTTATGGAGTTCTTCTCGGAAGGCCCTGCCATGCTGAACGTGAACATACCCAATACTCCGCGCTCCGAATATAAGGGCGTGAGGGCTGCGAGAGTAAAGCTGCAGTGCTACGAAACAAAGTATAACGAGGAGGTACTGCCGGACGGCAGAACGGCTTATACCGTCAAGCCCGGCAAGCTCACCGTCTGCGACCCCGGCGAGGATACCGACGAGGGCCGTATGCGCGAAGGATACGTCGTTATCACTCCTCTGACGTACGATATTACCGACTATTCCCGCCTTGGCAGGGCAAAGACGATGTTTGAAAGGAATGCTGAATGACGATGAAAAGGATTGCTGTCATCGGCGCGGGCCCCGCGGGAATGCTCGCCGCGGCGTATGCAAAGACGGACGATACCGTCGTCGAGCTTTTCGACCGTAACGAGAAGGCGGGGAAGAAGCTCTTTCTTACGGGTAAGGGCAGGTGCAATATCACAAACGACGCGCCTAAGGAAGAGTTCATGCAGAATATCCCGAGGAATCCCCGCTTCCTGTTCAGCGCTTTCAACGGCTTTTTCAATTATGATATCGTCGATCTTATAGAGAGCCAGGGTGTAAAAACCAAGGTCGAGCGCGGAGGCAGGGTATTTCCGGAGAGCGATAAATCGAGCGACGTGATAAAAGCGCTTTTGAAATTCACGCTTGGCAGAGGAGTGCAGCTGACGCTGAATACCCGCGTGCGCACCGTGCGCAGATCGGGCGGCGAATTCGTTTTGAATCTCAACGACGGTACAGACCGCCGATTCGACTCGGTCATAATAGCCACAGGCGGATTAAGCTATCCATCCACGGGCTCCACGGGCGACGGTTATGAGTTCGCAAGATCGTTTGGGCATACGATAACCGATACCCGCCCCTCGCTCATATCGCTCGTTACCGAGGAAAAATGGACGGGCGAGCTTGCGGGGCTCTCGCTCAAGAACGTGACTCTCACGGCGTTCAAGGGCGGAAAGAAGGTCTATCAGGAGCTTGGCGAGATGCTGTTCACCCATACGGGGGTCAGCGGACCGCTCGTGCTGAGCGCCAGCACCCGTATAGCGGACGAGCCGAAGGGAGCGAAGCTTTCTATCGATATGAAGCCCGCGCTCGACGAGCAGACGCTTGAAGCACGCATCATGCGCGATCTTGAGGCCAACAGGCATAAGCAGATGAAGAACGCGATAATGGGCCTGCTGCCCTCGCGCATGGTCCTCATAGTATTGGGGCTTGCCGGCATCGACCCGGAAAAGACCACCGACGAATTCACAAAAGCGGAACGGAAAAAGCTCGTTTCGGTGCTCAAGTCGATACCGCTCACGGTCGCCCGGGCTTCCGATATTTCCGAGGCTATAATCACAAGGGGCGGAGTCAGCGTTAAAGAGATAGATCCCCGGACGATGGAGTCGAAGCTCGTACCCGGCTTGTATTTTGCGGGGGAAGTGATCGACGCAGACGCCTACACGGGCGGATTCAATCTTCAGATAGCGTATTCCACCGGCGTTGCCGCGGGCAAAGCGGCAGCCGCGCAGGAGCTTATATAGGGAGGATAATATGGAGAATAAGGTTTTTTCGATAGCGATAGACGGTCCCGCCGGCGCGGGCAAGAGCACGGTCGCCAAGGGCGTCGCGGCAAGGCTCGGCATAGTATACGTCGATACGGGCGCCATGTACCGTGCGATAGGCTTGAAGACCGTGCGCCTCGGCATACCGTCGGATGACGCGGAGAAGGTATGTCCCATACTGGACGGCACGGAGGTCACCATTGGCTTCATTGAAGGCGTTCAGCACGTTTTCCTTGACGGCGAGGACGTCTCGGGCCTCATACGCACTCAGGAAGTCTCCAACGCCGCATCCAAGGTGAGCGCTATACCGGAAGTCAGGTATAAGATGGTCGAGCTGCAGCAGAAGCTCGCGAAGAATACCTCGCTCATAATGGACGGCAGGGATATAGGCACTCACGTACTGCCCAACGCGGAATACAAGTTCTTCGTCACCGCTTCCCCCGAACAGCGCACCTCCCGCAGATACAGGGAGCTCAAGGCAAAGGGTCAGCTTAACGGCATGACCTTCAACGAGCTCCTGCTCGAGATGGTGGAGCGCGACAAGCGCGATTCGGGCAGGGAGTGTATGCCGCTCAAGAAGGCGGCCGACGCTATACTGATCGACACGACTTATATGACCATCGAGGAATCGATCGATTCCGTGATACGCTATATAGGAGGCTGAAATGATTTATCTGCTCCTGGTACTGTTCAAGCCGCTTATCTGGCTGATATTCCGTCCGAAGGTTTACGGTGATAAAAAGGCGCTGCGGACGAAGGGCAAGGTCATATTCATCTGCAACCATATCTCGCTCATAGACCCGGTCGTACTCGCTCTCGTATCGACCCGGATAATTCATTTCATGGCCAAAAAGGAGCTGTTTACAAGCCTGCCCGGCAAGCTGCTCTTCAAGGCGCTCTTCGTGTTCCCCGTTGACAGGGGCTCGGCTGATCTCAAATCGATACGGAACGCATTGAAGCTTCTTGAGAAGGGGAAGGCCTTCGGCATTTTCCCGGAGGGCCGCAGGATGGTTGCCGACCGCATGGATGAATTCGAGCTCGGCACGTCCATGATCTCGATCCGCTCCGGAGCGCCAGTCGTTCCCATTTACATGATGAACGATTCAATAAGGAAGATGAGGATTCGCATGATCGTGGGCGAGCCTCTGCGTTCGGAGGATTCGGCGATGAACGTCTCCCGCCGCGAGAACGAGCAGCTATTCACTGCAAGGATAAGGAATTCCATGAACGCGCTGAAAAAGGAGCTTGAGAGCATATGCGGCTGATACTGGCTGAAAACATGGGCTTCTGCTTCGGCGTGAGGCGGGCGGTGGAGATAGCCTCCAAGGCCGCCGGGGAGCGGGGGAGAGTGTTCACTTTGGGCGAGCTCATACACAACCGCACCGTCGTGAACGAGCTTGCCGAGCGCGGAGTGATACCGGTAGATACGATAGACGGTCTCGAAAAAGGCTCGACCGTCGTTATCAGGTCGCACGGAGTAGCGCCGAGCGTGCTAGCGGAATGTGAGAAGCACGGGCTTGAGGTGATCGACTGCACCTGCCCGTTCGTTAAGAAGATACACGATATAGTTACCGAAGCGTATTCTGATGGCTGCACGATAGTGATCTCGGGCGATCCGGCTCATCCGGAGCCCATAGGCATCAACGGCTGCTGCGGCGGGGAAGCGCTCTTCGTAAGAAGACCGGAGGAAGTAGACGCGCTTTCGGCGTCCGTTAATGATCAAAATAGGATCTGCCTCGTTTCGCAGACAACCTTCGACCTTGCGACCTTCAAAGCCATCGCGGAGCGGTTCAAGTCCGTTTTCCCGAAGGGGAAGGTCTTCAACACCGTCTGCTCGACCACGGAAGCGCGTCAGAAGGAAGCGAGAGAGATAGCATCAAAATGCGACGTGATGCTGGTTTTAGGGGACGTTCACAGCTCCAACACCCAAAAATTGGCCGATATTTGTTCCGCCGGGTGCAAAAAAGTTAAAAGAATTGGAAATATTAGTGAAATCCCTATTGAAATTCTCCAGAAAAATGGTATAATAACAGGAGTTGTTGCCGGTGCATCGACACCGGATTCGCTGATTAGGGAGGTTATTACAAGAATGAGCGAACTGGAAAAGGCTAACGTAGAAGAAACCTGCAAAGCCGAAAACACTGAGACCGTGGCCGAGAATGAGGTCACAGAAACCGCAGCGCCCGTTGTTGAGGCTGCTGCAGAGGAGCCCGTCGTTGAAGAGGGCGAAACCACCTTTGAGGAGGCTTTCGAAAAGACGCTGGTACGCATCCGTAATGGTCAGATACTTACCGGTTCCGTCGTTCAGATTGTCGATGGAGAGGTTTGTGTTAACATTGGATACAAGTCCGACGGCTTTATTCCCCGTGACGAGTTTTCCAGCGATCCCGATGTTGACCCTGAAACCGTAGTTTCCGTTGGCGATAAGATCGAGGTCGAGGTTCTGAAGGTCAACGACGGTGAAGGCAACGTCCTGCTCTCCCGCAAGAATGTTGAGAGCAAGAAAGTATGGGAGCAGTTCTCTACGGACGCCGATTCCGAAGGCAAGATCGTAGAAGCTGTCTGCAAGGAAGTCGTTAAGGGCGGCCTGATCGCCGACATCAACGGCATCAGGGCTTTCATCCCCGCGTCCCAGGTTGCCAACAAGTACATCGAGAAGCTTGACGAATTCGTCGGTCAGCCCATGAAGGTAAAGATCATCGAAGTCGACAAGCAGAGGAAGCGCGTTGTTGCGTCCCGCAAGGCCGTTCTCGTTGCAGAGGCCGAGGAAGCAAAGCGTCAGAAATGGGCCGAGCTTGAAGTCGGCGCTAAGGTCAAGGGTATCGTCCGCCGCCTTACCGATTTCGGCGCTTTCGTCGACATCGGCGGTATCGACGGTCTCGTTCACGTGACCGACGCCGCTTGGGGCCGCGTAAAGCACGTCAATGAGGTCCTCAAGGTCGGTCAGGAGATCGAAGTCCTCATACTCAACGTGGATCAGGAAAAGCAGAGGGTATCCCTCGGCTATAAGCAGCTCCAGCCCAAGCCCTGGACCATGGCTGCCGAGAAGTATCCCGTAGGTTCCATCGTTGAGGGCAAGGTCGTCCGCATCGTCACCTTCGGCGCGTTTGTTGCCCTTGAGCCCACGATCGACGGTCTCATCCACATTTCTCAGGTTGGCGTAAGGCGCGTCTCCAAGGTCGAGGACGAGCTCAACGTCGGCGACATCGTCCGTTGCAAAGTCCTCGAGGTCAACCCCGAGCAGCGCCGCATCAGCCTCTCCCGCAAGGAAGTCATCCTTGAGGAGAACCCCGAGATCGCTGAGGAGATCGCGAAGGAGAAGCAGGAGCGCGAGCGCGAGCGTGCGGAGCGTGCCGAGAGGCGTGCTCAGGAGGAGCAGAATCGTCAGCAGCAGAATCAGCAGCGCGAGGAGAGGCGCCGTGAGCGCAATGCCGAGGGTCGTCCCGAGAGGCGCCGCCGCGAGGATGCTGATTATGAGCTTCCCCCCGTGCAGTCTTCCACCACTTCTCTTGCAAACCTGTTTGGCGATCTTTCCGCTATCGCCACTGAGGAAGAGAATAACTGATCATTATAAGATCAAAAATATCGGGCGCGTGATGCGCCCGATATTTTTTATGTAAAAAAGAGCCGGCCCCGATAAAGGGACCGGCCCGCAGAGCCTTAAATCATTCGTTGCTTCCGTCATCTCCGCTGTCGGAACGATCGGGAACGTACTTTGCCTTGATGGTCGTTTCGTCTATGTCGATAGTGTATTTGGTCTTCCATTCCTCCATAAGCTGCTGATAAAGCTCCTGCATCTTCTCCTCCTTCAATGCATCGGCCCAGCTTTCCCAGTAGATATCGCCGACCTCGTAATCGACGGCGCCCTTCTTATACTCCTTGTTGACAATGATATAGTGCACGCCCGAATCGGTGTAGACCTTGACTATATCGGTGCCGTCCTTGAGCTTGAAGAAGTTGAGCTCACGCACTCCGGTATCGGTATCCTCGCCGTTCTCAAGATCGACCGTCGGAGTCCAGCTTCCGTCATGCAGGTTCATGGAGGCGTAAACAAAGCCGGGGAAATAATCCGAGTTGAGATCGGGATGGATTATGTAGCCGAATTCGCGGAAGCGCTCGGAATCCATACCGGGATCCTCGCCGTATTCCTTCTCAAGCTCCATGAAAGCGTCGAAATCCTCGGTCTCGGAGAAGAGCGCTTCAAGCTTTGCTTCATCCTCCTTGCGGCTTTCGGTATCGGTCCTTGCGATACCCTCGTCGTCGGTGGTCGTATCAAAGCCGAGATAGATGTGATTCACGGAGAAGCAGTCGTCGGGTATCACGACGGGATATGCGCCGCTGCCCTCGTTGAAAGCCGAAACAGCCTCAACAAAATCGGACATTGAAAGATCCATCGAATCAAGGCGCTGGGCGTTTATGTAGCTTTTTACGTCGTCCTCGGTGATCTCTATGCCGTCATGCAGGCCGGTATAATACTTGTCGGCAAGCTTATACATGAGCATATTTCGCTTTGCGAGTTCAAGGAAGGAATCGTAGTCGATGCCGTCCTGCGCAAGATCCTGCTCGAGTATCTTTATCGCCTCGGCGCGCTTGTCCTCGACGCCCTCTTCGACCCTTTCCTCATAATGCTTGAGCAGATCCTCAAGCTGCGTGTCGATAAGGTCGTATATCTCCTGGGACTCTTCGTCAGTGAGCTTGACGCCCGATTCATCGGCGGCGTCAAGCATATAAAGGAGAGAGGAGAGCTCCTCTATAACGGAATCACAGAACTGCTCGGGGGATATCATGCCGTACATATAGTACTGGTAATTCCTGCTGTTGTAGTAGGACTGGCCGAAATCGTAAAGCGTTATATCGTTGCCGTTGGAGCTCATAACGACCTGCATACCGGAAAACTCGGGGTCGGGAGCCTTTGTGGTGGTGGGAGCGGCAGTGACTTCGGCGCCTTCGTCGGGACCGGGGGTCAGCTTGCAGGAACAGAACGCCGCAGCCGCAAGAATAACGGCAAGCGCGAGCGCGATGGTTTTTATAAGTCTCAGATTCATCGAAGATCTCCTTTTAAGAAATACAGCATTATTATATCATCGCTTTCGTTCAATTCAAGTCTTTTGTTGCAATATGCCGGCTATCGTTATTGAAATCCCAGCGAAATCGTAGTATAATCAAAATGTATAAATATGCGCGGAGGAATAAATGGAACCCAAATTTGTTGATAAAAACGTGATAGAAGAATCCTATGCGGCTATCGGCCGCATGCGTGAAATGCTCGGCGGAGCGCGTCCAAGGTATTTTATAGAAACGTACGGCTGTCAGATGAACGAGCATGATTCGGAGACGCTTGCGGGAATGCTCGAGCTAATAGGATACGTAAGGACTGACGACCGCCGTGAAGCCGACTTTATACTCTTCAACACCTGCTGTATAAGGGATCATGCCGAAAAGAGGACTTTCGGCAACGTCGGATTCATTAAGGAGATAAAGGCGGAGAATCCCGCGCTTATCACGGCTGTTTGCGGATGCATGATGCAGCAAAGGGAGGTCGCCAAAAGGCTTGCCGCGAGGTTCCCGTTCGTCGACATGATATTCGGCACTAACGAGCTTGCCGTATTCCCGCAGATGCTCGAAAGGGTCATGAACGGCGGCAGAGTGTTCGAGATAAAGGAAATCGACGGCGAGATACCCGAAGGGCTTCCCATAAAGAGGAACGAGGGCTTTTCCACCTTCGTAAACATAATGTACGGCTGCAATAATTTCTGCTCCTACTGCATCGTTCCTTACGTCAGGGGCAGGGAGCGTTCGAGAAGGCCCGAGGATATAGTCGAGGAAGTCAAAAAGGCAGTTAACGAGGAGGGCTTCACGGAGGTGACCCTGCTCGGGCAGAACGTCAATTCCTACGACGGCGGGATCAAATTCCCGGAGCTTCTGAGGCTCGTCAACGAAGTCGAGGGCTTGAAGCGCCTCCGCTTTATGACCTCGCATCCCAAGGATCTTTCGCATGAGCTTGTTATGGCTATGGCGGAGTGCGATAAGGTTTGCGAGCATATCCATCTTCCCGTGCAGTCCGGCAGCAACAGGATACTAAAACTCATGAACCGCCGTTACACGCGCGAGCACTATCTCGATCTTATACGCGATCTGCGCGAGCACGTTCCCGGCGTCGAGATCACTACGGACATTATAGTCGGATTCCCGACCGAGACCGAGGAGGATCTTGAGGATACGCTCTCGCTCGTGCATGAGGTCGGCTTTTCCGCGGCGTATTCCTTCGCGTATTCAGTCCGCGAGGGTACCGTCGCCGCCCGCATGGAGGGGCAGATACCCGAGGAAGTCAAGAAGGAGCGCCTTGCAAGGCTCAATCGAGTGATAATGGAATCCGCAAACGGCGCCAATGATAAATACATGGGCGCTGAGGGCGAAATACTGATAGAGGGCATGGACAAGCGCGGCGAGCCGATGATGTTCGGAAAGCTGCCGAGCCTAAAAATGGTCTACGTCAAGGGCGATGAGAGCATGATAGGCAAATACTATAAGGTAAGAGTGACCGGCACAAGATTCAATTCGCTCGCCGGTGAGATAATAAGCTGATAAAGGGTGGAAAAATGGCTTCTTTGACTCCGATGATGCAGCAATATCTTGAGCTTAAGGAAAAATACAGCGATTGTCTGCTTTTTTTCAGGCTCGGTGATTTTTATGAGATGTTCTTTGACGACGCTCTGACCGCCTCGAGGGAGCTTGAAATAGTTCTGACCGGGCGCGATTGCGGCATGGCCGAGCGCGCTCCGATGTGCGGCGTGCCCTATCATTCGGTCAACAGCTATATAGACCGTCTGATAGAAAAGGGCTATAAAGTCGCCATCTGCGAGCAGCTTGAGGATCCCGCGCTTGCAAAGGGGCTCGTCGAGAGGGACGTTATCAGGGTCATCACTCCGGGCACGGTGATCGAGGAGCAGATGCTCCCGGACAACGCGAATAATTATATCCTCTCCGTTTACGCTGCCAACGGAGTGTTCGAGCTTGCCTGGTGCGACGTTTCGACCGGCGATTTCTATACCATGGAGTTGACGGGTGAAAGATCTCAGCAGGAGCTAATAGATCAGCTTACGAGGATATCCCCGCGCGAGATAGTCGCAAACGAATTCCTTTTCACTCGGGAAGCCCTGGCTAAGCACATAACCTCTCATTATTATACCGATAAGAAGGAGCAGAGGTTCTTCGATATCGAGCGCGGGCAGAAGACGCTTTGCGAGCATTTCAAGGTCGTTACGCTTGCGGGCTACGGAATATCTGATAAGTCGATGGCCGTCGCAGCCGCGGGAGCTCTCATGCGCTACCTTGAGGATACGCAGAAGAACGCTCTTTCGCATATAACGAGGATAAGGGTCGTGCTTCCCGAAGAATACATGGGCATCGACGCGGCTACGAGACGCAATCTCGAGCTCACAGTTCCTCTGCGCTACGACGGCAGTAAAAAGAATACACTTTTGGGAATACTTGACAAGACCGAGACCTCCATGGGTGCAAGGCTCCTGCGGAGCTGGGTGGATCAGCCCTTGCAGTCCATCGAAGAAATAAATCACAGGCTGGACGCGGTGGAATCGCTGACAGCTCACAGGCGGGAGCATGAGCTTTTGAAGCAGGCGCTCGACGGAGTTTACGATATCGAGAGGCTTTGCAGCAGGATCGCATACGGCACGGTGAACGCAAGGGACTGCGACTCGCTGAGGAAGACGCTCGCAAAGGTGCCGGATATCTATGCTGTGCTGATGATGCTCAAGGACTGTGCGGCGATTAACGACATAGCCGAGCATATCGATCCCATGGACGATATAAGGATGCTTCTTGACAGCGCTATAGTCGAAGAGCCCCCGCTTTCCGTGAAGGACGGCGGCATAATCCGCGAGGGGTATAATTCCGAAGTGGACGAGCTCCGGGCGCTTTCCCATGGCGGCAGGGGCAGCCTTGCCGAGCTTGAGTGCCGCGAGCGCGAACGCACGGGCATAAAGAATCTCAAGATAGGCTACAACCGCGTTTTCGGCTACTATATAGAGGTCACCAATTCCAATAAACAGTTCGTTCCGCTCGATTATCAGCGCAAGCAGACGCTTGCCAACGCCGAACGCTACGTCACTCCCGAGCTCAAGTCGCTTGAGGAACGCATCCTCGGCGCGGAGGAAAAAAGCATCAGCCTTGAATATTCGATCTTCTGCGATATCAGGAAGGTGCTGCTCGACTGCATAGACCGCCTGAAGAACGATTCACTGCTTATAGCACAGCTCGATTGCTATTCCTCTCTGGCGAAGGCTGCCGTCGATTACGATTACTGCCGTCCGAAGCTTTCAAAGTCGGGCAAGCTGAAGATAGTCGACGGCCGTCATCCGATAGTGGAGCGAAGCGTTAAAGACGCATTCATACCGAACTCCACGGAGCTTGACGATAAGGATGAGCGCATAGTAATACTGACGGGCCCCAATATGGCGGGCAAGAGCACCTATATGCGTCAGGTGGCGCTGATCGTGCTCATGGCGCATATGGGTTCCTTCGTGCCCGCCAAATCCGCGAATATCTGCCTGACGGACAAGATATTCACAAGAGTCGGCGCCTCCGACAGCCTTTCCACCGGTCAATCCACTTTTATGGTGGAGATGACCGAGATGGCGAATATCCTGAATAACGCCACCTCCCGAAGCCTGCTCATAATAGACGAGATAGGCAGGGGCACCTCCACGTTCGACGGCCTCAGCATCGCATGGGCGGTAGTGGAGCACATCGCGGACAAGCGCAAATGCGGCGCCAAGGCGCTGTTTGCGACCCATTACCACGAGTTGACGGAGCTTGAGGGCAAGCTAGAAGGCGTCAGCAATTACAGGATAACCGTCAAGGAGCACGGCGACGAGATCATATTCCTGCGCCGGATCATGAGGGGCGGAGCCGATAAGAGCTTCGGAATACAGGTCGCAAGGCTTGCGGGGCTTCCTTACAGCCTTATAGAGCGTGCGAAGGAGATACTGCTTCAGCTCGAGGCTTCGGATATCAATAACGCAGCTTCAAGGGTGCGCGATACGCTTGCGGAGCAGGTGTCGCTTTTGGGTTCTACGGACAGCGAGGACATACTCGAAGAGCTTCGAAAGATAGACGTAAACACCCTGACGCCTATGGAAGCCCTGAGCAAACTCTATGAACTCAGTACGAGGGCAAAGCTATGATAGTTAGAAGGATACAAGTGCTCGATCCCCAGCTTGCGAACAAGATCGCTGCGGGAGAGGTGGTCGAAAGGCCCGCGTCCGTCGTTAAGGAGCTCGTTGAAAACTCCCTCGACGCAGGGGCGTCATCCGTTACGGTCGAGATCAGAGAGGGCGGTACGGAATACATAAGAGTCACGGATAACGGATGCGGTATTGCCGCAGACGACGTTTCGACCGCGTTCCTTCGTCACGCGACGAGCAAGCTCAACAGCGTAGAAGGCCTCGACGGCATAGAAACGCTCGGCTTCCGCGGAGAAGCCCTGGCGTCCATTGCGGCTGTATCGCACGTCTCGATGAGAACGCGCACGGAGGGGGACGAATACGGTACGCTAATAAAAATAGACGGCGGCTTAGTTAAAGACTCCTCTCCCTGCGGATGCCCGCCGGGGACATCGATAGAGGTCGGCGAGCTGTTTTATAATGTGCCCGCAAGGCTTAAATTTTTAAAATCCGCAAGAGCGGAGGCCGCCGCAGTCGGCGACTATATGCTCCGCCTGATACTCGGAAATACAGGCGTTTCATTCAAATTCATAAGCGGCGGTAAGCCCGTTTTTCACAGCGCGGGCGACGGGTCGCTTGAAAACGCGATACTCTGCGTATACGGCGGAGATATTTCCGAGCATTTGAAGCGCGTTTATTATGACGACGGTTACGTGCTGATAGAAGGCTTCTGCGGGGACGAATACGTTTCGAAGAGCAACAGGGTGCAGCAGAGCGTTTTCGTGAACGGCCGTTATATCCGCTCACAGCAGATCAGCTATGCGGCGCAGAGGGCGTATAATACGAGGCTTATGACGGGCAGATTCCCGTTCCTCGTGCTTTCCGTTAGGATATCGCCGCGCGAGGTGGACGTTAACGTCCATCCGAACAAGCTCACCGTGAGATTCCGCGACGAGGAGCGTATAGCCTCGGCAGTGATGCTTGCGGTCAAAAACGCGCTTGAGAACGAGACCGTTTTGCCCGATGCTGCGGAAGCGTCTCAGCCCGCGGCGGAGGACGTGTATTCCGTTTTCAGGAGCGATAGGGAAAGGGAGTATTACTCCTTCCTTAACGATGCGGTAAAGGAAGCGGAGCCCCTGAACGAAACCGAAAAAGCCGGTGAAAAGGCCGCCGAAGCTTCCGACGGCATAAAGCCCGAAGCTGCCGCCAAAGCCGAGCCTCAAAGCGAGGTGTTCTTCGTTCAGGACAGCGGAACAGCGGGAGCGGCGGCGGAACGGATAGACCTCAACGGAGTGGTCCATTACGATTTTACGCCACCCAAAAAGCAGGAGCCGATCGAGAAAGCGGAGCCTGTGAGGTTTGATATGACCGCGTTCCGCATAATCGGCGTCGCTTTCAACACCTACATATTCGTAGAGCAGGGCGAATCCGTCTATATCATAGATCAGCATGCCGCCCATGAGCGCATAAATTATGAAAAGCTGATAAGGGACGAGCTGAGATTCGATTCACAGCTGCTTTTGACCTCTCACGTTATGAAGCTGACTCCGACGGAATACGCCTGCCTTATGGACAATATCGAAAGATTCCGCGAGCTCGGCTTCGAGATAGAGGAGTTCGGCGCGCTCTCCGTAAGCATACATGCCGTGCCGACCGGAACGAAAACCGAATCAATAGAAAGGCTGATACACGATATGATAGGCACTATAGTCAAGCAGGGAAGCGTGACGGAGCTTGACGTAGTGCGCGGCGCGCTGATCCAATCGTCCTGCAAGCACGCGATAAAGGCGGGACAGCCCATAGACAACGCGAGCATAGAATCGCTCCTTTCGCATTATGCCGATGGTTCCACGCCGCTCACCTGCCCGCACGGAAGGCCGGTAATGATAAGGTACACCAAACGCGAATTCGAGAAGATGTTCAAGAGGATAGTCTGATGTCAAAGCCGGCGGTTTATTTCATAGTGGGGCCTACGGCGAGCGGTAAGACCGACGCCGCTGTCGCCGCCGCGCTTGCGATGAACGGTGAGGTGATCTCCGCAGACGCGATACAGATCTATCGCGGCCTCGAGAAGGGTTCTGCAAAGCCCACGGAGGAGGAGAAGCGCGGCGTGCCGCATCACCTCATAGACGTCGTAGATCACACCTGCGGCGATTATAACGTCGCCTGCTTTGCAAAGGACGCCTCGGAAGTGATACGCGATATTGTGTCGAGAGGCAGGACGCCCATAGTCGCAGGAGGTACGGGGCTTTATGTCAATTCGCTGCTTTATCCGCTTGATTTTACTGAGGTCAAGCCGGACAGGCAGCTCCGCGAGAAGCTTGACGAGGAGGAGAGGCTTTCTCCCGGATCGCTGTATGAGCGGCTTAAGGAGGTCGATCCCGTCTCCGCGGAAAGGCTCCATCCGAACGATCACAAGCGCATCGTCCGCGCTCTCGAGGTATACGAGATGACGGGCAGGAACCTGACCGAGCAGGGCGGAGATTTCTCAAACGCCAGGGAGGCGGAGATACCCTTCGAGCCCGTGATCGCGGGCATAACGATGGACAGAGCGCTTCTGTACGACAGGATAAACAGGCGCGTGGACGCAATGATAACCAACGGCCTCGAAGATGAGGTAAGGGAGCTTTGGGAGGGCGCGGGACGAGCCCCGCTGCTCTCGCTTCAGGCGATAGGCTATAAGCAGTTCATATCGTATTTCAAAAACGAGATAAGCTACGATGAAGCGGTTGAGCTGATAAAGAGGGAAACGCGGCGTTTTGCCAAGAGGCAGATATCGTGGTTCAAACGCGATAAGCGCATAACCTGGTTCGACGCGGACGATTACGCGACGCGGACGGAAATGCATGAAGCGATAATAGAGTATTTCAGGGAGCGGGGCGATAGGTATGCAGGAAAAGAATAAGCTGAACTTGCAGGACGCGTTCCTCAACACAGCAAGGAGGGATGAGGTCCCTGTGTCTATATACGTGACGAACGGCTATCTGATAAACGGCGCAAGGGTGTTAAGCTTCGATAATTATTCGATGCTCGTCGAAGCCAACGGCAAGCAGATGCTCATTTATAAGCACGCCGTTTCCACCATAACGCCTGACACGCCCATAAAAGTATTTACGGAGGAAAAGAATGAGCCTTAAAAGCAGATTGCTGATAGAAAAAACGGAGGCCAAGCTCGCCCCTGTTTTCAAAAAACTGGAGGAGACCGAAACCGAGTGCCAGAGGCGCGTGCTTGAAGCGTTCCGCAATAACCGCATCGCCGCAAGGCATTTTGATCCAACCACGGGTTACGGATACGACGACGAGGGCAGGGATGCGCTCGACCGAGTATTTGCTGAAGTGATGCAGGCCGAGGCCGCGCTCGTTGTGCCGCAGTTTTCTTCGGGCACGCATACTATTTTCGCTGCTCTCTCCGCGCTGCTGCGCCCCGGCGACTTTATTCTCTCCGCTTCCGGCAGACCGTATGACACCCTTGTGGAAGCTATTGGCATAGAAGGGAACGCCGCCGGATCGCTTAAGGAATTCGGCGTTGGATACAGGCAGATAGAGCTTGACTCCGTGGGCAGTATAGACCTTGCCGCGCTTGAAAAAGAGCTCGCGGATAAGCCCAAAATAGTCTATTTCCAAAGGTCGAGGGGATACGCATGGCGCAATTCGCTCCTGCCTTCCGAGATGAAGCCCGCATTCGATCTTATTAAGGCGCATTCTCCGAAAAGCATAATAATGGTAGATAATTGCTACGGCGAGTTCACCCAAAAGGACGAGCCCACGGCGTTCGGAGCGGACGTCATTATGGGGTCGCTCATCAAGAATCCCGGCGGCGGACTTGCGCATACGGGCGGTTATATCGCCGGAAGGAAGGATATCATAGAGGCGGCGGCGGCGCGCGTCACGGTTCCCGGCATAGGAAGGGAAGCCGGTTGCTGGCCGGGAGGATATCTTCCAATGTATCAGGGGATATTTATGGCTCCGCATGTCGTATGTCAGGCGCTCAAGACCGCCGCGCTGTTCGCAGGCGCATTCGAAAGCCTTGGGCTTATGAGCATGCCCGCTTCTGACGCCGAGCGCTCGGACATAGTGCAGGCGCTGAGATTCGAGAAGAAGGAACAGCTCATCGAGTTCTGCCGTGTCATCCAGTCGGTTTCTCCCGTGGACAGCTTCGTGGTGCCCGAGCCCTGGGCCATGCCCGGCTATACCGACGAGGTCATAATGGCGGCGGGCACGTGCGTGCAGGGCGCTTCCATAGAGCTGACCGCCGACGCTCCCATACGCGAGCCCTATACAGCCTATATCCAGGGCGGACTCACGTATTCGCACGGCAGGATAGCGGCGGAAGCGGTGCTTGACGCTGTGATGAAGTAAAAGGGATGTACATTTTTTTCGATATAGGTTCAACTCTCGTTGACGAAGAAGAGGCGTATCGTCATCGTATCATGGATATGATACGCGGCACTTCGGTCACGCTTGATGAGTTTATTGAGAAGCGTATAGCTTTTGCCGAAGAAGGGTATAACGGCGACGAGAAGACGATAGAATTATTTGGGTTGACCAAGACGCCTTGGCACAGCGAAGATGAGATCCCCTATAACGACTGCGAAGAAACACTGCGTATTCTATGCGAAAAAGGCTATAAGCTCGGCGTGATCGCCAATCAGCTTCCGGGAGCCAAGGAACGGCTTGAAGCATGGGGAATAGGCAAATACTTTGAAGTGACGGCATCGTCAGCGGAGATAGGCGTTTCAAAGCCCGACCCAAGGATATTCAAAACAGCTTTGGAAATGGCCGGATGCAAACCGGAAAACGCTGTCATGATAGGCGATAGATTGGATAATGATATCCGACCCGCAAAGGAACTCGGTATGCGAACCGTCAGGATAAGAAAAGGACTTGCCGTTTATATGAAACCGTCATGCGATGAGGAAACACCGGACTATGAAATAGATACGCTTTCCGAATTACTGACGATACTTTGAGAAAAACACCGGAATGCCGTAAGGCACTCCGGTGTTTTTAACGAAATTCAATTGAGTATTCAATAAGACCTAATAAGCCCGATCACCTTTCCGACGATCTCAAGCTCGGAACTCTTAACGATTATAGGCTCCATCGCCGCGTTTTCGGGCTGCAGACGGACGTGACCGTTTTCGCGGAAAATACGCTTGACGGTCGCGGACTCGCCGTTTATCCTTGCGACGATTATATCCCCGTCGCGGACTTCGAACGAGCGCGTGACTATTATCAGATCGCCGCTGTAAATGTCCGCGTCGATCATGCTTTCTCCGTCAACGGTGAGCATGAAGGTCTCCGAGGGTTCGGCCGAACGAAGCAGCTCCTTGGGTAGCGCATACCCTGCCTGATAATCGTCGAAGGCGAGGATGGGCTGACCCGCCGCGACTTTGCCCACAAGAGGAAGCCTGCAGGTGGTGACGCTCTGATTCTTTTCACGTTCCTCGGCGGCGTTCTTGCGGAAAGCCTTGGTGTTAGGCGGTATCTTCTGCGTCAGCCTCACGGTGCGCTGCAGATTTTTATCGAAGTCGATATAGCCGTCCTTCTGCAGATTGGTCAAATGAAGATGCGCGGTCGAAGTGGATTTCAGCTTAAGCGCCGTGCAGATCTCCCGCACGGTAGGCGCGGGATTGCCCGATTTGATCCTGCTGTAAATGAAATCATAGACCGCCAGCCTGGTTTCGCCGTTTTTACTCATGATCCCCTCCATAAAAAGGTTTACCGGGAGTCTTTATCTCCGCGTAAGTTCGTGGTATAATAACGATGTGGTCGTTCAATGAGCATTATACCACATCTTTTTGAACAATGCAAACATTTGTACCAATAAATTGAGAGGTTTTTATGGAAGATAAGCGGATTTGCGTGCTCGATCCCGATAAGATCTGCGATGACTGCGGTGAATGCGACCGCTGTGATCTCGATCCCAACAAGATATGCGATAACTGCTGCAGGTGCATTGCGATGGAGGACGAGGGGAACGAGATGCGCAGCAGGATAATAAACGCGGATTACGTCTACGGCAAGCAGCCTAACGCAATGGGGAACAGCCTTGCAAAGCGGAAGGAGAATGAGCCGGGAGGCGCCGCGCCGCTATATAAAAAGACCGCTCCAAAAGCCCCTGAGATGGCGGAATGGGACGCGGAAAATGAGCCGACGGAGCTTACTCCCGAGCTTGTAGAATACTGGGAGAAGGTGCTTATAGAGCACGGCGAAGCCCCGGCGGACGACGGCTTCGGAGAGATCGAGGTCTCCTCAAGGATCCCGGTAAGGGGTAAGAGAGCGGTAAAACCGCATAAAAGAAAGAATGAATAATGCGAAAGGATCCGGAGCTTGGGCGCATTCACTTAAGGATACACAGCCTCAAAAGGTATCTTTTTGCGCCGGGCTTCGTCAAAAATGCTCGAAAGACTTTCCAAGTCTTCCTGCGCTTTTTTCCTTGCCGGGCACAAAAATCTCCTCTTTTGAGACGCTTCGCGGTTTTCAGCCGTCAAAATGAAAACAGATCCGAGGATCGTCCATCCCCGGATCTGTTGTATTTTCTGTTGGTATTATCGGCCGAAAACCTGCATCTCCTTAAGTGAATGCACCCTTCCCGGATCCTTTTTGATCAGCCGAGCTCTTTTAAAACCTTTTCCGCAAAGCTGTTGTCGACGAGCTCGCCGAATTCGACGGGAGACTTGAGCTGACCGTTGAAATCGATTATTTCAAGCAGACGTGCGAAGGAATCCTTGGTCATAACGGGATCCTTCATCCATGAATCCGTTTCACGGTAGCTCTTTGCGACTATCTCAAGAGTGGGTATATCGGAGTCAGGGAAGAAAGGCTGCATGGCTTTTGCGATCTCATTGTCGGATGCGGAAACGATCCATTTCTGCGCCTTGGCTATTGCCCGGACGAATTTGGTCACGAGCTCGGGATCGTTTTTGATGGTATTCGGGGAGGTCATGAAGGCCGTGTAGGGCACCTCGCCGGATTCAAGACCGATATTTGCGACTATGAAGCCCGAGCCGTTATTCTGGAATTGGGTCGCTGTCGGCTCAAAAAGCGTGACGTAATCGCCTGTGCCGCCCGTGAAAGCGCCTCCCATCAGATTGAACTGTATGTTGTTGATTACTTCCACATCCTCACCGGGAGTCAATCCGTTTTTGTTGAGCACGTACATGAGGGTCATATACGGCATGCCTCCGACTCTACCCCCTATAACTGACTTGCCTTTAAGCTGGTCCCATGAGAAATCATCGGTTTTCTCGCGTCCCAAAAGGAATGAGCCGTCGCGTTTTGTGAGCTGACCTATTATCATGGGATGCTCGGTTTTGCCCTCGTTGATAACGTAAACTCCCGTTTCAGGCCCCATCAGCGCAAAGTCGGCTTCGCCTGCTAAAAGCGCGGTCATGCTCGCGTCGCTTCCGCCTCCGGTTACGATCTCGAGCTCAAGTCCTTCGTTTTTGAAGTATCCCTCGGATACAGCGGCGTAAAGGGGAGCGTAGAATACCGAACGTGTGACCTCGTTAAGGACGATCTTCCTCAAGCCCTCTTCCTTTTTACCGCACGCCGCGAAGGAAGCGAGTATGCCCGCGAGCATAAGAAGGGACAAAAAAAGAGCAACGATTCTTTTCATCAATACCTCCGAAAAAGATTTGTTGCTCTATATTATTCTGCCGTGTATGAAAAGTTTACTCCTGCGGCGTATCGGTTTCATAAGCCGAATGGTCGCGGTATTTTTTGCCTATAAAGCCGCTCATATAAGCATAGTGGAAAAGCGAGAGCACGCTGATGGTAAGCGCGGTGATGAAGAGTACTGTGAGCAGCCAATCGGGAATGAACGAGGCGAAAGCGAGCTTTGCGAGCGCAAGCGTGAAGGCGACGAAGAAGAGCCCCGTCGCAAGCTTGCCCCAGATATCGGAATAGACCGAAACGTGCTTCTTTTTAAGAATGATAAGGCCGCCGACAATGAGAAGCAGCTCCTTGACAACGAGTATTATCAAAAGATAGACGGGGAAGACGCCTTTGCAAACAAGGCAGATCAGCACCGAGATGAACATGAATTTATCGGCAAAGGGATCGACGAGCTTGCCGAAATCAGAGATCCAGTTATTCCTCCTCGCAAGATAGCCGTCGAGAACGTCTGTCAGGAACGAAGCTATGAACAGGATAAGACACGCCGTATACTGCTGCTTTATGAACAGCACTATGAAAGCGATGGTCATCGCTATGCGGATACATGAAAGAATGTTGGGAATATGCCTCATATTATGCCTCCTTTAACTATATTATTATACATCAGATCCCGTATTATTTCCATATCCGAAGATAAAAATCATGAGCGCAGGATAAGAAATCAACACTTTTTTTCAAAAACAGGTGACAATTCGCGTCCTGCGTGCTATACTGTATATATGAAAAGGATATTTGCTCTGTTATTAATGATATCGTTTGTCGCGGCATTCTTCGCGTCGTCTCCCGGGAAGGTCAACGCCTCTGTCGGTCAGATATACGAAAAGAATTCCACCGGCCCCATGGTCGTAAGGATCCAGCTTCGCTTAAGGGAGCTGGGCTATCTGTGCTTTAAGCCGACGGGGTCTTATAAATCCATGACCGTAAATGCGGTCAAGGCTTTCCAGACCAATTACCGCGATACCGGGTTCACTATCCAGGCGGACGGCAGGGCGGCGCAGGACACCGTTGAGCTTATGTTCAAGCCGGATGCGCTCCGCGTTACCTTGAGCGGCATTTCGATCCCTTCCGGACCGAAGCACGGTTCGAGCTCGCTCGTTAAGACGGGCAGCCTCCTTGCGTGGGATTCCGTCAAATCGCTCATGACCATAGGCAGGAGCTATACCATAACCGATTGCTATACGGGCAGCACGTTCGATTTGGTCTATACCGGCGGAGAGAATCATGCCGAGATGGAGCCGGCTTCGGAGCAGGCTTTGGCGGGGTTCATGGAGATCTGCGGCAGGGAGTTCAATTATCTTAAGCGCCCCGTGCTCGTTTCACTGAACGGGCAGGACGTCGCCGCGTCCATTCAGTGCTGGCCTCATGGAAGCCGGAATATAGCCGATAGCGGCATGGAAGGGCACGTCTGTCTGTTCTTCGACGGAAGCAGCTCGCACGTCGGGAGCTTCCCGGACGTTGAGCATACGGAGAATATCTATAAGGCCGCCGGCCAATAACGATCAAAAAGAATTAAACGAGGAGTTTTGCTCCTCGTTTTTCTATGCGCAATTATCAGAATTCGACTACGAATTTGGTAATGAGCCCGCAGGGGCGGTACTCGGTCTTCGACCACCGCAATCCGCTGTCGCCCGAATCATCCTCGCGATTGATATAGAGCAGGCGGTCGTCGGCGTTCTGCTTTGCGTAAAGCATAGCGAGCATGGGGTATACGCCGCTGTATTCCGTCAGAGCCTTTTCAACGTGAACGAAGAGAGTGTCGCCTATGGATTCGCCGAGCGTCAGACCTATCGTTTTGCCGCCAACGGACAGCAGCCCGCCCGTGAAACCGAAGCTGTCAAAATAGTCGAGCACTTCGAGAGTGCGGATGAAATCCTCGTGAACTATGGGGAGGTCCTTTTTGAAAAGCGCTTCGTTATCCAGAAGGAATGACTTGGCGTCCGGGATGAGCTCCCCGTTCAAAGCGCGGTAATCGTAATCGGGATGATCCTTCACGAAGCGGTTGCAGTGATTGCGCTGTGTGACAAGCTTCTTCCCGTGATAACCGAGAAAATTGGAGTACGGATAGAGGTAATCCTCCCAATCGCGGTATTCGGTGACGGCGAGGGGTTCGCCGTAATAAGCGGTCAGCTCTCCTATGAGCTCCTCCGGAACACAGCAGAAGCGGAGGGGGATGCCGCGCTCATTGGAATCCCGCCGGATGACTTCAAGGGCTTTATTTATGTCGCCCGTACCTACAGGGAACGAATAGCAGAGCCCCTTGTCAAAATAGTTAACGATTGCTGTCAGCATACCGTCCGATATGGCGTATTTCTGGCCGAAATACTCGCGCCACATGAATATACCGCCGACGGTAAAATCGCAGCTTCGCGTCTTTTGATAATCAAGCAATGGCCGGATCTCGGCCATTGCTTGAGGTGTTAACGACTTAAAATCGAGCATATATCGATCATTCGTTATCTTTCTTTTCCGCCTGCCTGCTGCGGTAATCGTCGACGGCGGCCTTTACGGCTTCCTCGGCGAGCACGGAGCAGTGGATCTTGACGGGGGGCAGACCCTCCAGCGCTTCAACGACAGCCTCGTTCGAGAGCTTCAGAGCCTCGTCGACGGACTTGCCCTTGATCATCTCGGTCGCCATAGAGCTGGTGGCGACGGCGGCGCCGCAGCCGAAGGTCTTGAAGCCGACGTCCTCGATAATGCCCTCGTCGTTGACCCTTATGAACATCTGCATGATATCGCCGCATTTGGCGTTGCCGACCATACCCATGCCGTTATAGCCTTCGATCTCGCCCATGTTGCGGGGGTGCTGAAAATGATCCAATACTTTTTCGGTATACATATTTGTTTCCTCCTTAACCGTGATACAAAGGTGACATCTTGCGAAGCCTTTCGGCGACCTTTGGGAGCACCTCGAGTACGTAATCTATGTCTTCTTCCGTGGTTTCGTCACAGAGAGTCATGCGAACGGAGCCGTGGGCGATCTCGTGAGTCAGGCCCATTGCGAGCAGCACGTGGCTGGGATCCAGAGAGCCGCTCGTGCAGGCGGAGCCGCTCGAGGCGGCTATGCCGTTAAGATCAAGCATGAGCAGTATGGATTCGCCTTCGATGTACTTGATGGAAAAATTGACGTTGTTGGGGAGCCTCTTGGTCGGGTGACCGTTGAGCTTGACCTCGGGGATGCGGAGAGGTATCTCACGTATGAGCTTATCTCGCAGCACCGCCATTTTAGCCATCTTATCTTCAAGATCGCCGCAGGCGAGCTCTATAGCCTTGCCCATACCGACTATGCCGGGGACGTTCTCGGTGCCGGCCCTGCGGTTGCGCTCCTGCGCGCCGCCGACAATGAGAGCGGGCACGATTATGCCCTTCCTTACGTAGAGCGCGCCGACGCCCTTGGGACCGTGGAACTTGTGAGCGGACATGGAGAGCATATCGATATTCATCGCCTTCACGTCAATGGGCAGATGACCTACCGCCTGAACGGCGTCCGTATGGAAGAAGACGCCCCTTTCGCGGCAGAGCGCGCCTATCTCGGCGATGGGCATAATGGTGCCGACCTCGTTGTTGGCAAACATTACGGTCACGAGCACGGTATCGTCGCGCATGGCTTCCCTGACCTGATCGACCGTCACCATACCGTATTCGTCGACGGGCAGATAAGTGACCTCGTAGCCCTGCTTTTCAAGAAGCTGGCAGGTATGGAGCACGGCGTGATGCTCGACGGCGGTGGTGATTATATGCCGCCCCCTCTTGGAGTAACGCTCGGCGATACCGCGAATGGCGGTGTTGTCCGCTTCGGAGCCGCCGCTCATAAAGATTATCTCGCCGGGTTCGGCGCCGATAGCGGTCGCTACCTGCATCCTTGCCTTATCTACCGCCGCGGCAGACTGCTGACCGAAGTAATGGGGGGAGGAGGGGTTGCCGTATATGTCGGTCATATAGGGCAGCATCTCGTTCAGAACTTCCGGTATAAGCTTTGTAGTTGCGGCGTTGTCAAGATAGACACGTTTCATTTATTCATCCTTTCCAGCTGAACGGCATAGTCGTCAGCCATATCCTTTATCGTAGTGGAATCGAGCACGGAGTCGATCTTCCTTTGAAGCTTGAGCCAAAGCGGCCTTGCGGAGCAGGAGCAGGCGTTGGCGCAGGCGGCTCCTTCAACGTCCACACAATCGACGATAGCGGTGGTCTTTTCAAGCGCCCGCAGGACTTCGCCGACCGAGATCTCCTCGGGAGGCCGCGAGAGCGTGTACCCGCCGGAAACGCCCCTTGCGGAATCGACGAGGCCCGCCTTTTTAAGCGCGGCGATCAACTGCTCGAGGTAGGGGACGCTCACGCCCTGCTTTTCGGCGAGCTGACTGACCGAAAGACGCCCTTTTCCGTATTCGGCGGCAATATCGACCATGGCTTTAATGCCGTATCTGCCCTTTGTTGAGAGCATCATATCGATCACCTCCTTTTTATATCCTACCCGTTTACTTGGTATTTGTATTTTATCACCTTGTTATCCCTGTGTCAACTAATTCCGAGCATTCCGCTCGGATATATTTTGAGCAAAATAAAACGCGGAAACGATCAGTGAATGTGCCCAAAGCGTTTCCGCGTTTATTGTCAAGTATTGCTGTCAAGCTCCCGCGTGCACGCGCCCGGGAGAGTTCATATCGGGTATGCTTACGGACGAAGCGCTTTTTGCAGCCCGGTCAGACGCGGGATTTCTTGTAAGCGCGAACCTCAGCACCTCGTCGGCGGAGCGAACGTATCTTATGTTCAGCTTGGATACGATGTCCGCGGGGACCTCCTCGACGTCCTTGCGGTTGTCTTCGGGAAGTATGACGTCGGTTATTTTCGCTCTGACAGCCGCCAAAAGCTTCTCACGTAATCCGCCTATGGGAAGCACCCTTCCGCGAAGGGTGATCTCGCCCGTCATAGCAAGCGCGGCTTTGACGGGAATACCTGTTAGAGCGCTCGTGACCGCAGTAAGCAGAGCTATGCCGGCGGAGGGGCCGTCCTTGGGTACCGCGCCCTCGGGAACGTGGATATGGATATCCGTGTTCTTGAAGAAATCGGCGTTAAGACCAAGCGCATCCGAATGAGCTCTTATATAGGTGATAGCGGCTTTTGCGCTCTCCTGCATTACCTCGCCGAGCTTACCGGTGAGCTGAATCTGACCGGAGCCGTGGAGCGAAGCGACCTCGATCTCCATAGTCGAACCGCCTACGGAGGTCCAGGCAAGACCGTTTACAAGACCGACGGCGGGAGCCTTTTCGATGGTTTCACCGGTGTACTTGGGAACGCCGAGATATTCATGCAGCTTTGCTTTTGTAAGCTTTATACGCTTCCTGCCGGAAGCGATATCGCAGGCCGCCTTGCGGCAGATGGAGGCGATGCAGCGCTCGAGCGAGCGTACGCCGGCTTCGTGAGTGTATTCGGAAACTATGTCCGCTACCACGGCTTCGGGTATCGTGAGCATAGATCTTTTGAGACCGTGCTTTTCAAGCTGCTTGGGGATAAGGTGACGGCAAGCTATCTGCACCTTTTCCGTTGACAGATAGCTCGGCACCTCAATGATTTCCATACGGTCGCGCAGAGGCCCGGGTATGTCGTAAAGGCTGTTCGCGGTGGTTATGAACATTACCTTGGAAAGATCGTAGGGCATCTCAAGGAAATGATCGCGGAAGGCGAAGTTCTGCGCGCTGTCGAGCACCTCGAGCATAGCGGCTGACGGATCGCCCTGATAATCTTTCGAAAGCTTGTCTATCTCGTCGAAGAGCAGTACGGGATTGACGGTCCCGGCCGTCTTCATGGCGGCTATTATCCTTCCGGGCATGGCGCCGATATAGGTGCGCCTGTGCCCGCGGATCTCGGCTTCGTCCTTGATGCCGCCGAGGCTCATTCGCACGAATTTGCGCCCGAGCGCTTCGGCAATGGAGGAGGAGATGGAGGTCTTGCCGACGCCGGGAGGGCCGACGAAGCAGATGATCTGTCCGTTGACCTTACCGGTAAGCTGGGCTACGGCAAGGTGCTCCAGCACTCTTTCCTTGACCTTTTCAAGCCCGTAGTGATCGCGGTCGAGTATCGCTCTGGCGTTCTCCACGTCAAGATTGTCCGAGCTCTCCTCGGAGAAGGGCAGATCCAGCACGCACTCGATAAAGGTGCGCATGGAGGGCATTTCGTGAGAACCGGCGGGTAATGTCGAAAAACGCTCTATTTCCCGGGAAATACGCTCGCGCACCTCGTCGGGGAGCTTCTTGTTTTTGAGCCTTTCGCGGAACTCGTCCGCCTCTGAGCTTTCGTCCTCGCCGAGCTCCTTGCGGATGGCCTTGATCTGCTCGCGCAGGAAATAATCCCGCTGATTCTTTTCCACCGCCTTGCGAACGTCGTCGTCGATCTTCTTCATAAGCTTCGAGAACTCCGCTTCACGGCTCATTACGGTCAGGAGATTGAGGCATCTTGAGGATTGATCCTCCTGCTCTATAAAGCTCTGCCTGTCGTCATAGCGCTGCATAACTACGTTTGCGACGCTGTAAGTATAGCGTATATCGTCCGGTATAGCTTCTATGGCGTCGATAACGTTCTTGATGGGCTGCTTGCCGTTCCCGAACGTGAAATCCCTGAACATACGCGATATCATCTGGCGCAGAGTGGAGGCTTCCTCAAAGGAGGGGCAGGGGGAATCGGGCAGCTCGGTAAAGGACGCGGTAAGGCAGGGGGATTCCTGAGTGAACGAGTTGAGCTTTACGCGCATCATTCCCTCGACGAATACCCTAGTAGTACCCTGGGGGAGCTTTATCATTTTGGTTATACGGCAGATACAGCCGTGATCGAAGAGACCGGTCACGTTTACGGTCCCGGCGTTCTGATCCTTTTGACAAACGACTATTATTTGATTGTCGGAATGGATAGCCGCGTCGACGGCGGCGCCGTTCTCGGGCCTGCCGACGTCAAAGCTCAATATGACGTAGGGCATCGCGACGATGCTCTTGAGCACTACGACGGGGAGTCCTGTTCCGAAGTATTCGTTCATACTGTTCTTGTATCTCCTTTCGCAAACGTTTCTCAACGGGGATTATACAGGATTATTGTCGAATTATCAACAACAAAAAAGCAGACAATTCCTGACAGGGAAACTCCGAGAGGGCTGATTTTAGAAAATGCACGCCGCAAAACGGGCGTTATGCGATATAAATAACCGATTTGAGCACTTATATATTTTATCACGGACGAAAATTGTGTTATAATACCATGAATTAATATGTGAAACTATGCTCTTTGGAGCAGGAGGTGGATAATGGCTAAAAGGATAATAAAAACAGGCGAGGCGGAATGCCTCTATAAGATATCAAAGCCCGTTAAAGCTTTTGATGAAAAACTCGGTCAGCTCCTTGACGATATGGCTGAGACCATGTATTCAGCCGACGGTTGCGGGCTTGCCGCTCCGCAGGTGGGCGTGCTTCGCCGCGCCGTCGTTATAGACTGCAGTGAAGACAGGGACGAGCTAATAGAAGCCGTAAATCCCGAGATAATCTATACTGAGGGCGAGCAGGGCGGTATGGAGGGCTGTCTTTCTTTCCCGGACGAGCAGGGATACGTTATCAGGCCGAACGTCGCCGTTATGCGCGCCTTCGACAGGCACGGCAATGAATTCGAGCTTCGCGGAGAGGGCCTGCTTGCAAGGGCGATGCTCCATGAGTGCGATCATCTTGACGGCAAGGTTTATAAAAGGCTCGTTATACCCAATCCCGAAGAAGCCGAAGAGGAATGATGCTTTATGAAGATAGCTTTCCTCGGCACGCCTGAGTTTGCGCTCCCTTCGCTGCGTATGCTATGCGAAGAAGGGCATGAGCTTGCCGTATTCACTCAGCCGGACAGGCCGCGCGACCGCGGTCACGGGCTTGCCATGCCTCCCGTCAAGCAGCTTGCGCTTGAGCTCGGGCTTCCCGTATTTCAGTTCGAGCGTATCCGCAGCCAAGAGGGCGTGGAGGCGCTCAAGGCTTTCGGACCCGATCTTATGGTTACGGCGGCCTTCGGGCAGATACTCTCGAAGGAGGATCTTGATATCCCGAAATACGGCTGCATCAACGTACACGGCAGCCTGCTTCCCAAATACCGCGGAGCCGCGCCCATACAGTGGTCGGTCATAAACGGCGAGAAGATCACCGGAGTCACGACCATGATGACCGATATCGGGCTCGATACGGGCGATATCCTCATGCTCTGCGCGACCGAGATAGGCGAGGACGAGACTTCGGGCGAGCTTTATTCGAGGCTTGCGGATCTTGGCGCCGAGCTGCTGAAAAACACCATTGCATCGCTTGAAAACGGCACGCTTACAAGAACAAAACAGAACGAGGAAGAGGCCACACGCTGCGGAATGATAAAGAAGCAAATGGCGGAGATCGATTTCGATCAGCCCGTCTGTCGGGTACATGATCTTGTAAGGGGCATGAATCCTTCTCCGGTAGCTTTCACAAAGCTTGACGGTCAGCCTGTAAAGGTGTTCAGGACTGTCAAGCATTGCCCGTATGAGGCGGATATAACAGGTGCGGAACCCGGCGAATGCGTTATTGCGGACAGCAAGAGGGGCCTCTTCGTCAAATGCGCCGACGGTCTTATCGAGATAAAGGAGCTTCAGTTCCCCGGGTCGAAACGAATGGACGCAAAGACGGCCTTGAACAGCAAGAAGCTCCTGAACAAGGTGCTCGGTAAATGAACAGGGACGAGCTCGAAATATTCCTTAAGATAACGAAGGACGGCGCTTTTGCAAATCTCGCGCTGAAGGAAGGGCTCTCGTCCGATCGTACGAATGCTGTCGGACGATCGACCGCTTTGATCTATACCGCGCTTGAGAACCTGAATTACTGCGATTTTATTATCGACAGTTACGCTAAAGGCAGGGTGCATACCTCGATAAGAGGCATACTGCGCCTTGCGCTTACCGAGCTGTTTTTCATGGATACTCCCGATCACGCCGTATGCAGCACCGCTCAGGAGCTGACCGCCCGGATAGGCAAACAGAAGCTGAAGGGCTTTGTGAACGGAGTTTTAAGATCCGTTATAAGGGACCGCGATGCGGGCCGGCTGCCCGGACTTCCGGATGATTTTGTAAACAGGATGGAGATCCTCAGCGGCTATCCCGATTTTTTGATAAGCGAGTATGCTTCGGCTTACGGTGAAAAGTTTACTGAGGAGCTCCTGCTTTGCAGGGTGAAGGGGACTTGCGTTCGCGCAGTTTATCCGAATCCCGCGGAAACGCTCGAGAAGCACTTTAACGAGACCGGTATCTCATTTAAACGGGGCGCGCTCGTTGAAGACGCTTTCATTTTGGAGCGCATCGGAGGGAGCATTACGGAGGACGAGCTGTTTAGAAGCGGCGCGCTCACGGTTCAGTCGGAAAGCGCAATGCTTGCGTGCAGATGCCTTTCTCCCGAGCCCGGTATGAACGTGCTTGACGCCTGCGCCGCTCCGGGCGGCAAAACGGCTTACCTGTTCGATATCATGGAGCGCCGGGGCAAGCTCACCGCATGGGACGTCCATCCCCACCGCGTGAAGCTTATCGAAAGCACCCTTGAAAGGCTCGGGATATCCGGAGTAGAGTGCAGAGCGGCGGACGCTTCCGTGCCCGATAACGGGCTCGAGGGCAGCTTTGACGCGATACTATGCGACGTACCCTGCTCGGGACTCGGAGGCGGCTCCAAGCCCGACGCGCGGTATCGCAGGACGCAGGAGAGCATCTCGGAGCTTTCAGAGCTGCAGTACGGGATACTTTCCGCCTGCTCGACTTATTTGAAAAGGGACGGCGCTCTCGTCTATTCCACCTGCACGCTTACGGAAGCGGAAAACGAGCGCGTTATCGAAAGATTCCTGAATGAGCATACCGGGTTTTCACTGCGCTCGCTCGAGCCGTATATACCCGAAAAGCTCAAGAAACGCGGAGAGGGCGGAATGCTTCGCATATTTCCGAACACAGACAACGCCGAGGGCTTCTTTATTGCGAGGCTCGGGAGGGATGAATGATGCCTGCAGATCTGGCTTCAATGGATATGGATGAATTGAGCGCTCTCATGGCCGGGCTTGGAGAGCCCAAATTCCGCGCGGGGCAGGTGCTTTCATGGCTTGCACGCGGAGTACGCCCCGAAGGGATGAAGAATATCCCAGCGTCGCTCAGAAAAAAGCTTGAGGAGATACCGTTCGGCGGAGCGGAAATAATTGAACAGAAGCACTCCCAAAAGGACGAGACAGTGAAGTTCCTCTACGAGCTCGACGACGGAAATATAGTCGAAGGCGTGCTAATGACCTACTCTTACGGCCGCACGCTCTGTATCTCGAGCCAGGTCGGCTGCAGGATGGGCTGTGCGTTCTGCGCCTCCACTCTTAACGGCAAGGTGAGGGACTTGACCGCGGGAGAGATGCTTTCGGAGGTCACGGCTGTTGAGCGCCTTATACCGACCGCCGATGGCAAGAAGCGGACCGTTACCAATATAGTCATGATGGGCTGCGGCGAGCCGCTGGATAATTACGATAATACCATTCGCTTTTTAAGGCGCGCGACCGCCGCGGACGGGCTTGGGATAAGCCCGAGGAATATTTCGGTATCCACCTGCGGCCTTGTACCGAAGATCTACAGCTTCATAGAGGATGCGCCGCATATAACGCTCTGCATTTCGCTCCACGCGCCGAACGACGAGCTCAGGCGCCGCACAATGCCTGTGGCAAACGCCTACTCGCTTTCGGAGCTCATTCCCGCTGCAAAGCACTATGCTGACGTGACGGGAAGGCGCGTGATATTCGAATACGCGCTGATAGAGGGCGTGAATTCATCGGAGGAGCACGCGTGTGAGCTTGCGGCGCTGCTCCGCGGCATAAACTGCCACGTTAATCTCATTCCGCTGAACAGCGTGAAGGAGCGCAGGCTGAACGGCGTGAGCCGCAAAAAGGCGGCTGAATTTGCCGCTCTGCTTGAAAAACTGCACGTTTCGGCTACCGTCCGCCGCGAGCTCGGCACCGACATCGACGGCGCCTGCGGTCAGCTTCGCAACAAACATATTCGTTCCCAAGAGGAGGAGGGCGTATGATCTATGCCTATCGCTCGGATACGGGCTTAAGAAAACACAATGAGGATTCCTTCTACGTTCCCGGCGACGGCGAGCGTCCCGTCGTTATCGTCGCGGACGGTATGGGCGGTCACAGGGCCGGCGAGGTCGCTTCAAGCCGCGCTATAGAAAGAATAGTGGAGTATACGGCCAAAGCTCCCGCAGGAAGCAGCAGTATCGCGCTTCTGAGGCAGGCGGTGAACGACGCGAACAGGGACGTTTTCGAAGCGGCTTTGCTTGACGGCAGCTGTGCGGGAATGGGCACGACCATAGTCATGGCGCTGCTTGCGCCCGACAGGTATACCGTTGCCAACGTCGGCGACAGCAGGCTGTATCATTACGACGGCACGAAGCTCAGGCGCGTGACGAAGGACCATTCGTACGTTCAGGAGCTCGTTTCCTCGGGACTCATCACCGAGGAGCAGGCAAAGGATCATCCTCAGCGCAATCTCGTGACAAGGGCCGTGGGCACTTCGAGGTTCGAAAAAGCGGACGTCGCGGTCAAAAGATGGAAAAAGGGCGACGTGCTTATGCTCTGCTCCGACGGCCTTTGCGGCGTGGTTGACGATATAGATATGGAAAGGATCATAAGGAGCACCGAGGATCTGCTCGATTGCTGCGATCTTTTGACCGAACTTGCCCTTAAAATGGGCTCGACCGACAATATCACAGTCGTGATGGTAAGGAATGCGGAGGTCGATCCTGATGCTTGAGGGTATTCTTAACGGAAGATATGAAATAAAGGAGCGGATCGGTTCCGGCGGCATGGCCGAGGTCTACTGCGGTATCGATCTCGCGGATAACAAGGAAGTCGCCATAAAGGTGCTGAAGCAGGAGTACAGCAACGATCCGCAGTATCTCCACCGCCTGGACCGTGAGGCGGAAGCCATGGTCTCCCTGAAAAACGAGCATATCGTTTCTTTCTACGGTATGGGCAACGAAGGGGATATCCATTACCTCGTGCTCGAATACGTCAAGGGCAGGACTCTGCGCGAATACATGGATGAGAAGGGAAAGCTCCGTCCGAGGGAAGCGGTCGAAATAGTCTGCGACGTTTTGAACGGCCTTTCGCACGCTCACAGGATGGGCCTCATCCACCGCGACGTAAAGCCGCAGAACATAATGCTCACCGACGACGGCGGCATTAAGCTCGCCGATTTCGGTATAGCCAAGTTCTCGGGTAACATCACCCAGACTTACGACGGCAAGGAGGCAATGGGCTCGGTCTACTACATATCTCCCGAGCAGGCAAAGGGAGAGACCGTAGACGCGCAGGCGGATATCTATTCAACGGGCGTTATGCTTTATGAGATGCTTACGGGCAGCGCGCCGTTTTCCGGCGATAACGCGGTGCAGGTCGCGCTGAAGCATATTAACGACGAGATACCTCCCGCAAAGGAAGCGGACGAAAGCATCTCGATAGCCTTGAGCGACGTCGTCGCCAAAGCTACGGCGAAGGACAGGAGCATCAGGTATTCCGACGCCGTCTCCATGAGGAACGATCTGAGAAAAGCGCTTCGCTATCCGAATTCGAGGTTTGCAAAGATACGCAGGAGCGACCTGACAGCCGCCGGCACAGCGCCTGAGGAGGCAAATGCGGGCTTCTTCAAGGAGCACCTTCCCCATATAGCCATAATCACCTGCGTGCTCGGTATAATCGCCGTTTTCGCCGTCATGTTCATTATATCCGTCTCCGGAAGCAGCTCCGCCTACAGCAAGATCCCGAGTCTTTTTGGATACACCGAGGCTTCTGCAAGGAAATATGCCGAAAACAGGGGCTTTACCATAGAAGTCGCGGGGAGGGAGCCTTCCGATGATTACAGCTACGGCGAGATATGCGCCCAGGACCCCGCGCCGCAGACCAAGGTAAAGGACAGCACGGTGATTCACGTTACGATCAGCACAGGCAACGAGACTGTCAGCGTTCCCGATCTCCTAGGGAAAACGATAGAGGAGGCAAGGAAGGAGCTTGCCGCCGCGGGACTCGTGCTCGATAAGCAGGTGGATTACGTGACCGATACCAAGCCGGTAGGTACGATAATAGCTCAGTCGGTCAATCCGGGCGAGACCGTAATGTCCGGTGATTCGGTCAGGATCACGGTCTGCAGCGAATCCCAGCTCACGGTTAAAATGCCCGATCTCATCGGGAAAGACGTCCAAACCGCTATAGGTATGCTTGCGGATCAGGGCATCACTTCTTACCGCATATACGCGGAATCGTACGAGGGCATCGATAACTCCTCAAAGGAGTTCGACGTTATGAAGCAGGAGCCCGCAGAAGGCACTGAGGTGGTGTATGATTCCATCACCGCCCAGCTGCACATACACGTTGCCGATGCGCGCAGGTACAAGGCGGAGTTTTCTGAAAACGTGACTCTGACCGAGGAAAACAACGACGTCGTCGTCACCGTCGTTTCACCCGTGGGCGAGGTAGTGCTCTATGAAGGCGAATACGGAAGCGGCTCCTATTCCATTCCTTTTACGGGATATTACTGGGAGTCGGGCAGTTACACCTGTATAGTATACGTTAACGGGAATTTTTACGCCAGCTTCAACAGGAGCTTCAGTTGACGGAGGCAGTATTGGAACAGCAACTGGAAGGCAGGATCATAAAGGGCGTAGGCGGCTTTTACACAGTGCTCTGTCCGGACGGAAAGACCTTTGTTTGCAAGGCGAGAGGCCTGTTCAGGAAGCGCGGAGAGACACCGCTCCCCGGCGACGACGTGAGCTTCACCGTCGATAAAAAGGGCGAGGGGTATCTGCGCGAGATCCGTCCAAGGCGCAGCGAGCTGATAAGGCCGGCTGTTGCGAATATAGATATGCTCATAATTGTAGTCGCGGCTTCGGAGCCCGCGCCGGATCTCGAGCTTGCGGATAAGCTGCTGCTCTATTGCGCGAAGCAGGGCGTCACACCCGTGCTCGCAATAAACAAGTGCGACGATGGCGAGACCGCGGAAAGCCGCGCGATAGCCGAGCAGTATAAAGGCGCGGTGGATAACGTGGTCATGCTTTCCGCCCGCACCGGATTCGGACTCGATAAGCTTTCAGCGCTTCTCAACCGGAACACAGTGTGCCTTGCCGGCCAATCGGCGGTGGGGAAGTCGTCTCTGCTGAACGCGCTCCTCGGGCTCGATCTGAAGACTGGCGAGCTCTCCGCAAAGACCGACAGGGGCAGGCATACGACGAGGCACGCGGAGCTGCTTACGGCGCCCTTCGGCGGACTTATCGCCGATACTCCGGGCTTCAGCATGCTCGAAAGCGTCCCCTTAGAACCCGAGGAGATACCTAAGCTTTACAGGGAGTTTGCAGAATACATCGGGATGTGCAGATTTTTGGGATGCCTGCACCTGTCCGAGCCCGACTGCGAGGTAAAAAGAGCCATGGAAGACGGCAGGATAGATAAAGCAAGATACGAACGCTATAAAAAGATAGTCAACGAGGCAATAGAACAGAGGAGGCATAAGTATGACTGACAGGATATTGATAGCTCCTTCGATACTTTCGGCGGATTTCACAAGGCTCGGCGAGGAGGTATCGGCGCTTAAAGCGCTCGGAGCCGATTACGTGCATCTCGACGTTATGGACGGCAATTTCGTACCGAACATAACCTTCGGAGCTCCCATGTGCAAGGCGCTCCGTCCGTGCTCGGAGCTTGTGTTCGACGCTCATCTCATGATCGCGGATCCCGCCAAATGGATCGCGGATTTTGCCGCGGCAGGCGCTGACATAATAACTGTTCACCGGGAAGCGGACGTCCATTGCCAGAGGACTGTTAAGCTTATCAAGTCCTACGGGATAAAGGCCGGCGTCGCGCTCAATCCCGCGACTCATCACAACTCCGTCGAGTACCTCCTTGACGACGTGGATATGGTGCTTGTAATGAGCGTTAATCCCGGCTTCGGCGGGCAGAAGTTCATTGAGAGCTCGTTAAGAAAGATAGAGGCAATAAGGGAGATGGCAGTAAAGCGCGGGCTCGATATTGACGTCGAGGTCGACGGCGGCGTTAATCCTGAAACGGCAAAGCTCTGCCGCGATGCGGGAGCAAACGTGCTCGTTGCAGGCAACGCCGTGTTCAGAGCGGAGGACAGGGCCGCCGCCATAAAGGCCATAAGAGGATGATATTAAGCTAACGTAACATTTGCGAAAGGATCGAAACAGCAATGCCAAAGAAGAAAAAGGATAACGATCAGCTCAGCTTTGACAGGTCGGCGGAGACCTTCAACGTGGTAAGCATGGATGAGGTAATGCATAACGCCATGCTGCCCTATGCCGAGCATGTTATTCTCGAAAGAGCGCTTCCGAGGGTCGAGGACGGCTTGAAGCCCGTTCAGCGCAGGATAATCTACACTATGTTGGAGCTCGGCAATACTCCGGATAAGCCTTATAAAAAATCTGCGCGTGTAGTCGGCGAATGCCTTGGTAAGTTCCATCCCCACGGCGACAGCTCCGTTTACGACGCTATGGTCCGTCTGAACCAGGATTTTAATATGCGCCTTCCCCTTGTGGACGGGCAGGGCAATTTCGGTTCGATAGACGGCGATTCAGCCGCCGCTATGCGATACACGGAAGTCCGCATGGCTCCCGCCGCAATGGACATGGTGCGTGATATCGAAAAGGATACCGTTAAATTCAGCCTGAACTTCTCCGATACGCTCAAGGAGCCGGATATGCTTCCCGGCAGATTCCCCAATCTTCTTATAAACGGCGCAAACGGTATCGCCGTCGGCCTCACGACCTCGATACCCACCCATAATCCGAAGGAAGCCATCGACGCCGTCATTGCGAGGATAAAGAATCCCAAGATCAGCCTTGACGAGATAATGAAGATAATGCCCTGTCCCGATTTTCCGACGGGCGGCTATATAATCAAATCCGACGAGATCAGGAACGCTTACGCGACCGGCAGGGGCAAGATACTTAACCGTGCCAAGACACATGTTGAGCATCTCAAGAACGGCAAGAAGCAGATAATCATTACCGAATTCCCTTACCAGGTCAACAAGGCTAGGGTGCTCGAGGGGATATCGAAGCTCGTGCAGGAGAAGAAATCGGCGTTTTCCTCCGTGGTTGATATCTGGGATGAATCCGACAGGCACGGCATCCGCGCCGTCATAGAGCTTAAAAAGGACGCGGACGAGCAGAAGATATTGAAGCAGCTCTTCAAGTATTCTGACCTGCAGAGGACTTTCGGCGTTATCATGGTCGCCATAGCGGGCGGCAAACCCGTACAGCTCTCGCTTCTTGAGCTCATCGACCACTATATACGCTATCAGGAGGAAGTCGTCACAAAGCGCACGAGGTTCGAGCTCGACGCCGCGGAGCGCAGGGCGCATATACTCGACGGCCTGCTCATAGCGCTCCTGAATATCGACGAGGTCATAGCGCTCATAAGGGCTTCGAAATCTCCCAAGGAAGCCAAGCAGGGGTTGATGGAAAGATTCGATCTGACCGCCGTGCAGGCGGACGCCATACTCGATTTGAGGCTGCAGAGATTGACTAATCTCGAACAGCTTGCTATCGAGCGCGAGCATGAGAGCCTGCTGAAGGAGATATCCAGGCTCAAGGCGCTTCTCTCTTCCAAGAAGAAGCTCGACAAGCTCATAATCGACGAGCTGACCGAGATTTCCGAAAGATATGCTGACCCCAGAAGGACCCAGCTTATTTCGGACGACGGTACGGAAGAGGAGGAGACGGAGTATGCCGCCGTGGACGAGCCGACGGCGCTGCTGCTGCTTCCCGAAAACAAGCTTCGCAGGATACCTCTCAAGCTCTTGACGGATGATATAGTGCAGGCGGACGGCGCGGTTTCCGTTTACAAGACCATGACGAGCGCAACGCTCCGCATGATCACGGATAAGGGCTTCATGCTTTCGCTTCCCGTATCCGATATACCCGAGATAAAGCCCGCCGCCAAACCCACGAATTTATCCTCGCTGATACCCGTTGAAAACGGGGAGAAAGTCATAGGCTCGTTTATTGCGGACGAAAAGGACGGCAGGTATTTCTTCTACACTGCGAACGGCATGGTCAAGTCCACCGCCGCCGAGGAATACATAACGAGAACGAAGCGCGTAGCGGCTGTCAATCTCAAGGACGATACGCTCATAGGCTACGAGTACGTCAAGGACGAGACGGATCTGAGCATACTGCTTGTAACAAAGCGCGGCATGGGCATAAGGTTCGATATCGCCTCTGTACCCGTGACGGGCAGGCAGACCGGCGGCGTGCACGGCATGAAGATAGAGGAGGGCGACAGCCTCGTATATGGGCACACAGTCAACGAGGAAGGCGAGATACTCATCGTCACCGACCGCGGCTATATGAAACGAAGCTTCGTATTCGATCACGATCTGCAGGGCAGGAACGGCAAGGGCACTATCTGCTTCGGCTTCAAGAAGAACGGCTCGAACGGAACGGAGATAGTCGGCGTAACGCACGTTACGGAGCCGAGGGATATAGTGGTGACTCAGGCGCTCGGCACTAAGACCGTTATAAATACGGAGGAAGTCAAGATCGAAAACCGCAACGGCAAGGGCCAGCTCATGGTCATGGCGCTCCTGAATGACGTCGTTGTGGGCATAGAATAATATACTTTCAAATAACGCTTTACAAACGGCTTTGCTTGTCGTATAATAGCAAAGCAGTTTGAAAAGCAACGGGGCTTTAGCGAAGTTGGCTATCGCGCTACACTGGCAGTGTAGAGATCACCGGTTCGAATCCGGTAAGCTCCACCAAAGAAAAGCATCCTTCTTCCGGGTGCTTTTTCTTTATTTCGGGCGCTGCGCTCCGACTGCTGGACTTACCGATACTGCGTAAATGAAAACAAAGGTGATCGAATGAAAAAACGGAACAAAGCGTGGATAATACTCATAATATCGGTGCTGATACCGATTCTTTTGATAGTATTCGGAAGTATTGCCTACAGCGTTGCCGTAGAGACGGCGATGACAGCACTTGGCGCGGCCGTTCTGCTTGCTGAAGCCGCCGCGCTTGTATTGGGCGGCGTGATCGCAGACAGGATACTGTACCAAAACAGGGGCAAGGACACCCGCAAAAACAGCCTTGAGCAGTTGAAAAGCTGGGGCTTCGATCATGGGAGATTCGTTTCCGAGTATAAGGGCAAAGAGATATTACTGAAAGCAGAGGACGGCAACACCGTTCCCGGATCGTATTTTGAAAACGGAAGCACGAAATGCGCCGTTCTCGTGCACGGAGCCGGAGGGGACCGTATATGCATCGAGCCTCTTGCCTGTGAATACTTGAAAAGGGGATATGACGTATTTGCCATAGATCAGCGAGGCTGCGGCGCAAACGAGGACAAAAGGGTGACTTTCGGTATAAACGAAAGGTTAGACGTTAAAGCGGCTGTCAAATACGCAAGATCTCTGCCCGGTATAAGCGTGGTGATAGTGCACGGTCAGTCCATGGGAGCGCAGACGGCGGCTCTTTACGCTTCAAAAGAGCGCCGGGGCAGGGACGGCGCTGCGGACGCTGTAATATGCGACTCTCCCGTTCCCGGTATGGAATCGACCTTGAAGACCATACTGGGGAACGGAGATCCGGATTCCATTAGGGCGAGAGCCATGACCGCCGCGGGAAAGCTGTTTATGCTCCTCTTTTACGGTATCGATTTTGACAACGGAGATACGGTAAAAGGTGTCGGATCGGTCGATATTCCCACTATGATAATACTCTCGGAAAGGGACGCAGTCTGTATTCCGGAAGAGGTTGAAAAGGTGTTTGATTCCGTTTCGTGCGGCAATAAGGCTTTGATACGCGTAAACAGCGATCATATCGGCGGCGTGATCGACGATCCCGATGGCTATATGGACGCGGTGATCCGGTTTATCGGATCCGCCGGCGTATAAAACGTTCCTTTTCGGGCAGCCGTTTTATCGTTTTCGATATCAAATTATACTTCCATTTCCATTAAATGTGTGTTATCATATTAAGGTTAAAGAGCGGAGGTATGAATTATGGCTAACAGCATGACAGGCTTCGGCAGGGCGAACGTACTCATAGACGGCAGAGAGATCACCGTAGAGCTGAAGAGCGTAAATCACCGTTTTCTCGATCTCGGTTTCCGTATGCCGCGCCACATATCCTTCCTTGAGGACGAGATAAGGCGTCAGCTCACCGAAAGGCTCACCAGAGGCCATGTTGACGTATTCGTATCGTACCGCAATACCCGCACCGATGCAAGGACGGCCGTCGTGGACGGAGCGCTGCTGAACGCGTACATCACCGCGGCAAACGAGTGCGCCGAAAAATACGGGCTGAGGAACGACCTTTCCGTCGTTTCCGCTCTGCGCTTCCCGGACGTCGTCGACGTAGTCGAGGCGGAGGAGGATAGGGAAGCCGTTACCGAGCTTCTTAAAAAAGCGCTTGGAGCCGCCTGCGATGAGCTTATCAATATGCGCAGGATAGAGGGCGAGAGGCTCTGCGCCGATCTGCTTGCGAGGCTCGATACCGTGCTCGGCATTCGTGCGGGAATCGCGGAAAAGGCTCCGGTCGTCGTCGAGGATTACAGGGCGAAGCTCAACGAAAGGATAGCCTCCATACTGCAGTCGGTCGAAATAGACGCCGCGAGGCTTGCGACGGAGGTCGCTCTGTTTGCGGATAAGGCCAATATTGACGAGGAGCTCGTGAGGCTCGGAAGCCACGTTGCGGCAGCGAGGGAATTGCTTGAGAACGGCTCTGCGGTCGGCAGGAAGATGGATTTCATCGTGCAGGAAATGAACCGCGAATTCAACACCATCGGCTCTAAAGCGAACAATAAGGATATCACAGCGCTTGTTATTGAAGGCAAGGCGGAGATAGAGAAGATAAGGGAACAGGTCCAGAATCTTGAGTAGTATTTGGAGGCGGATATGAAAAGAGGCATTCTGTTTATAATTTCGGGCCCTTCCGGCGTCGGCAAGGGGACGGTTTCCAAGGCTTTGCTGGAGGGGAGTGGAGGCACGATGGTGTTCTCCGTTTCCGCTACGACAAGGGCGCCGCGCCCCGGCGAAGTGCACGGACGCGAATACTTCTTCGTAAGCGAGGAGGAATTCGAGCGCATGATCGAAGCGGGTGAATTCCTCGAGTACATGAAGGTGTTCGGCCGCAACAACTACGGCACTCCGAGAAGATACGTTGAGGAGCAGCTTGCCATGGGCAACGACGTTCTGCTCGACATCGACGTAAACGGCGCCATGAAGGTCAAGGAGAACTGCCCGGAGGCCGTTGCGCTCATGCTGGCTCCGCCCTCCATGAAGGAGCTCCGCCGCAGGCTGGAGAACAGGGGCACGGAGGAGCAGGAAGCTATTGAGCGCCGCCTGGCAGAGGCCAAATCAGAGCTTTCAAGGATGGGCGAATATGATTTCGTCGTAGTGAACGACGATCTGCAGACCGCGATCGAGGAATGCAGGAAGGTGCTCGAGGCCTGCAAGCTCACCCCGGCGTACTGCAAAGATTTTGTTTCCGACCTCATAAACGAGGATTTCTGAGATAAACAGTATCAAATCTATATAAGGAGGAACCTGAACTATGATGAATCGACCCCCGGTAAACGAGATCGAGGTCAAGGCCGGATGCCGCTATATGCTCGTTACTTCAGTTGCCAAGCGTGCGAGGCAGATAATGCGCTCGGGCGAGGATATCGGGAACGAGAAGCCCGTTTCTATCGCCGTTGACGAGCTCAACAACGACAAGCTTGAGATCCATTATCCCGAGGAGTACAAGAAGACTTCGGAGTATTGATCCGATAACAAGGTCCGGAGGAAGCGATCCTTTTTCACTTCCTCTTATAAGATCGGGAGGTGAAAGGCTTGTTTGCAAAACTGATAGTTGACATAGCAAACTCAAACGTCGACAGGCTTTTCACCTATCGCATCCCGGAGGAACTCGACGTCCGTGAAGGGCATCGGGTTCTTGTGCCTTTTGGGCGGGGGAACAAGCCGGTCGAGGCTTTCGTTTTAGAGCTTTGCGAAGAGTACGATACCGGATTTCAGGTGAAGGATATCGTCCGCACTATGGAGCCCTATACGGCGCTTCTGCCTGATCAGACAGAGCTTGCGCGATGGATAGCGAAGGTTTATCACTGCACGCTTTGCGACGCTTTAAGGCTCATGCTGCCCGCCCAGTTAAGGGGATCGAGGGTCAGGGAGAAGACCGTCCGCACCGTCTGCATAGCAGAAGGGCTCGACAAGGCCTCGGCGAGGGCGTCACTTCTCAAAAAGGACGGAAGCGCACGCTCACCTAAGCAGCTTGAGATATTCGATCTGCTTTCAAGGGCTGATATGGCGATGTCGGTTTCGGATCTTAACGCATACGTTCCGGGCGCCTCCGCCGCTATAGCCACTCTTATCAAAAAAGGCTGTATCACCGAGCAGGGCTTCGTAACGTTCCGCAGTCCCTTTTCCGCCTCTGTCGAAAGGGATTCTTCCCCGGAGCTCACGGAAGCGCAGAAAACGGCTGTTGACGCAATAAACGCTCGAAAGCCCGGCGAAGCGTTCCTTCTTTACGGAGTCACCGGAAGCGGCAAAACAGAGGTCTATCTGAACGCCATCCAAAAAGCCTTGGACGACGGGGGAGGGGCTATCGTGCTCGTGCCGGAGATATCGCTCACGCCTCAAACGACCGACAGGTTCCGCAGGCGCTTCGGAGATACCGTTGCCGTCATGCACAGCCATTTGAGCGCGGGCGAAAGATACGACGAATGGCGAAGGCTCCGCCTGGGCAAAGCGAGGGTCGTTATCGGAGCAAGGTCCGCTGTATTCGCGCCGATAGAGGACTTGAAGCTGATCATAATAGACGAGGAGCATGAGCCCTCATACAGATCCGAATCGAACCCCGAATACACGACGGACGAGGTCGCCATCAGAAGGGCCAGACTCACGGGAGCCGGGTTGGTTTTGGGGAGCGCGACGCCGAAGATAGTTTCGTTTTTAAGGGCCAGACAGGGAGCGTATAAGCTCCTCGAGCTGCGCGAAAGGATCAACGGGATACCCATGCCGGACGTCGAAATAGTCGATATGCGCAGTGAGTTCATGGCCGGCAACAACAGCGTGTTTTCAAGAAACCTCGCCGAAAAGATAAAGGCTTGCGTGACGCATGGCGAGCAGGCGATACTGTTCCTTAACAGGAGGGGCTATTCATATCACGGCGAGTGCCGCGCCTGCGGGTTCGTATTCTCCTGCCCGCACTGCGACGTTGCGATGACCTATCATAAATTCGACGGCACGCTCCGATGTCACTATTGCGGATACACCGCAAGGGTGCCGGGCGTATGCCCTTCCTGCGGGTCGAAATACATCAAATACTCCGGCATAGGAACTCAGCAGGTGGAGGAACAGCTCAAAAAGCTGATACCAGGGGTCAAATGCCTGAGAATGGATACCGATACGACTGTGGGCAAGACCTCGCACAGGGACATACTCGACGCCTTCTCGCGCAGGGAAGCGGACGTTCTCATAGGGACTCAGATGGTCGCAAAGGGGCTCGATATACCCGGCGTCACGCTCGTAGGAGTGGTGTTTGCGGACGCATCGCTCTTCCATTCCGATTACAGGAGCAGCGAGCGCACTTTCCAGCTTTTAACTCAGGTCGCCGGCCGTGCAGGACGCGCTGTCAAGGAAGGCGAAGTCAAGCGCGGCAAGGTCGTGATACAGACCAACGCTCCCAATCACCGTGCGGTTCGTCTTGCCGCTCTGCACGATTACGACGCGTTCTTCGAGCTTGAGGTGAAGGACAGGCTGCGCACTCTGTTCCCGCCCTTTGCGGTATTTGCGAGGGGACTCTTTGTATGCAGGAGCGAAAAGCAGGCGGCTGAGGCCGCTGAGCTTTTTGCCGCGGAAGCGGAAAAAGCGGTGACGGGCTCACTGAAGGGCGATGAAGCCGAAAAGGAGCTGCTCTTCGTTTCCCACGGCCCCGCCCCTATAAGGAAGCGTGACGACCTGTATCGTTATGCGGTCATAATAAAGCTTGCAAGGACGAAGCATACCTCCAAAGCCGTGACCGCGCTGTGGAGCCTTGCGGATTCATATAACGTGGAAGGCTTCAGGGGGGTCGAGATAAATCCGAACGATCTGCTGTGATACGATCGCTTCATGCGGCTCTGCCTGAAAGGCGGAGCCATTGTTTATATGGAGCCATTGGGCTATCACAGCTAAAAACCTGTCAGAAAACGCCGATTTTGAGACGGATGAGGCGGCGGCGAGCGGTATCTCGCCGACGGTTTCACCCCGTGCGTTTTTGAGTATGATGCGGCCCAAACGGTCGCCTTTTTCTATAGGCGCTTCAACGGTTTCGGCAAGCTCCGTTTCAGTAACGAGCTTGGTTTCGGTCACGGGCATAAGCGCCGTGATACTGCCCTCGATCACCGCTTCGACGGTATTCGCCGTTCCGCCCGTGACGCGTACAGCCGGCGTGGATATCGCTTCGCTGTCAAGCGTTATAGCACGATAGGCGGAGAAGCCGTAATCGAGCATATCCGAAGCAAGACGGAATCTCGAAGCGGAATCGCTGAGCCCGGTAACTACGGCCAAATAGGTAGTAGTACCCCGCGTTGCGATGAACGCGCCCGCATACTCCGATGACCCCACGGATCCCGTCGCAAGCCCGAAACAACCCGAATAATGCCGCACGAGCCTGTTGGGATTTGTGAGCTCGGTGGTGGGAGCGGCCTCATGCGGAAGCGAGTCGAGATAGACGGAGGAATACTTCCTGAAAGAGCCGCTTTCGGAAAGCGCTGTGCAGACCTTTGCAAGCTCCGAAACAGTAAACTGCCGGCCTTTGCCCATGCTGTTTTCGCCGATTCCGGCTATGCCAAGCCCGGACAGCAGTAAGTCTATCGCTTCTATCTCGGCCGCTTCGCTCGGATACAATGCCTGCAAAAGTGCGCGGATAGAATCGCCGGCCGTCAACATCACGGAAGCCTTGAGCAGTTCTTCCGCCTTTATTCTTTCATTGGGAGAAAGAAAAGCAGTCGTGCCTCTTATCGCCGCAGCTTCGGAGGAGACTGTGACGGTCATATCGCAGGTCAATCTTCCTTCGTCGAACGCCCGGCATATCGTCAGCAGCGCCGGAAGACGCACGAGTCCCGCAGCTTCCACGGGCTTTTCCTCGTTCATGCAAAGCACGGTTTTGCCTGTCTCCGTGTTCACGAGCAACGCGGCAGAAGCCGCCGAAAGATCTATAGGAGCTTCGGCCTCCGCACAGACAGCCGCCGCGTTCGCGACAAGCATTATAAGCATTAAAAGAATTGCTGTGATCCTTTTCATATGAGCCTCCTGACATTACTGATAATTATTTATTCGGCTACGGCGATAAAAAGTCTTTTAGATTTCTTTATGTTGCCATCGGGCAGGTTTTGTATTATAATCATAGCATGAGAAGTATTGTTATAATTGGCTTCGGAGGGTAATTTGGATACTGACCTTTTGAATAAAGTGCTGAAAACGGTCGAAAAGCCGACGAGGTATACCGGCGGCGAGCTCAATATGCGCGTCAAATCTCTCGTTATGGAGAACGGCGAGCCGAGGTTCCGTTTCGCGCTCTGTTTCCCGGACGTTTATGAGATAGGCATGAGCCATCTGGGCTCGAGGATAGTCTATAACGTGTTGAACGAGAGGGACGATACCTATTGCGAAAGGGTATACGCGCCTTGGTTCGATATGGAAAAGGCCATGCGGGAAAACGGTATACCCATCTATTCTCTCGAGACGAAAACGGAGCTTGACAAATTCGATATCATCGGCTTTTCTCTGCTCTATGAGATGTGCTATACGAATATCCTGACCGTGCTCGACCTTGCAGGGATACCGTTCAGGAGCCGCGAGAGGGGAGAGTCCGATCCGCTAATTATCGCCGGAGGGCCCTGCGTGTGCAATCCCGAGCCCGTGGCCGATATAATGGACGTGCTCGTTTTCGGCGACGGCGAGGAGGTTATGGACGAGCTGATGGACGCATATGCTGAGTCCAGGAAGGAAGGGGAATCCCGCCTGCAGCTGTTGAAGCGTCTGTCGCGCATTAAGGGGCTTTACGTTCCCGCCTTCTATAAAGCACGTTATGATGCGAAAGGATGCTTTGAGGGCTTTGACAAGCTTTGCGTTGACGCTCCCGATAAGATCGAGCGCCGCATAGTAAAGGACCTCGACGCCGCGGCATATACTGGCAAGCTTGTAGTGCCGTATATGAGCATAGTGCATGACAGGGTCGCCCTTGAGGTGTTCCGCGGCTGCACGCGCGGCTGCCGCTTCTGCCAGGCGGGCTTTATCTATCGACCGGTACGCGAGCGCAGTCCGCAGACCGTTATAGATCAGGCGGATGACTCCCTTGACTGCACGGGCTATGACGAGATCTCCGTTTTCTCCTTATCCAGCGGCGATTATTCGCATATACACGAGCTCGTTCCGATAATACTCGACCGATATGAAAAGGACAGGATAAGCGTATCGCTCCCGTCTCTGCGCATAGATTCGTTCCTTAAAGACGATCTTGAGAAGATACAGAAGGTAAGGAAGACGGGTTTGACCTTCGCGCCGGAGGCGGGCACTCAGAGGCTTCGCGACGTCATAAACAAGGGCGTTACGGAGGAGGATCTTTTAAGATCGGTGCATGACGCTTTCGTAGCGGGCTGGCACGGCGTAAAGCTCTATTTCATGATAGGTCTTCCGACGGAGACCGATGAAGACGTGCTCGGCATAGCGGAGCTTGCGAGGAAGGTCAGCAGGGAGTTCTATTCCATGCCCAAGGAGCTGCGCGGAAAGGGCTTGAGGTGCACCGTATCCGCTTCGACATTCGTGCCGAAGCCCTTCACGCCCTTCCAGTGGGAGCCGCAGATTTCGGTCGACGAGGTGCTTCGCCGCCAGGCGCTCCTGCGCAATGCGTTGAAGGGCATACGCGGGGTGGAGTTCGCCTGTCATTTCTCCGAGACGAGTCGGCTCGAAGCGGCTTTCGCCCGCGGAGACAGGCGCCTTTCGGAGGTGCTCATATCCGCATACAAAAACGGCGCAAGGCTCGATTCTTGGGATGAGCATTTCAATAAGCCCGCGTGGGATGATGCATTCGCCTCCGAGGGCCTTACGGTCGAGCAGTTTGCAAACCGCAGGATAAGGATCGACGAGCCGCTTGCATGGAGACATATGGACGCCGTAGTGGAGCATTCGTATTTGGTGCGCGAGCACGAGAAGGCCTGCTCCGGAGAAACCACCCGTGACTGCAGGAAGGGCTGCAACGGATGCTTCGGCAGGCGTGCAGCGGAGTTCTGCCGCATAAAGGAGCAAGAAGTATGAGGCTGGCTGTCGTATTCGTAAAGGGACCGCAGGTAAGGTTCGTATCGCATCTTGACGTTCAGCGCCTTTTCCAGAGGGCGTTTCGCCGCGCAAAGCTTCCTCTCGCGTATTCGCAGGGCTTCAATCCGCATCCGCTCATCTCGTTTGCAACGGCGCTTTCTGTGGGCATGACAAGCCGGAGCGAGTACCTTGACGTAACGCTCACGGAGCGCATGGAGCCCGAGGCTTTTATTAAGGCGGTGTCGCCTTGCCTGCCCGAAGGAGTCGAGATCAAGGAGGCCTTCGATATGGGAGAATCCCGCAAGAGCCTGACTTCGGCCATGAGGACGGCCTCATACAGGGCATATGTGAATTTTGAAACCGAGCAAAGCCGCGAAAGCATAGAAAGCGCGGCGGCGAAGCTGATGGCGGGCGAGATAGTAGTCCAAAAGAAGACCAAGGGCGGCATAAAGCCCGTAGATATCCGTCCTATGGCGCTTGAGCTCAGACTTGACGAGCTTGAGGGAAACAGAGCGGTATTCTTTATAAAGGGAGTGCTGTCGGCGGAGGGCGGATTGAATCCCGACGTACTGCTCAACGAATTGTTTGCAAGAAACGGGATCGCCGCCGACAATGAGACAGAGAGACTTGAAATAGAAATGGACAGGAGCGCGCTGCTGAATTGATCTGCGTTCCCGAACGGAGGGATTATGATCCGCAAACAGAACAGCATAACCGAAAAGAGAATACTGGTGGACGTCAACCCATACCGCACGAGGGTCGTTCTGCTCGAGGACGGGGCTCCCGTTGAGTTCTATATGGAGCGCCGCGATAATGAGAGGCTCGTAGGCAACATCTATAAAGGAAGGGTGCAGAACGTGCTTCCGGGCATGTTTGCGGCCTTCGTCAATATCAATGCCGAAAAGAACGCTTTCCTATACGCGGGGGATATTAAGCCCGCAAGCTCGCTGCTCGAGGGTGAGCAGATCGAGGGCAAGCTGACTCCCTCGATGATTTGCGATATAGTCAAGCCCGGTCAGGATATCATGGTCGAGGTGGTAAAGGAGCCCATTGGCACGAAGGGGGCGAGGGTATCGACCCAGGTATCGCTCCCGGGGCGCATGCTCGTTTTCATGCCCACAGTGGATTTTATCGGCATAAGCAAAAGGATAACGAACGATACCGAAAGGAAGAGGCTCAAAAAGATAGTGAGCGAGGTGCTTCCCATGGGCTCGGGCGTTATTGTCAGGACCGCCGCCGAAGGCCAGGACGACGATTCCATAAGGCAGGATCTGCAGGCGCTCGTCGACGAATGGCACGTCATCCGCAAGCGTTTCAAAGAGGGAAGGTCGCCCTGTCTTATACATAAAGAGGACTCGCTCATATTCAGGATCATGCGCGATACTTTCAGCTCGAGCGTGAGCAAGCTGATAGTAAACGACAGGGCTCAGTACGACCTCATCCGCAGCATAGCGGACGAGTCGCAGAGGGAGCGCACGGAATATTACGACGGCCCTGATCTCTTTGAAAGGAACGGCATAGAGCAGGCGATCGACGCCGCGCTCTCAAGGCGAGTATGGCTCAAGAGCGGCGCTTATATAGTCATCGACCAGACCGAAGCGCTGACGAGCATAGACGTCAATACGGGCAAATACGTCGGGAACGTCAGCCTTGACCGCACCATAGTCGAAACGAACAAGGAGGCCGCGCTTGAGATCGCAAGGCAGCTTAGGCTGAGGGACATCGGCGGAATAATCATAATCGACTTCATTGACATGATAGACGATCACGATAAGCGGGACGTTATAGCGACGCTTTCCGAAGCGCTGAAAAACGACAGGACAAAGACCGTCGTGCTCGGAATGACCCAGCTCGGGCTCGTGGAAGTCACGAGAAAGAAGCTCGGCGCAAATATCTCCGGAGCACTGCAGATGAGCTGTCCTTACTGCGGCGGCACGGGCAAGGTGCTCTCGCCGGAAACCGTAGCGATGAGGATCAGGCGTGATATCTCGAAGCGAATGAAAGACGACCCGGAGGAGACCTCCTACAGCATTACTGCCAATCCGGCTGTAATAAGGCTCATAAACGAGCACAGCGAGGAGGAGTACATGATGCTTCCCGAGCTCGGCAGGATGAACATAACGCTCAAGTCCGATCCTTCAATGCACATGGAGGAGTATAAGGTTAAAAATATATAGTCAAAACTTGGATTTTTCGCTGATTTAGCTATTGACAGCACGGGGTGTAACTGATATAATACACCTTGTGCTTTGTTTATGGTGGAGTAGCACGGTCATTAGCCCCGAACGTTCTGATCCATTATAAGCGCAGATATTAATTGTACTACCTATTGGAGGTCATTGCATGAAGAGCTATATGGCAAAAGCAGAGACCATGGAGCGTAAGTGGTATATCGTCGATGCAGAGGGCATGGTGCTCGGCCGTCTCGCGTCCCAGGTTGCCGCCATTCTCCGTGGCAAGCATAAGCCGATCTATACCCCGCACGTTGACTGTGGCGATCACGTCATCATCATTAACGCCGATAAGGTCGTTCTCACCGGCAAGAAGCTCGATGAGAAGCTCTATCGTCACCACAGCAGCTATCCCGGCGGACTTAAGGAAGTTAAGTACCGTGATCTCATGGCTAAGAAGCCCGAATTCGCCGTTTACGAAGCAATCCGCTGCATGATGCCCAAGGGCCCTCTCGGCAGGCAGATGCTCACCAAGGTCCGCATTTATCGCGGCTCCGAGCATAAGCACGCCGCCCAGAAGCCCGAGGTTCTCGTGCTCAAATAATCGGGAGGAGGATTAGATTATGGCAAGCGTTACTCAGTATCTCGGTACAGGCAGGCGTAAAAAGTCCGTTGCCAGGGTCCGCCTCGTTCCCGGCACCGGCGTCATCACCATCAACAAGAGGGACATCGAGGACTATTTCGGTTACGAGACCCTCAAGATGATCGTTCGCGATCCCCTCAAGCTCACCGACAATCTCGGCAAGTTTGACGTCATCGTTAACGTTTACGGCGGCGGCTTCACCGGTCAGGCAGGTGCGATCCGTCACGGCATCTCCCGCGCTCTTCTCAACGTTGACCCCGAGCTTCGCGGTCAGCTCAAGAAGGCGGGATTCCTTACCCGCGATCCGCGCATGAAGGAGCGCAAGAAGTACGGTCTCAAGGCAGCCCGTCGTGCTCCCCAGTTCAGCAAGCGTTAATCGTTTGGAAGAAATGCATATTACCTCGGGATCTCATGGTCCCGAGGTTTTTGTTTGCATTTCCGTTCTGAAGCAGTAAATAAAGATTGCATCCTTCCGGGAAATACTCTATAATATAGTCACAAATAACCACGGAGGATGTTCATATGCCGCTTAATAACAAATTCTTTAATGAGATAAAAGGCAATTTCGGGTTCGGATGCATGCGCCTGCCTATGCTCGAAAAGGAAGTCGATACAGAGCAGGTCAAGCGCATGGCCGACTACTTCATCGAAAACGGATTCAATTATTTCGACACCGCTCACGGTTATATAGGAGGGAAGAGCGAGACCGCGATCCGCGAGTGCGTCGCTTCGCGTTATCCGCGCGAAAGCTTCCTGCTGACCGATAAGCTTACCGGCTCGTATTTCGAGAAGGAAGAGGACATACGCCCCTTCTTCAGTTCGCAGCTTGAAGCCTGCGGAGTCGAGTATTTCGATTTCTATCTGATGCACGCTCAGAACGCTAACAACTTCAAAAAGTTCAAGGCATGCCGCGCCTACGAGACAGCTATGGCTCTTCGTGAGGAAGGCCTCATTAAGCATTTCGGCATCTCGTTCCACGATACTCCGGAAGTGCTCGATATGATACTCGGCGAGTATCCGCAGATAGAGGTCGTGCAGATCCAGTTCAACTACGCAGATTATAACGACCCATCCGTTCAGAGCCGCAGGTGCTACGAGGTCTGCGTAAAGCACGGCAAGCCGGTCATCATTATGGAGCCCGTAAAGGGCGGGAATCTTGTCGATCTTCCTGAGAGCGCACAGCGCATATTCGACGATTTCCGCGCTGAAAAGGGCTGCACATCGAGCAACGCGGCATTTGCCGTAAGGTTCGCGGCGAGCTTCCCCAACGTGTGCATGGTGCTTTCCGGAATGAGCACTATAGAGCAGATGGAGGATAACGTCGGCGCAATGAAGGAATTCGTTCCCATGAGCGATGAGGAGTTCGGGATGATAGAAAGAGTGCGCAGCGAGCTCGAAGCCTTGACTTCTATCAAATGCACCTCATGCCGTTACTGCATAACCGATAACGAATGCCCGATGAAGATAGAGATACCCGAGCTTTTCTCCTGCTATAATACCAAGACCGTATTCAATAATCAGCGCATGGTGAATTACTACGGATTTATCACGAAGGACGGGGGGAAGGCTTCGGATTGCCTGAAATGCGGAATGTGCGAGGAGGTATGCCCCCAGCATCTTCCGATAAGAGACCTGCTTGAAAAGGTCGCCGAGGAATTTGAGAGCTGATAACGATAAAAGAAACAGCAGCGATCGCATGATCGCTGCTGTTTTGTCAAAGATGAGGTAAAAGTACACTTTTTGAGGGTATTAAAGCTTAAAGTACACCTGCCGTCTGCTCGTCAAACGGTAATTTGAAATCCCCGAAATCATAGACATTCGCCGGTGATTACAGGACTTTATTAAATCCTCTGAAACCGCTGAAAATAAAGGATTATCCGCAATCTGCTTACCGAAGC
>CAMZFO010000001.1 GCA_947306125.1 uncultured Clostridia bacterium | reverse complement strand
TCCCCGCCGTATCCCATTGAAGGATCGGCAATGAACCAAGTTTCATAGTCGCCGTCTCCGTCAATGAAGGTCATGTGATCGAGCTCCGCGGGATCCTCAAAATAGTAACCATGCATAAACTCGTTGTACTCGTGCGACTCGACCCAGAATTCCACCTGATCTACGAGCAGCCACGATTGATCGGTGCAGTTGAAGTGGCGTATGACAAATGAGACCGTCTGCCCCGCGAATGCCGAAAGATCGGCGGAATACTGCGTCCATGCAGCAACCGTCTCGGTCTCGGCAATGACCTCAACGGCGCGGCTCAGATCGTCCTCGCTCGAAACGCTGCCGGGTATCACGTAAGCCGCGAAATGCTCGGCAGGATGGGCTTCAAGTTGGCCCATTGCCCTGAAGGTGACCGACGCGCCGCCTGAAGGTATCTGCACGCCGGTGAAAACCAGCCAGTTATCGGGTGTAAGCGCGACGCCGTTATAGCACGAGAAGGAAGCCATATAGGTATTACCCTCATAAGCAAGGCTATAATTAATAACCCGATACCATGCATATCCGTCTCCGCTCTCATCAAATACCTGTATGCGGTTCATCTCGTAATCATCCTCAAAATAGAAGCCGTCAAAGCAGCCGTCGGGAAGAGGATGGGGCAGCTCAGGAGCTTCCTCATCCTCACAGACCGCGTCTGAGGAGAACACGGAGAAATCGTCCACGTTGAGCATGAACATATCGGTTACGTTATAGTGGCGTATGGCAAACGATACCGTCATACCCGCGTAGGCGGAAATATCGAATACCTTGCGCCAATAATTCCGCGTGGCGGTGATATCATCCGAAAGGGGGATATCCTGCCCGTTCACGGTAACGTAGGGCCTGTAGACTTCACCAGAAAAGTTCCGATCCTGGCCGATCGCGTAAAAGGAAAGATAAGCATACTGCTTGTCATTGGGCACGGTTATCTGCGGACTGCGCGCCCAGTTATCGGGAGACAGGGCGGTCAAGTCCCACGATGCGGATCGGATTATGCCGACGCCGGAATTTGCCTTCTGATTTTGATCATAACTCCAGTTCCAGTTATACCCATCCCCGTCGGAATCGACGAAAGTCCAGCCGTCCGCCTCCGGATCGGTCTCGAAATCGGTGCTGTAGGCTATCGTCTGCGAGCGGGAAACGGGTTCAGCCGGGCTCACGGACTCCGCGCCCTTTGCCGCTCCGCCCGCGGGAACGAGCGCCATCACCATAAGCACGGCGATGAGCAGGGAAAGCGATCGTTTTTTCATAAGGGTACCTCCGTTCCAAACATAAATAATTCACATACAGTATACCATTCGTATATATTTTGTCAATACGAAAGGCCGCTTTCAAAAGAAAAAGGCCGCCTGCGGTTTCCCGCGGAAGCGGCCTCGTATCAAAAACGCCTTATTCTCCCGTGACCTCGGTATCGCTTACCGCCAAGGTCTGCCCGTAGGCATATGCGTTCGTGAGATCGTAGCTGACGCCGTTCACCTTGAGCTTATGAGCGCCCTCCGAATGGAGCTCGAGCGAGAGCTGCTTCACGTTCCCCTCTATGCCGATGCTGCCCGCGCCGAGCGCAATGAGCGTGCCGCCGGAAACGCGCACGCCGCCCTCCGCGTCTATCGCCGCCGCCATGGTGCTTTTGGGGCCGCGGGTGATGACCACGCCGCCGGACTGGGTGTAGGAGCCGTTGGAGTCGATACCGTCGACGTCGCCGTTCGGAGCGACCGAAACGTCGAGGAAGCCTCCCGTAACGTTTACGAGCGGCGAAGCCTGCCCCTTGCAGGCGTTCACGCCGTCGTCGACGGCTGTGATCCTGGTAGTGCCGCCGGAGATGTTTATCACGTTCGCCTCAAGCCCCTCATACGCGCTGTCGAGCTCTAAAGTGCCTCCGGAGATGTTGAGCTCGCCGTCCGCATGTATGCCGTCCGCGCCGGGCACGGCCTGCTGATGGCCGTGATGTCCGCGGCCGCCGGGCCCCGTCTTTCCGCCGCCGGTCTTGCCCTCGGGGGAATAGACGGTCATGGTCACGCTGCCGCCGGAAATGCTGATATTGCCCGTGCCGACTCCGCCGCATTCGAGCGAAGTGCCGTAATTGGCGTTGAGACCGTCGTCAAAACTCGAAATGCTTATAACGCCCGCGGAAATATCCATCGCGTCGTCCGCCTTGACTCCCTTAAAGGAGCTCGCAGAGGAATCCGCCGCCGTATAGCCGCTGTAGGAGCCGGTGAATATCGTGATATTGGGGGAGGCTCCGTCCTCGGCCTTCATAATGAAATCGTGCGCCGTCTGGATGCCGTCGCCCGCCGCGTAAACCGCCAGGCTGCCGCCGGAGATAACGACGTCTCCGCGGATATTGCCGGACTTGCTCAGGTCGCTCGAGGTCGTTTTCAAGCCGTCGCCGTTGGTGGAGACGGCAACGACCGTGCCGCTCTTGATGGTTATGGAGTTGTTGCCCTTCAGGGCGTTATTGTATGCGGTCACCTTGAGCGAGAGGTTCTTGACGGTAAGATCCTTGGTGGTGTGCACGCCGTTATTATAGGAAGCGTTCACGACGAGCGTGCCCTTGCCCTTGAGCTTCAGGTCGGCCTTGGCGTATATCGCGGCTTCTCCCATGCTGTCGTCCTCCGCCGATTTTACCGGACGCTTGTCGTTTATGACGTTGCCCGTGCCCTTCTTGGCTGAGATCTCGACCTTGTCCGCCGAGAGTATCTTTATGGGGGAGTCGGAGGAATTGTTGATGGTCACGCCGGAAAGCTCGAGCACGACCTCCTCGGATTCGCCCGCGGAAACGACTATCTGGCCGTCGAGCGCGCCGCGCATGGTGTAAGTGCCCGCGGAGGTGATGACGTATTTCGAGCCCTCCTGCGAATAATGCCCGTCGGCGGTGAGCATCAGGAATTCTCCCGTGACCTCCTCCGCGCTCACGGAGGAATCCGTCGCGGCGTCCGCCGAGGAGCCATCGGAGCCGTTATTCTCCGTGTTCTGCGGGTCGGCGGGATCCGTTCCCTTACCGCCGCAGGCGGCAAGGGACGCGATAAGCAGTATCGAGAGCAGTATTGCGGCTATCTTCTTCATTTTCAGTATCAAAAACCTTTCCCGGCAGCAGAGCCGTTTTCCCTGAATTGCGATAATATCCCCCGCGGGATCGTCGGGGATATTATAAGCTGCGAAGCACATCCGTTCAATGTCGCGGCTGTGACGATAGAATGATCTTTTAAGGCAGCGTCGTTACCGCCTTACATCAGATAATTGTCCTTAAGATCGGTGAGCACGCCGAACTCGTAGCCCCTCGAAATGAGGTCGTCTATGACGCGGCGCAGCATATGCACGCTGACGGGCTCCGTATCGTGTATGAGGAATATCCTCGGCTCGACGTTGCTTACCATGCCTATATAGGCGATGTAGGATTCCCAGAAATAATCCTCCAGCGGGAGGTTCTTTTTGTTCCCCGCGAGCCACCTGTCGTTAAGGCCGAGGTTCCAGTCGAAAGCCAGATAGCCGTGCTTGTTGACGGCCTTGACGTAGGGATCCCTGCCCTTGCGCCCGCCGATGGTGGTGTTCGTGGTGCCGCCGGGGAAGCGCAGCACGTAAGCGCCCGCGTCGTAACCCACGGCGTCGATGACGGTCTGACGCCACCTGTCAACGTCCTTTATGAAGCCCTCCGTGCCGTGATAGAGTATTGAAAAATCATGCGACTGCGTATGGCAGGCGAGCACGTGCCCGTCCTTGACGATGCGCTTTGCCTGCTTGGGGTAGGCCTTGATGCAGTTGCCGATGGTGAAGAAGGTCGCCTTTATGCCGTATTCGTCGAGGATGTCCAGCACCTCGTCCGTGTACTTGTAGGGGCCGTCGTCAAAGGTCAGATACATGACCTTCTTCTTGGGCGCGGGATCGGCCTTCTCGGTAGGCGCGGCTGTGGGCTTGGGAGTCGGCGTCGGCGCGGGAGTTTCGGTCGGCACTTCCGTGGGCTCCGGAGTGGGAGAGGGAGTGCAGGTCGGCCCCGCGGTCACGGGCAGGGGAGTGTCGTCGACTATCTCAAAAGGCTCGTCGCCGGCATTCGCCTGCTTATCGTCGGGCTCACGCCTGATGCATCCGCCCATCGAAAGAAGGAATATGAGGGAGAGCGCGGCCGAAATGATACGCGCGCCGCGGCCTCTTTTTTCGTGCTGTTCCATTATGTCATGCCCCCTTTGAAAGCTTCGTGGGAGTCTTTATACCCAACTGAATAATATAATACAAATTCCCCCTTTTTTCAACCCCTTTCGCAAAAAAATCTCGCTTATCGACGCGCTGAAGCGTAAAAAAAGCCCGGGTCTGCGCCCGGGCGATACCTCAAAGGATCATTCGATATCGAACACGTCCGTGAAGCCCGTGACCTCAAATATCTCGTTTATCATTTCGTTTGCTCCGCGAACGGTCATATTACCGTTCATGAGCTTATGGGCGCGGAGAAAAACGCGCAGCCCTGCGGAGGAAACGTACTCGAGCCCGGTAAGGTCGAAAACGAGCTCCTTGGCGCCCGCAAGACCGTCAAGCTCCTTCTCGAGCTCGGGAGCGGTCATGGTGTCGAGCCTGCCGTCAAGAGCGACCGTAAGGACGCCGCCTTCCATTTTCTTGTTGATCGTCATATCCATTTCCTCCTGTTTCAAAATTTCTTGTAAATGATCATTTCAACTTTTGCGCCCTTTATGCCGATCCTTATCTCGTCGGCGATATTGGCGACTATGGAGCGCTCGAGCTCGTCCCACTCCTCCTTCGCGCTGCCGTCCTTTTCAATGGAATCCCTGTACTTGCAGAGCGACCAGGCGGTGACGCCGAGGGGATCGTATTCCGGGTCCATCCAGCCTACCGAAAGATAATTGCCGGGGTCGGAGTCAACGGGCTCGAAGGCCCTCTCGAAAAGATTCCTGAGCTTGCCCATTACACCCACCGCGGAAGAATTCCTGCCGGAGGTGGATACCTCGAGCAGCTTTTCGCGCTTCTCGGAATTCATGCTCGTGTCGGTCGAAAGATGGAGCCGGAAATCGTTGTTTTCATCCTCGATATAGAACTTCGCTTCCACCTCTCCCGTCAGGGCGCTGAGCATGCCCATCATTTCCTCGGCAAGAAGGCGCAGGCGCAGGCTGTCCTTGCGGTTGAGCCCCTTGAATACGGCGACCGCTTCGGTCTGAGCAAGCGCTTCGCTGACGCCCGTGCCGTCCGTGCAGACCGTGATCGTATCGGATCTCATTAATTAGACCTCCTTATGCAAGCTGATATTTGTTTCATATTATAACTGCGCTTCGGGGACAATTCAAGTGCGCCGGCGATTTTTTACGGGATTTTTACTCATCTGCGGCGCGATTTCTTGACACCGCCCCGGCGGCGGCATATAATGAGCCGTAAATAAAAAGGAAAGAGGCTCTATAAATGGAAGTTTTTTTCAAAAGGATCGTTTCCGCGCTGCTCGCCGTGCTCATGGCAACGGGCTGCGGACTCGCTTTCGGCGCGTGCGCGGGAGGCAAGGATAAGCCCTCGCCCGCTTCCCACGGATCGGAGGAGGGCGCCCCGTGCAGGATAGTCACCATAGGCGCCGGCGAGTGGGGCTCGAAGCACGGCCTGACATACGATCACGTTCAGAATCTTACTCAGATCCCCGACGAGAGCAGGGAGGGGGAAAAGAGGACGATCGAATTTGCGGGCAGGGAGTATGAGCTTTCCTTCATCCGCAGAGTCTCATTCGTCGTCGGCGATTACACCGTCGATGAATACGAGATCGTTTCGGACGATCCCGCGCTTAAGGACGTCAGAACTCTGGTAAGGCTCCTACCGGACGGCAGCATAGGCCAGATCGCGCTGCTTTACGGCACGCTTGCCTCGATAAATATAAAGAAGAACAAATCCGAAAAGAAGATGGCGGCCGCCGTCGCGGAGGCGCTCAAGAGCGAGATCGACGTCAGCGGCTTCGAGCACTTCAAGGTCTCAAAGCCCGATAAGGAAAAGCGGATCTACGATTATTCCGTCCGCTGGTATAATGAAACGAACGGGCTCGAGCACGGCGATTCGGTCACGGTCTCGCTCGATCCCGAAGGGAACATATTCCGCGTGCTTATGAAGTGCAACGCGGTACGCGGCCTCGATAAGGCTCCGGAGCTCAAGCTTGAGGACTATCTGCCCGCGATAGAGGCGAAGCTCGCCGAGATATACGGGGAGGTAAAGGACTATGAGTTCCGCTCCGAGCTTCTGACCATAGTCGAGGGCTCTCCCTGCATATTCTGCAAGGGCGACGTCGAGTTTGAATCCGAGGGCGGCACGGCAACCGACCTATTCCAGTTCGCCGTCATCCCCGAAAACTGATCCTTTCTTAAAAACCGGCCCCGCGTTTTAAAAAAACGCGGGGCTTTGCTGTGAAAAAACGATCATCTTTTGCTCATCAGTATCCTCATTATCCTCTCCTCCGCGGCCTCGAGCTCCGCCCTTATAGAGGGGATGGAGGTCTCGCTCGTCGGCACGACCACGAAGCATTTGCCGCCTACCTGACGGATCACACGGCAGGGGTGGTAGGTCTCGTTCTTTATAACCGTTCTGCCTCCGCTGCGGCCTATGCGAAGCTCCATTATCACGGTATCGTTCGAGGCGGACTGGCTCATGCTCGAAACGAAATTGCCGAGGGAATAGGCGCAGAGCACCCGCCTCCCGTCGTCGGCCTCGAGCCATACGCTCGGCTGCACCGTATGCGAATGCGAGCCGCATATGAGGTCCGCGCCCGCGTTTGCAAGCTGCCTCGCGTGCTTCAACTGCAGCTCGGTGGGCTCGTGCGTGTGCTCCCTGCCCCAATGCTCGTAAACGATTATGAACTCCGCTCCGGCTGCCTTCGCCGCCGCGATATCCCTTCTTGCCGTGCTCTCCGAATAGGTGTTTATCATAAAGGGACAGCCTGCCTCGTATACGCAGCTCTCCTTGTGGTTGTAAAACTCGGCGTAGGATAAAAGCCCCACCTTGATCCCGCCGACGCTTAGTATCTTATACCTTGATTCGCTTTCGGTACGGAAGAGCCCCGTGTGCTTAAGCCCGTACTGATCCACCGCGTCGAGCGTCTCCAGTATGCCCGTGACTCCCGCGTCGCAGCAGTGGTTGTTGGCGAGCGCGAGCGCGCCGAACCCGGCGTATTTCACGGCCTGCAGGAACTCGGCTGGCCCGTTGCAGTTGGGCATGCCGTCGATCTCCTTCTCCTCCGTCGCATAGGGCCAGGAGCCGGAAAGGGTGGTCTCAAGGTTACCCATCGCAATATCCGCGCGGGAGAGTATGCTTTTCACGTAATCGAAGGAGGGGCGGAAATCATAATCCGCGCCGCTGCCCGCCTGATTCATGGCGGCGTACTGCTGACCCGAAAGGCACATCAGATCCCCCACGAACATCATAGTCACGTCCGAGGGATCGAAGGCCGGGCCGGGGGTCGCGGAGGGCTTCGCGGTGTGGGAGCCTGTCGGCTTGGGAGTCTTCGTCGGCTTCGGCGTCGGCTCCTTAGTCGGCTTCGGAGTGGGCGCGGGAGTGGGCGCCGGAGTCGGCTTTTCCGTGGGCGGCGCTGTCGGCGCGGGCGTCGGCTCCTCCGTGATCGGCTCAGGCGTATCCTCCCCGGTGGGCGCCGCGGTCGGCTCCCCGGTCGGCGGGGGAGCGGGAGCCGAAGTCGGGCCGGCGGAAGGCGCTTCCGTAACGGCCTCCGATACGTCCGGCGCTTCCGTTATAACGGCGCTCTGCTCCGCGGGACGCAAAAAAACGCATGCGGCTCCCGCAAAAACGGCGCTGAGCGCAATGAGCAGCGCGAGCGCGCTTTTGAGCAAATTCCCTTTCATATCCGCCTCCGCAAAAACTGATGGGGCTATTATACCACATCCTTTTCCCGCTCACAACCTTGTTGCGGGAGGCGGCCCCATGTGATAAAATGGGAAGGGAAAGGCGGTAAAGGCATGGCTCGTTACGCGAATTATATATTCGATCTCTACGGCACTCTTGCCGATATACGGACGGATGAGGAAAGCCCCGCGTTCTGGCGGCGCGCCGCGGCGTATTTCGGTATGCACGGCGCTCCGTATTCGGCGGCGGAGCTGAAAAAAGCCTATATCGAACTCTGCGCGGCGGAGCAGGCGAAGAGCCCCGATCCGCTCTTCGAGCTCGACCTCACCCTCGTTTTTGCCGCGCTTTACCGCAATAAGGGCGTCCGTCCGGCAAAGCGCCTCGTTGAGGAGACGGCCGTCGCGTTCCGCCTGCTCTCGACCAAAAAGCTCCGCCTTTACCCGTGGGCCGCGCCCGTGCTCGACGAGATCAGAGCCGAGGGCTCGAGGCTGTTCCTTTTGAGCAACGCGCAGGCCTGCTTCACCCGCCCGGAGCTCAAGCTGCTCGGGCTCGAGGGCCGCTTCGACGGCATAGCGCTCTCTTCGGAGGCGGGCGTCAGAAAGCCCTCGCCGCGCATAATGCGGAGCCTGCTCGACGCATACAGCCTCGACCCCTCCGACTGCATAATGACGGGCAACGATCAGCGTGCGGATATCGCCCTCGCCCTGCGCTTCGGCATGGACGCGCTCTATATCGAAACGGAGACCTCCGGCGGGTACAACCCCGCGTTCGCCGTCCCGCGTGAGATACGCGGCGGGGACTGTTCGCGCATACCGGAGCTGCTCGGATTGGAAAGGAAGATATGAAAAAATACAGATACGTTTTGTTCGACCTTGACGGGACCCTAGTCGATTCGGGGGAGGGCATAACCCGCTCGGTCGAATTCGCGCTTGCGCATTTCGGCATTTTTCCCGCCTCGCGTGAGGAGCTTTTCTGCTTCATCGGCCCGCCCCTCGTCGATTCCTTCATGCGCTTTTACGGCTTCTCGCGGGAGCGGGCGGGGGAGGCGGCGGATATTTACCGCAGCCGCTACCGGGTAAAGGGCGTGCATGAAAACAAGGTCTATCCCGGCATACCCGAATTGCTGGAAAGCCTTGTAAACGCGGGCTTTTCACCCGTGCTCGCCACCTCCAAGCCGGAGGTGTTCGCAAACGTAGTGCTCGAGGACACGGGCCTTAAGCGGTATTTCCGCTTCATTGCGGGAGCCGAGCTTGACGACGCGGAGGGCAGGAAGCGGAAGCTGCGCTTGAAAAAGGACGAGGTGATAGCTTACGCCCTGGAGCAGCTCGGAGCCGAGCCCGCAAGCGCGCTCATGGTGGGCGACCGCGAGCATGATATCCTCGGCGCGAAGGCCAACGGAGTCGATTCGGTCGGGGTGCTCTTCGGCTTCGGCTCGCGCGGGGAGCTCGAGGAAGCGGGAGCGGACTATATCGCCGAACGCCCCGGGGACGTGCTCCGCATATGTCTTGAAAATGGAGGAACAGTATGAAAAAAGATAAAAACACCTCGTACGGCAGATTCTCCCGTGAGACTATCCGCCTCGCATGGATAAGCGGCGCGGGCGTCGCGCTGGGGCTTGCCGCGTTCATTGCGGGCATGCTCGTCATCGAAAGGACCCCCGCGGTATTCGTCGCGTCGATAGCCTTCCTGTGCGTCTGGTCGGGCGTTATGCTGGCGCTTATCGGCCGCCGTCAAAGGGAGGAGAAGCGCATGCGCGCGGAGGCCATAAAGCAGCTTCCGCATACCGTCTCCCACCCGCTTGCAAAGCGCATATTCGCGCAGTATGAATACGACCGGCTCGAGGATCTCACGCAGTATATCTCCTTCCGCGGCTGGAAGCTGAAGGATATAGAGGAAAGCGACGCCCTCATAAGCATGACCTTCACGAGGAAGGGGCACGAGGCGGGCGTCACGATAGGCGACGGCGAGACGAGCGTCATAATCGACGGCAGCTCGGACGACCGCGCTGAGGCGTGGATAGACATGGACGGCTGCTCCGAGCCCATTGAGCTTTGGAACAGGATCGTCGCCGAATTAAGGAACGCCGCGAAGGGCAGGGTATGAGCATGGACTTGACGAAACTCGATCCCGCCCAGCTCGAGGCGGTCACAAGCACGGAAGGATACGTTCGGGTCGTCGCGGGCGCGGGCTCGGGCAAGACGCGCGCTCTCACGTATCGCTTCGCCTATCTTGTGAACGATATAGGCATACTTCCCGGCAATATCCTCTGCGTCACGTTCACCAATAAATCCGCCAACGAGATGCGCAGCCGCATACACAACCTCATAGGCGATAACGATACCGGCTTTATAAACACGTTCCACGGCTTCTGCGTATCCGTGCTGCAGGAGGAGGCCAATGCCGTGCAGTATCCCAAAAGCTTCCTCGTGCTGGACAATACGGATATCAACGCCATGCTGTCCATAGTTTACGAGGAGCGCGGCCTTACCCTCCGCGATATGCCCTATAACGCCGCGAACGACATGATAGAGATACTGAAGACGCTGAAAAAACCCGATTATTATCTCGATCTTATCAATATGGACGCGGACGCCCTGCGCGAGAAATATCTTGCCGCGAAGGACCGCGACGATATCATTTTTTACGGCTATCTCTGGCAGCAGAAGAAGTGCTTCGGGCTAGACTATAACGACCTTATCAAGTTCACCCTCTATATATTCGAAGAAAACGCCTCGGTGCGCCTCAAGTGGCAGAAGAGGCTCGAATACATAATGATCGACGAGTTCCAGGATATCGACGGGCTCCAGTACAAGCTAATGGAGGCCATCTGCGGGTATCACGGGAACCTGTTCATCGTGGGCGATCCCGACCAGACCATTTACACCTGGCGCGGAGCGAGCGTCAAATATCTCATGGATTTTGATAAGCGCTTCCCGGGCGTAAAGACGGTCATGATGAACCGCAATTACCGCTCCACCCCGGAGGTGCTCGCCGCCGCCAATTCGCTGATAGACAAGAACAGGCACAGGATAAAAAAAGAGCTCGTGCCGACCCTGCCGCACGGGGCAAGCGTGCTCTGCCATCACGCGCGCAGCGCGAAGGCGGAGGCGGAGTGGATAGCGGACAGGATCGCGGAGCTTGAGGAAAGCGGAGTTGACGAGCGGGATATAGCGCTCCTCTACCGCGCGCATTACGTCACCCGCCCCATAGAGGAGGTATTCATCGCGCGCAAGCTCCCCTACGCCATCTATTCGGGAGTCCAGTTCTTCGCGCGGGCGGAGATAAAGGACGCCCTGAGCTGGCTGCGCATGATAGCCTACCGCGACGATCTCTCGTTCCGCCGAATAGTAAACAAGCCCAAAAGGAATATCGGCATAAGCCGCATGAAGCTCATCGAGGAGCGTGCGGCGGAGCGGGGCTGCTCGCTTTACGAGGCGCTCGCCGAGCTTTCCGAGACCGATAAATTCAAGGGCACGGGCGCGGTAAGATTCATAAATCTCATCGAGGGTTTTGCGGGCGAGCACGCCGGGCGCCCCGTTTCGGAGCTGCTGTCCGCGATACTCAACGAGAGCGGCTATGAGCAGGCGCTTCGCACGGAGGGCAGTCAGGAGAGGCTCGACAACCTTGCCGAGCTCAAGCAGTCCGTATACGAATACGAGACCACCTGCGGCGAGGAGACGACGCTCGAGCATTATCTTGCGCATATCGCGCTCTTCACGAATACCGACGCCGCCGAGCAGGCGGGCAGGGTGAAGCTGATGACAGTGCACGCGGCGAAGGGTCTGGAGTTCCCGTACGTGTTCCTCTGCGGCATGAACGAGGGCGTATTCCCCTCGCGCAAGGTCAGCACACTTCTCGGCATGGAGGAGGAGCGCCGCCTGGCGTTCGTGGCCATGACGAGGGCGAAGGAGCGCCTTTATATTTCGGAGGCGGAGGGCGTGAATCACGACGGCTCCTTCCGCTATCCCTCCAGATTCATACTCGATATCGACGAAAGGCTCATCGAGCGCACCGCTCCCGTAAAGGACGCTCTTATCCGCGACGCCCGCGAATACGCCGCCTCGCGCGAGCGCTTTTTGAAGGACGAGGAGGAGCGTGAGGGCTTCGAGCCCGGCACGCGCGTCGTGCACCCGGTGCTCGGCGCGGGAACGGTCATAGAGGTCGATACCGAGCGGGGAGCGCACGTCGTCAAATTCGACGGCATGGATACCCCGCGGGCGATCTCCTTCCGCGCAAAGCTTACCCTTGCCGGGGAGAGGCCCGATCCCGGCGTGTGAGGGATTAAGGGCCGCGCGCGGCACAAGGTTCCACTGTGTAAGGGGAGCCGGCGGCGAAGCCGACCGAAGGGTCGTTTATGTTTGCAGTTCGTTAAGAGGCGCGTTAAAAAGATCTTCCGGCCGCTCCGCTTGCATATCGGTAAAAAATCGACCCCGAATTTCAAATTTCATATAGCGCCGAGAGTTCCTTTGTGGTATTATTAAGGTGTAAAACTGTGCGCATAAAAAAGCGCCGAAAAATATTATCAGGAGGAAACCAATGAAAAGCGTAAAAAGAATCTCCGCTCTGCTGCTTGCGGCATTGATGGTGATCTCGCTGGTTCCCGCCTCGGCTCTTGCAAGGGTCGCCGTGCCCGTAAAAGAGCTTGAGACCGTGGCCGCCTGGGATTTCGAGTCCGAGACGCCGGTTGCTTCTTCCGCCAACGCCAATAACGCGGGCGCGGTCGTAGCAAGGGAAGACAGCACGATCGAATTCACCTATGCCGCCGGCAACGGAAGCTCCAAGGGTCTGAACAGCAACGGCTGGGCGGACGCTTCGGCCGCTTCCCCCAAGTATTACACGGTCACCGTGAACGCGGCGGGCTGCTCCGGCCTCGTCGTGAGCGCCGATTTCCGTGCGTCCAACACCGGCCCCAAAAACGTCAAGCTCTATTACAGCGTTGACGGCGTGAACTTCATCGCAGCGGAGAGCGGCGCTGTTGCTCTCGCGGGCGGCACATGGGGCGGCATATCCGCCGCGCTTCCCGCGCTCTGCGATAACGCGGAAAGCCTCGTGCTCCGCTTCGCCGTGACCGACACGGAGAGTGCGAACGGCAATACCGTGGCCTCCGGCGGCACGCTCCGCATTGATAATCTCTTCGTGCAGTGCGGCGGCTCGTCGGTCACTCCCGACCCCACTTCCGTTCCCACAGAGCCCCCCGCAGGGGACGCGATCACCATTGCCGAAGCAAGGGCGCTTGCCGACGACACCGAGAACGTCTGCATCGAGGGTCTTGTAAACTTCGTCGACGGCAAGAACGTCTATATCCAGGATGAGACCGCCGGTATGTGCGTCTTCTTTACCGCGGCTCCCACCGTGGCGCTTGGCGACAGGATAAGGGCGACGGGTACCCGCGCGACCTATAAGGGTCTGCCCGAGATCAAGAACGTCGATCCCTCGAATGCCGATCAGTTCGTCATACTCTCCTCCGGAAACGCGCTGCCTCTGGAGACCGTGACCCTCGCCGCCCTCACCGCCGATCCCAACGCCTATATGTGCGAGAGGATATTCGTTGAGGACGCCATGCTCGGCGATATCAACAACTCCGGCAATACTCCCATCACCCAGAACGGCGTCACCGTGAACATCTATAAGATGCCCGAAGTTGAGCCCGAGGAGGGCGACGAGGTCAACGTCATCGCCTCCGTCGGAATGTTCAACGACGTGCAGCTCCGCGTGGCGCTCTCTTCCGACGTCACCCTTTACGGCGAGACCCCCGTCGTGACTCCCGTTCCTCAGCCAACTCCCGGCCCCGTTGACGGTACCATAACCATTGCGGAAGCGCTGGCGCTTGCCGATAACACCGAAAACGTATGCGTCGCCGGCGTCGTTACAATGATCGACGGCAAAAACGTTTACGTTGAGGATGCGACGGGCGGCATCGATCTCTTCTTCAAATCCGCTCCCTCCGTCGTCCTCGGCGATCTCGTTAAAGCCACCGGTACCCGCAGCACCTATAAGGGCCTTCCCGAGATCTCGAATATAGAGCCGGGCGATCCCGCTCAGTTCGAGATCATATCCCACGGCAATGCGCTGCCCCTTACCGAGGCGACGCTTGCGCAGATAATCGCCAACGAAGCCGCCTATATGTGCAGGCGCGTTTATATTCGTGAAGCCGTGCTCGGCGCGATCAACAATTCCGGCAACACCCCCCTCATGCAGAACGGCTCGAGCATCAATATCTATAAGATGCCCGCCGTCGACGCCGCCGAGGGCGATACCGTCAACGTGACCGCTGTCGTCGGCATCTTCAACACCGTGCAGCTGCGCGTTGCGCAGGGTTCGGACGTCGAGCTCGTCGCGTCTCCCGGCCCGACCGCCTCGCCCGAGCCCACCACTCCTCCCGAGCCCGTGGAAGACCCCATCGATCCCGCCGATTATCCCGACTGCGTGACCATCGCGCAGGTGCTCGCCATGTCCACCGGCAGCACCCAGACCGTCGTGGGTCAGGTGGCGATGCTGTTCGGCAACTACGGCAGCCTCAATTCCGTCTCCCTCCAGGACGTTGAGAACGGTCAGATCGTCGGTCTGCAGATCTATGATTTCAACCATATCTCGTCCTACGTGCCCGGCCAGATAATCGCCGTCACCGGCGAGGTCGCGGATTACGGCGGAGTGCGTCAGCTCTCCAACGTTTCCAACGTAGCCGTGCTCAATACCTCCGCGGAGCTCATCCCCGCTCAGGCCGTTACCGTCAGCGAGCTGATGAACAATATCTCCGCTTACGTTTCCGAGCGCGTCGTCATTAAGGACGCCATACTCGGCGATTACAACAGCAACGGCTCCACCATAGTCACCGATCCCAACGGCGCTTCCATCCCCATCTACCGTGCGGCCGCCTATCCCGACGGCGTCAGCGCGGGCGATAAGGTGGACGTTTACGCCGTGGCCTCCAAGTATAATACCACCGTCCAGCTCAGGAACGGCGCCCCCGCGGATTACGTGCAGACCGATCTGCCCTATATCCCCATCGCGGAGGCTCTGGCGCTTGCCGAGGGCGAGACCGCGACCGTCCGCGGCGTCGTCATATTCGTCGAGGGCAGGAACGTGTACGTTCAGGATGCGACCGGCGGTATCGATCTTTACCTCAACGCTGCTCACGAGACCGTCAAGATAGGCGATCTCGTTGAGGCGACCGGCGTACGCGCCGCGTTTAAGGGCCTGCCCGAGCTCTCCGGTATCGACCAGGCCGATCCCGAGGTGTTCAAGATCTATTCCTCCGGCAACGCTCTGCCTCTGGAGACAGTGACTCTGGAGCAGCTCACCGCCGATCCCGACGCCTATATGTGCGAGAGGATATTCGTTGAGGGCGCAGTGCTCGGCGCGATCAACAACGGCGGCAGCACTCCCATCACCCAGAACGGAGTCACCGTCAATATCTATAAGCTCCCCGAGATCGCCTTCAATGAGGGCGACACGGTGGATATAGCCGCGGTAGTCTCCTGCTACAATAACCTGCAGCTCCGCGTCGCCGACGCCAACAGCGTATCCGAGCATATCTCCTATAACGATCCCATCGGCTCCGAGCTCTTCGGAGAGGGCGTCATGACCATTCCCGAGGTCATAGCCTGCGCTGATTCCACCGAGGTCACACTTATAGCTCAGCTCGTTTACAGGTTCGGCAATTACGATTCCGTCAATTCCGCCATACTCGAGGATATCGTTGACGGCGAGATCTGCGGTCTGCAGATGTATAACTCCCTCGACGATTACGCGATAGGCGACGTGCTCAAGATCACCGCCACAAAGACCACCTACGGCGGCGTTCCCCAGATCCAGAGCGCGGTATCCGTCGAGAAGCTCTTCTCAACTGACCGCATCCCCGCGCAGCGCTTCAACACCTTCGCCGAGCTGCTCGCAAACAAGGAGTCCCTCCTTTCCGAGTACGTTATGGTAAGGAACGTCACGCTGGGCAGTTATAACGATAACGGCTCCACCACCGTTACCGACTCCACCGGCGCAACGATGCCCATTTACCGCGCTTATCCCTACACGAATTACTGCGTAGAGCCGGGCGAGGTGGTCGATCTTGCGGCGGCGCTCTCCAAGTATTCCTCCACCTGGCAGTTCAGGGGCGGCGAATACTATGGCGAGAACAAGGCTCCCGTCATCACCGTGGGCTCCATGCTCAACGCCGAGGTAGGCGTGGATTACGACGTCGCCATTGCCGTTACCGATGATTACGGCGTGGAGAGGGTCGTTATGAGCTATGATATCGGCGGCGTTGTCGGTCAGGCCGAGATGGTCTATAATCCCACCAACTCCAAGTACAGGGCTGCGGTCCCCGGCTCCGCCATCACCTCCGGCAATACGGAGATGACGCTCACGTTCACGGCGGAGGATATCTACGGGCTCACTTCCGAAGCGGAGGTCGTCGTCAGCATCGTCGACCTGCCTCAGATAGTTTCCGTGACCCCCAGGGCCAACTCCGCGACTTATGATGACAAGACGCCCTTCATCAGCGTCACATTTGCCAACGCGGGCGCGGATCCCACCATCGTCATAACCGTTCCCGGCGTAAGCGGCAGCACCGTCGTTTCCGGCAATAACGCATACCTGAGCTATCAGGGCGAGCTTGCGGACGGCAAGTATAACGCCACCGTGGTTATCACGAGGGCGGACGGCGCTTCCGTCAGCTACAGCTGGAGCTTCACCGTGGGCGAGCCGCAGTACAGCTTCTACTTCGGTCAGCTCCATGCCCATACCGCGGAGTATTCCGACGGCGCGGGCACGCTTGAGGACGTTTACAGCTACGTCACCGGCCTTCCCGAGAGCGAGAACGTCGATTTCGTTGCCGTGACCGACCACTCCAACTATTTCGATTCCAAGTCCGATCTCGGCGATTTCGAGAACGTCGAGTCGGGTACCATCGCCGCCAACGGTCACTCCAAGTGGTATAACTACACCACCCTGATCGATGAATTCAACCAGCGTCAGAACGACGTTATATTCATCGGCGGCTACGAGATGACCTGGTCCGGTCAGTACGGCCATATCAACACCTACAATTCCGTGGGTATCGTCTCCCGCCAGAACAGCACCTACACCGTGCAGGGCGGCGCGGGACTTGTGGCCTATTACGACCTTATCAAGCAGTATCCCGATACCATACACGCCTTCAACCATCCCGGCACCACCTTCGGCAACTTCGATAACTTCGGTTATTACGACGTCGCCGCCGACCGAGTCATAACGATGGTCGAGGTAGGCAACGGCGAAGGCGCCGTGGGCGGCTCCGCGTACTGGCCCAGCTACGAGCAGTACACGCTTGCTCTCGATATGGGCTGGCACGTCGCTCCCACAAACAACCAGGATAACCACAAGGGCAAGTGGGGCAACGCCAACACCGCCCGCGACGTTATCATCACCGACGACTTCTCCGAGCAGGGCATCTACGAGGCCATGCGCAGCATGACCATGTACGCCACCGAGGATAAGAACCTCGAGCTCTACTACACCCTGAACGATCAGGTGATGGGCTCCATCATCCCCGATGACGAGGAGAACCCCGTTGAGACCGTCCGCATCTGCGTTTCCGTCAACGATCCCGACGGCGAAAGCATCGGCCGCGTATCCGTCGTCGTCAACGGCGGCGTGTACGCCTATTCCGAGGTCATCGCCGAGTCCTCCGGCATGATCGACGTGACGCTGCCCAATGATTACTCCTATTACTTCATAAGGGTGGATCAGCCGGATAAGGATATCGCCGTCACCGCTCCCGTCTGGGTCGGCGACGTATCCAAGGTCGGCATCTCCGACGTGACCACCGAGACCGTCATACCCGTTAAGGACGAGGAAATGACCTTCACCACCACCCTCTACGATTATGAGGCGGAGGATTTCGTCATCTCCACCGTCAGCTACTACAGCACCGTCGGGCAGAACGAGCCCGTGCTCCTTGACGTTATCGAGAACGCGGGCGTGATCGCTTCGGATTCCGAGCTGCAGCTCACCTATAACTTCACTCCCGTAAGCCTCGGCAATCAGAAGTTCGTCGTAGTCGTCACGGGCTTCCTCGGCGATACCGCGATGCAGTTCACCTACTCCTATGAGATGGACGTTCTGGATCCCACCGAGCTCCTTGATATCGGCATCGACGCAGGCCACGTCAACTTCTACGTTTCCGGCAATTACGCTGGCAGTGACGCCGCGTTCATTGAGCTCTGCGCTCAGAACGCGATCCGCACCAATTACGTCCGCGCCGGTCAGCTCACCTATGAGAACATAAAGGATTACGCGCTCCTCGTTCTCACCGTTCCCTATAACGGCTGGGCAAACGTCGGCGAGGCCAACCTTTATACTCAGGCCGAGCTTGACGCCATCGCGCAGTATGCGGCGGCGGGCGGCAACCTCATAATCTGCTCCAAGTCCGACCGCGGCAATCCCGAGAATATCGCGGAGCAGGCGCATACCATAACCAATGCGATACTCGCGGCCGTGGGCTCCGACACTGCCATTGCGAACGGCATAGTGGTAGATAACGAGGAGAAGGCAAACGAGGCTTACCGTCTGTACTTCACCCGCGAGGAGAACTACAACTACACCTGGAACGGCGAGCCCGTGTGGGTGCTGAAGGACGTGCTTGAGACCACCAACAACTCCTTCTCCTGCTACAACGGCGCGCCCATCATCCCGGGCGAAGGCGCGATACCCGTTATCGTGGGCTATCCCACCACATGGGGCGCCAACTACACCGCCGACTTCGGCGGCTCCTCCAGCTACGTTCCCGATTATGACAGCGATACGGTAGTCGTTCCCATGGGCGAGGTCGTCGCGATGTCCCTTGAGGATCTCGCGGGCGGCGGCTGGCTGCTGACCTCCGGCGTGACCTTCTTCTCCACGTTCGAGGTGAAGGTGGAGATCGAGAACGCCACCACCCTGCAGAACAGCAATTACCAGATCGTAATGAACATAATCGACAAGCTCATCCCCGAGCCCACGATCACCCCGATCGAGGAGGTCAACGCGGCCGAGCCCGGCGGCAAGTACACCGTTGAAGGCTACGTCACCTCCAACGCTTCCGGTTACGATCAGGATACCGCGTTCTTTGACTGCATCTACGTGCAGGACGATACCGCGGGCATCAACCTGTTCCCCGTTGCGGGCGATTTCCATATCGGCCAGTACGTCAGGTGCACCGACGTGCTCGGCGCCTATAACGGCGAGCGCGAGCTGGTAGTCACCAAGATAGAGGCCGTCGAGGGCCACGAGGAGAGGATCATCGAGCCTCTCGAGCTCACTGCGGCGCAGGCCATGAGCACCGATTACACCGGTCTGCTCATCAAGGTCAGCGGCACGGTCGAAAGCCTCGGCTATTCCTCCGACGGCGCTCTCGAGACCATAATGGTCAACGACGGCACCGACGTCGCGCGCGTATTCATCGACGGTTATATCATGAGCGATTACGTCATCGATATCCACGTCGGCGATCACGTTGAGGCGACGGGTCTCGCTTCCATCACGGTCGACACGGAGAGCGCGGAGGGCGGTTACATCCCGCGCATCCGCGTCAGGAACCGCGCCGAGGTCATCCCCACCGCCAATCCCTATCCCGATCTTAACGGCGACGGCGACAACACCTCGGCCGACGTGCTCATGATAATGCGCTACGTGATGCATCTCGATCAGTACACTCCCGAGATAGTCGCCATGATGGATATCAACCATGACGGCGCCGTGGATATGACCGATGCGCTCCTGTATCTGCGTCACACCATGAACCTTCGCTGAGTAAAAAACAGCATCGGGGACTGCCCTTTGCGGCAGTCCCCGAATTTTAAGTATCCGGCGGTTTTCACATGAAAAGCAAGAACAGTATAGTCAGTATAACGGCGGTCGTAATATGCCTTGCCGCGCTCGTTATAGGCGCGTTCCTCGGAAGAAGGGCGAAGCCCGCCGGGCAGAACCCCTATTATACCATCGAGTACGAGCTCGTGCGGGTCACACAAGTGCTCCGTGACAGCTACGAGGTCGATCCCGAGACCGAAAACGCGCTCCGCGGCTCGCAGTCGCTCTGCGTGACGGTGCTCACGGGCAGGTATAAGGGCGACGTAATGAACGTGAACAACTATTTGGGCCCCATGCACGAAAAGGTCGCCAAGGCGGGCACGGTGCTCACGGTCACCATCACCTCCGATTCGCGCGAGCCCGGCTATCAGATGAGCATAGTCAATTATGATTTCACATGGCTCGCCGCGGCCATAGTCCTTATTTTTGCCGCAGCCGCGATAACGGTCGGCAGGAAGAAGGGCGTCATGAGCCTGTTCGGGCTCGCGTATTCGCTTGCCGCGATAATACTTTTCCTGATACCCATGTGGCTCAAGGGCTTCCCCGCGATACCCCTGACGCTCATAGTCTGCGTGTTCATAACGGTTTTCTCGTTCACCCTGCTCGGCGGCGTCACCCGTAAAACGGTCTCCGCCATGCTCGGCACGGCGCTCTGCGTGCTCGTTTCGGGCGCTTTTGCGCTGATCTGCGGCAGCATTGCACGCGTTTCGGGCATGACGATGGACGAGGCGGAGTGGCTGCTCGATGAATCCCGCACCCTCGAGGGCATAACGCTCAACGTGCGCGGGCTCTTCGTTTCGGGCATAATCATTTCGTCCCTCGGAGCCGTCATGGACGTCGCCATGAGCATAGCCTCCTCCGTGAACGAGCTTCACGAGGTCGACTCCGGGCTCTCGCGCGGGGAGCTGTTCCGCTCGGGCATGAACATAGGGCGGGATATGATAGGGACCATGACCAACACGCTCATACTGGCTTTCGTCGGCGCCTCGCTGAATCTCATGATAATCATGGCCGCCGCCGGTATGCAGCCCTACCAGCTCATCAACAACGATGATACGATAATGGAGCTTATAAGGTCCGCCGCGGGCTCCGTTGGGCTCATACTCGCAGTTCCCCTGACCGCCGCGGTCGCCTCCGCAGCCGCGAAAAAAACCGGTATAAAGCAATAAAAAAAGCCCATTGAAGGAAAAAGCCGCAGGCATATTCGCCCGCGGCCTTTTGCTTTTTCATCCTCACATCTTCATTTCAAAATCCTTGAGCGTGAACCCGAACGGGCTTTCCGCGTTCTTTATGAGCTTAACCGTGACGTGGCAGACGTATTCGCTCGAGGCGAAGCCGAATTTGCCGAATATCATATCTCCCGTGAGAGTCAGATCGTCTCCGCTGCGCTCGGCTCCCAGTATGTCGACGTTGTAGGCGTATCTCTTCCTCGCGTTCTCGACCTTGAAAAAGCCGCCCTCATGCTTTATGTCGTGCGCTTCCGTGTCGATACCGGGGAGCTCCTGCCCGAAGCACTCGCGGTAGAGGCGCAGGAATTCCTCTTCCGGCACGGGTATGCGGCCGTCCTCGGGGAGTATGCCGAGCGTCAGCGCGAGCTCGCCCATGAAGGAAGCGGCCTCGTATTCGGAGAGGCGTCCGTCGTATATGCTCTCAGCGCGCACTACCGCCGCGTCGGACACGAAGTGCAGGAAGTCGACTATATCGCCGTATTCCTCGAGCGTCATAGCGGCGTTTTCTCCGACGAAGTCCGGATGCACGTCGCCGAAAGGCACGTCGAACGAGAGCTCGCCCAGCTCATACGGGGCGAGCAGGCCCTCGTGCACGTATACCGTACAGCCGCCGTTCTGCACGCTCGCGCCGTGATTGCAGTCGATGGAGGCGAGCACCTTCGAAGCGTCCGCCTCGTAAAAGCGGTCGTCGCCCGCGATGGAATCGGCGATCACGGAGGCTATGAGCTGGTCGGCGTGATAGTTTTTGAATACGTCGTTGAGGTTCACCGCATCGCCGCGCTCGTTGAGCATGAGCACGTAGGTCTCGAAATAGGGCTGCGCCTCATATGCGTGCTTTTCGGTGAATATGACGTTCGTGACGCCGTTGGCGGTCTCGACCCTCGCTTCGACCTCCGTGGAGGGGGGCTTGGCTATCGCGGCGGGCATATAGCGGGTCTCGATGCGTGAGGCAAGCTCCTCAAGGTATCCGTCCACCGCCTTGTTCAGCTTGGAGCCCGCGGTGTATTCCTTGGAAAACTTGGGTATTTCGGCGACGCAGGCGTAATCGCAGGAGCTGTAATCAGCGTCCTCCGGCCAATACCTTATAACGTGCGTCATGGTGTATTCCACCTCGGGCGCCTGCGTGACGCGCGGCTCCTCTGTGGGGGCCGGCTTGCCGCTCCCCGTGCAGGCGCAGAGAAGCACGCCGCTCAAGGCAAGGGCGAGCGCCGTTATACTCCTTAAAATACGGGTCGTTTTCATGGCTTTAGTATGCGTCAGCGGGTGATGTATGCCGCGAGCAGATCGAAGGTGTTCTTGAGCCCCAGTATATGCGTCCTCTCGTAGCCGTGGCTGTTGGCGGTGCCGGGGCCTATGGCGGAGTGGCGGATGTCGTAGCCCGCGACTATGCTGATATCGCCGTCGGTGCCGTAATGCGGGGTGAAGATATCCATAACGAAATCGACGCCCGCCTTTATCGCCGCCTCGCGCAGCTCGTTCGTCATGCCCCAATGATAGGGGAAGCGCGAATCCTTGCAGAATACCGTCACCTTATGCTCGTCGGAATTCTGGTCGGGGCCGGTCGGAGCGATGTCGATGGAGAGTATGTCCTTCACGCCCTCGGGCAGCCAGCTCGTGCCGTGGCCGATCTCCTCGTACATCGCAAAATACGCGAGCACCTTGCGGTTCAGCTTCTCGCCGGTCCTCTTGAGCTCCTTCATGGCGGCAAGCAGCACCGCGGCGCAGGCCTTGTCGTCGATAAAATGCGATTTAAGGTACCCGTTGGACATGGTGAAGCGCGGCTCAAGGGCTATCATGTCGCCCGTCTCGACGCCGAGCGCTCTCACGTCCTCAGCGCTCTCAACGTCCTCGTCGAGCACGACGCAGACGTTCGAGCGGAAATCGGGCATCTCCTCGCGCAGCTCCTCCTCGGTGACGTGCACGGAATTGGGCGTGCGGCATACGGAGCCGGTGAATACCTTGCCGTCGCGGGTGTGGACGCGCACGTTCTCCATCATGCAGTAGAAGGGGTAGAGCCCTCCGACGGGGCACACGTTAAGAGTGCCGTCGGAATTGACGTGCCGCACCATGAGACCTATATCGTCAAGATGCGCGGTCACGACGAGGGGATCGCCCTCGCCGCCGAGGTCGGCTATCACGCCGCCCTTGTGGGTCACGGTGTAGGGGAAGCCGAGCTCGTCCAGCATTTTGCAGATAAGCTCCTGCACCTGCTCGTATTGACCGGTGGTGCTGTCCGCGCCCAAAAGCCTGCGGAAGGCTTCGAGGCAGTATTCTTCGTTGAATATCAACATAGGATCGCTCCTTTCGTTTCTTTTGCTTATGATACCATCGCGGCGGGCAGATTTCAAGCCGGATGGCGGGATTCCCGTAAAATAAAAGATCCCGCAAAAAAATGATTTCGGCAGGATCGGGCGTTCCCTCGAGGGGCGCCCTTTTTTGCGCCCTCCGGGCCCCTTCTGCGGGATCCGGAGCGTTGTTGACTTAAGGCCGCGCGAGGTGTTATAATCGATTCGTTAACGAGTAAAGGAGATGTGCTTCAAATGAACGAGATACATGAGGAAACTCTTAAAATAACGCCCGGTTTTGCGGACGCTTCCGGCAGATTCGGAGTGCCGGATGTTTTCCGCGCACTCATGGATATGGCGGCGATCCACGCTGAGCTCATCGGGGTGGGCTTTGCGGATATGGCAAAGCGAGGGCTCTTTTGGCTCACGGTCAAGACCCGCATTGACTTTTTCGAGCGTCCCCGCATGAGCGAGGAGGTGAAGCTCGTCACCTGGCCGGAGGCTCCGGAAAGGATCCGCGGCAACAGGAGCTATCTCGTCAAAAAGGACGGCAGGACGGTCATCACCGGCAGGACGGAATGGGCTGTGATAAACGTGGAGACCGGGAAGCTGGCTCCCATGAAGGGCGTCTACCCGGAGGAGCTCGCGCTCACTCAGCCCCCTGCGGGCACCGAGCCCTTCTCCCGCATACCGGACGAGTTTTCCCCGGAGGAGTGCTGCGGCAGCTACCGCGTCGTCTCCACCGATATCGACGTAGGCCGTCATATGAACAACGCCGCGTACGTCAAGGCTCTTATGGGTTTCTTCTCCAATGCCGAGCTCGAGTCGATGGACATCCGCAGCATGGAGGTGCTGTTCAAGGCCCCCTGTTTCGAGGGCGACGAGCTTAAAGTCTTCCGCCGCAGTACGGAAACGGGCTGGGATCTCAAAATGGCGCGCCGGGATGTGACCGCGATCCTTGCAAGGATCAGCTTGTAACACAAAAGAGCCGCAGCATGGGCCGCGGCTCTTTTTGCTTGTTCTCATTCCTTTATTAGCGCCTCGGCCTCGGCAAGCGAAAGCCCTCTTTCCCTTGCCATCCGGGCGACGTCCTCGAATTCCGGCTTGCATCGCTCCGCACCATAGCCCCTGGAATGCTTGAGCGTGACTTTGCTTTCGCCGATCGTCCGCGCCTCAAAGCTTCTTTCGAGCGTATACCTTCTGCAGAACGTTTCCCGCACTCCGATCGTCGTGGTGTGCTTAAAGAAGGCGCGGACGAGCGCGTTCGTCCTGCTTTCCGTGCAGAGCGCGCAGAGCTTCACGCCGGGGCGGGATTTTTTCATGCCTATGGGCTCCGTCCAGACGTCGGCCGCTCCCGCGTCGAAGAGCATATCCATGGCGAAGCTCACCGCCTCCGGAGTCATATCGTCAAGATTGCAGCAAAGCTCCATGATCTCGCCCCTGTTCCCTTCGGGACCGGAATCGCCGAGCACGGCGCGGACGCAGTTGGCGCGGGGGAAGTCCTTCGTGCCCATGCCGTAGCCTATCGCCTCGGGCTTCATGAGGGGCATATTGCCGAATTCGGTAACGAAATGCCTTATGAGCGCGGCTCCGGTGGGAGTCAGGAGCTCTCCCTCGAATTCGCCGGCGTAAATGGGCGCCCCGCGCATTATGTATGCGGTCGCCGGAGCGGGCACGGGCAGTATGCCGTGCGCACAGTGCACGTGCCCGAAGCCCGTGGCGGCGGGGGAGGCGATTACCCTTTCCGCTCCGAGCATATCCATCAGCAGGCACACGCCCGTCACGTCGGCCACGGCGTCCAGCGCGCCGACCTCGTGAAAATGTATCTCCGTCACGGGCTTGCCGTGAGCCGCGCTCTCGGCTTCCGCGATTAGACGGTAAACGGTCATGGCACTGCTTTTGACCCCGTCCGGGAGGTCGGCGCCCGATATGATCGCCTCTATATCCGCCATGCCGCTGTGATGATGCCCGTGATGATGCTCATGTTCGTGGTCATGGTCATGCTCGTGCCCGTGCTCGTGGTCATGCTCATGCTCGTGGTCATGCCCGTGCTCATGGTCATGCTCATGCATATGCTCGTGCTCCTCCATGCCGGCTATGGTCACGTGCATATGCGTCCCGCGTATACCGCATTTCTCCGCGGGCTCCGGCGCGACGCAAAGCTCGCCGTGCCCGAGCGAATTGATCTTTTCAATGAAAACCTTCTTTTTTTCATCATCGAGCAGCTCGTAAAGCGCCGCCGTGAGCATATCGCCCGCCGCGCCCATGCCAAGGTCAAGATAAAGCGTTCTCATTTTCCCTCCGTGTTTTCAGACGGCTTCACGGCCGCCATGTGGTTTATCATGTTTGCAAGATATCCCGCGCCGAAGCCGTTGTCGATATTGACTGCGGCGACTCCGCTCGCGCAGGAGTTGAGCATCGAAAGCAGCGCCGAGAGCCCGCCGAAGGAAGCGCCGTAGCCGACGCTCGTGGGCACGGCGATCACGGGGCAGTCCGCAAGCCCGCCAATGACGCTCGCAAGCGCCCCCTCCATACCTGCTATGGCGATTATCACGGAGGCGCCCATTATCTCGTCGACGTGCCCGAGCAGCCTGTGCAGCCCTGCGACTCCGACGTCGTAGAGCCTTATCACCTCGCTGCCCATGGCGGAGGCGGTCAGCGCCGCTTCCTCGGCGACGGGGATATCGCTCGTCCCGCCCGTCGCGACGACGACCTTGCCCAAGCCGTCGGGCTCCGGGAATTCCCCGCAGAAGCCTATGCGGCCTTCGGCAAAATAGCGCATTGGGAGGCGACCCGAGAGCGCGTCCGCCGCTTCCTTCGAGAGCCGCGTTATAAGCACGCGCTCCTGCCCGTTATCGAGCATGGCGCGGGCGATCTTTTCTATCTGTTCGGGCGTCTTTCCGGCGCCGTAGATCACCTCCGGCGCGCCCTGCCGCGCGGCGCGGTGCAGGTCTACCTTTGCGCAGCCTATATCCAAGAAGGGCTGCTTTTTTATCCGCAGAAGCGCGTCGTCCACGGGCACGGACCCGTCCCTCACGCCTTCCAAAAGCCTTCTTAACTCATTGTCCATGCCTTGCCTCCGGATCGAGCAGCAGATCGGCGTAAGGCCCGCAGAGCCGCTCCCTTATTTCCCCGAATCTTTCCCGCGCAAGAGGCATATCATCCTCGGTGACCTGCAAAAGCCCGGTCTCGCCAAGCGTGCGTATGCGGAAATCGGTAAAGCCGAGCGAGGCGATATACGCCTCCGCCCGCTCAGTCCTTTCGAGCAGGCGCCGTTCGATGCGCCTTCCCGTGCCTATCCTCGTCGCCAGGCAGGCGTACGCGGGCTTGTCCCACGTGAAAAGCCCCGCCTCGCGCGAAAGCTCACGCACTCGCGCCTTTTCAAGCCCCGCAAGGCGCAGGGGCGAGAGCACCCGCAGCTCCTCGAGCGCGCGCATACCGGGGCGGTCGCCCGCGTCGTCGGAGGCGTTCGTGCCGTCCAAAACGGTGTCGAAGCCCGCCTTGCGCGCCGCCTCCGCTATGGCTCCGAATATGCGCCTTTTGCAGTGATAACAGCGGTCGGGCGGATTGGAGACTATCTCCTCGCAGGAGAGCGCGTCGCAGAGAAGCACGCGCAGGGGGATATCGTGCTCCCGCGTGAATCTCAGGGCGTCCTCGAACTCGAACATGGGCTGAAACGCGGTCTTGACGTAAAAGGCCGCGAATCGCCTCGCGTAAAGCTTCGCCTCGTAAAGCAGGTAAGCCGAATCCGCTCCGCCAGAAAAGGCGACGGCGCATTCGGGATGCTCGTCAAAAAAGCTCTTTAGCATATCATTCCTCGCCAAGCGACCAGTCGTCTATGAACGCCGGGTCGTATTTTATCTTCTTTTTCATCTTCGCCCTGCAGGCGGGGCAGGTTGGAGCGGGGGAGGGGAACATCGCGCGGCAGTTGGAGCAGCGGTAATAGATCGGCCCCGACGCGTGCTCGACTTTGGTCCAATTTCCCTTCTTTTCCTTTTTGATACCGAACATGGCTTCCTTTCCCGGCACTGTCCGCCGTTATTCGAAATGCCCGCCGACAACGAGCTTCAAAGCGATCTCCAAGCCCGTTTCAAGCGAGTTAAGCTCGAGCCATTCATCGCGCGTGTGCGCTCCCGCGCCTATATAGAGCCCGAACGTCACCGCGGGCACGCCCAGCGAGAGCGGCACGTTGGCGTCGGTCGAGCCGGAGCTTAAAAGCGGGGCCTCTCCCGTCACGGACTTTATCGCGGCCGAGCAGCGGCCGAGCAGCCTCGCCTGCGCCTCGGGATCGACGTTCTTTCCGCAGGGGCGTTCGCCTATTACCTCGGCTTCAAAATGCGCCTCGGGGCAGTCGGCCTCCCGAAGGAGCCTTAAAAACTGCTCCCGCATGAATTCGAGCGAAGAGTGCTCGTCCGAGCGGAACTCGTAGAGCATCTCGGCGGAAGGCGCGATGGTATTGACGGAGGTGCCGCCCTGTATCACGCCGACGTTATAGGTCGTGCGCTGATCGGACGAAGCGGGCAGCTCCTGCCGGTAGAGCTTCGTGATGAGCTCCGCCATGCGGTGTATGGCGTTGGGGCTGCCGAAGGCGCCGTATGAGTGCCCGCCCTTAGTGCGCGCCGTCACGCGGAAGCGCTCGGAGCCGACGGCCTTCACGACTATCCCCTCGTCCAGCGAGCAGTCGAACGAAACGAGCTCCTTTATCCTGCCTTCAAAATCGCTCATTATGCGGCGCACGCCCTTGAGATTGCCGAGCCCCTCCTCGCATGAATCGAAAACGAAGAGCACCGGCTCCTTTGCCCTGAGCCCGTTTTCCTTGATGAAACGGATCGTGGTAAGCATCGCCGCGGCGTTCGCGGTGTCGTCGCCGACTCCGGGAGCGTAAAGCCTGCCGCCCTCCTCCCTTACGGGCAGGGGGGTCGTGTCGGGAAACACCACGTCCGTATGCGCCGTGTAAACGGTGATACCGCCCGCACCCTCGCAGCCCATGGGCACGAGCACGTTCTTCGCCTCGTCGGAATAAGCGTCGTCTATCCCCATCCCGTGAAGCTCGCGCAGCAGGAATTCGACCCGCTTATCCTCGTTATGCGAGGGCGCGGGTATCGCCGCGAACTGCTTGAGCAGGGAAATATGCCTTTCAATGTCTATGGGTATCATATCGCTGTTTCGCACCTTTCCGCCGATCGGCCTTGGAAAAACAGATCGTGAAGCTGTTCTTGTCCGGATTATACCATGCCGGAGCGCCTGCATGCAAGCGGAGCGCTTGAATAAACCGTAAAAAGGTGATAAAATCGACGCATGAAAAAGCCCGTAAAAATCGCATTGATAATACTTGCCGTACTGCTTGCCGCCGCGGCCGCCGTTTGGGCGGTAACGAGAAGCCCGCAGACCCCCGCGGAGCAGCATGCGGAGCCGACGGGAGGAGCGCCGGCGGGGACCCGCCCGCCCGGTGAGTCCTTCTTCGAGGCGCATTTTATAAACGTGGGCGAGGCGGACGCCGCGCTCGTTATCTGCGACGGGCACGCCATGCTCATTGACGGCGGGAATTCGTCCGATTCCAGGCGCGTCTATTCCTATATCAAAAACCATTTCGTGGAGCACCTCGATTACGTCGTGGGGACCCATTCCGACGAGGATCACATAGGCGGCATACCCGGAGCGCTCGTCTGGGCGAGCGCGGGCAAGGTCTACTGCTCATCCGACAAGGGCGGCACCAAGGCGTTTGAAAACTTCGTGAAATACGTGAAAAAGCGCGGCCTTTCGATAACCGTCCCAAAGGCGGGCGAGCGCTTTTATCTCGGCTCGGCGGAGGTCAGCGTTCTCGGCCCCATCGCCTTCTCGAACGATCCAAATAACGATTCCATAGTGCTCCGGATAGTCTACGGCAAAACCTCCTTCCTGTTTACGGGAGACATGGAGCGCGAGGAGGAGCAGGATATCCTCGCATCCGGCGCAGAGCTTAAAAGCACGGTGCTGAAGGTCGCCCATCACGGCAGCAATTCGTCGACCTCGTACCCCTTCCTGCGCGAGGTAATGCCGGAGTATGCGGTGATCTCGGTCGGCGAAAATCAGTACGGTCATCCCACGGAGCAGGTGTTATCCCGCCTGCGCGACGCGGGAGCGCGTGTTTTTAGGACCGATATGCAGGGGCATATAGTGCTGCGCAGCGACGGCAGGCGCGTTACTGCGGAGGTGCAGAGGAACGAGGGGGCGGATACGCTCGCCGCAAGCACGCCCGCTCCGACCGCGCCGCCGAAGACCTCTCCAACGGAGAGCGAAGCGGGGGAGGGGAATTACGTTCTCAACGTAAAGACGGGGAAATTCCATTATCCCTCCTGCCCGAGCGCGGCGGAGATATCCGAGGCGAACAGGCGGGAATACAGCGGCTCGCGGGAGGAGCTTATCGGCATGGGCTACGAGCCATGCAAGCGGTGCCGACCGTGAAATATATCTCTCCGCAGAGGGGCGGAGAACCGTTCTGCGTGTTGACAATCGGGGCAAAAAAGAGTATAGTAAATCGGCAGGGCAAGGGCGTCTCGGGCGAACCGCATGAGGTGCCGTGCCCTTGTTTCGTTTGATGCGGAAAGCGCTTCGGGAGCGGGTCTTCCGGCGCGAGAAATACTCGATCTTAATACGGAGGTAGTAATTATGGAAAAGAGAGCTCAGCTTTACGAGGGCAAGGCAAAGCGCGTATTTGCCACCGATAACGAGGATCTGGTCATCGTATCCTATAAGGACGACGCGACCGCCTTCAACGGACTGAAAAAGGGCACCATAAAGGGCAAGGGCGTCATCAATAATCAGATGAGCAACCGCCTTATGAAGCTGCTCGAGAAGGCGGGCGTGCCCACCCATTTCGTCGAGGAGCTGAACGAGAGGGAGACTCTTGTGAGGAAGGTCTCCATAGTCCCGCTCGAGGTCATAATCAGGAACATTTCCGCCGGCTCCTTCTCCAAGAGGTACGGGGTCGAGGAGGGCATAGTGTTCGACGAGCCCACCATCGAGTTCTCCTATAAGAACGACGACCTTGGCGATCCGCTCATCAACGCTTATCACGCCGTCGCCTTGAAGCTCGCCGACCGTGAGGAGATCGAGGAGATCAAGCGCCTCGCCTTCATGGTGAACGATAACCTCAAGGCCTTCTGGGCGGGCTGCGGCGTCACACTCGTCGATTTCAAGCTCGAGTTCGGCAAGACCTCCGACGGCCGCATAGTCCTCGCTGACGAGATCAGCCCCGATACCTGCAGGCTTTGGGACTCCGTCACGCATGAAAAGCTCGATAAGGACAGGTTCCGCAGGGATCTCGGCGGCGTCGAGGACGCGTATGCCGAGGTCATGAAGCGTTTGAACGAGCACATCTGAAGCCGAAAGGAAACAAAATGGCAAACTGCGCAATAGTCGGCATCAACTGGGGCGACGAGGGCAAGGGCCGCATGGTCGATCTTCTGACCGCGGAGCACGATATCGTCGTCCGCTTTCAGGGCGGCGGCAACGCCGGGCATACCGTTATCAACGAGCGCGGCAAATTCGCGCTGCATCTGCTCCCCTCGGGCATATTCCGCGAGGGCGTGGTGAATATCCTCGGCAACGGCGTCGCGGTCGATCCCGAAAGCCTCCTTTCCGAGATGGCGGACGTCACCTCGAAGGGCGTGCCTCTCACTCCCGAAAACCTCATGATCAGCGAGCGCGCTTCGCTGCTCCTGCCCTGGCACCGTGAAATGGACGAGCTTGAGGAGCGCCGCCTCGCCGATAAGAAATACGGCTCCACCAAGCAGGGCATAGCGCCCTTCTATTCCGATAAATACCAGAAAAAGACCGTGCTCGCGGGCGAATTGAATTATCCGGAGGAGCTCCGCGCCCATCTTTACGACCTGATGGAGTGGAAGAATCTCACCCTGACCCGCGTTTACGGCGCGCGCCCCTGGACCCGCGAGATGATCGACGAGTGGCTTGAAAACTCCTGCGAGGCGATCCGTCCCTTCGTGCGCGATACGGGCGCGTTCCTCAAGGAGGCGCAGAAGGCGGGCAAGAGCATACTCTTCGAAGCGCAGCTCGGCTCCCTCCGCGATCTCGATTACGGCATCTGCCCCTATACCACCTCCTCCAACACCATGGCGGCTTACGCCCCCATCGGCTCCGGCCTCCCCTCCGCAAAGATAGACGAGGTCATAGGCGTCGTAAAGGCCTATTCCACCTGCGTCGGCGAGGGCCCCTTCGTCTGCGAGATGTTCGGGGATGAGGCGGAGCGCCTGCGCGAAGCCGGCGGCGAATACGGCGCGAAGACCGGCAGGCCCAGGAGGGTCGGCCCCATCGATATCGTCGCGACCCGCTACGGAGTGGAGGTGCAGGCGGCGACCTGCATTGCGCTCACAAAGCTCGACGTATTAAGCTATATGGACCGCATACCCGTCTGTACCCGCTATCTGGTGGACGGCGAGCCCACGGACAGCTTCCCGTTCCCCGTGGCTCTCAATAAGGCGCAGCCGGAGATCGGGTATTTCGAGGGCTGGAAGCAGGATATCTCCTCCTGCCGCAAATGGGAGGAGCTGCCCGAGGCCGCAAGGAATTACGTCCTCTATATCGAAAAAGAGATCGGCTGTCCGATAAAATACGTCTCCGTCGGCGCCGAGCGCGACAGCATAATAATCAGGTAAAGGTAAAGGACAATGACCGATAAATACGAATCCCCGCTCTCCTCAAGGTACGCTTCGCCCTATATGCTGGGCCTGTTTTCCGCGGATACCCGCTACCGCACATGGCGCAGGCTGTGGATCGCCCTCGCAAGGGCCGAAATGAAGCTCGGGCTCCCCATAACCCGTGAGCAGGTGGAGGAGCTTGAAGCCCACGTTGACGATATAGATTACGAGGTCGTCGCCGCGCGTGAAAAGGAAGTCCGCCACGACGTCATGGCGCACGTATACGCCTACGGGCTCAAGGCGCCCTCCGCGGCGGGCATCATCCACCTGGGCGCGACGAGCTGTTACGTCACCGATAACGCGGATCTCGTTCTGTACCGCGACGGACTGAAGCATCTTCGCGGCGAGCTTTTGAGCGTCATCGCCAATCTCTCCGCTTTTGCGGAGGAGTATAAGGCGCTGCCGACTCTTGGTTATACCCACTATCAGCCCGCTCAGCTCGTAACGGTGGGGAAAAGGGCTTGCCTCTGGATACAGGATCTCGTTTCCGACCTCAGGGAGCTCGATTTTGCCATTGAGAATATCAGGTTCCTTGGCTGCCGCGGCACGACGGGCACCGAGGCGAGCTTCATGGAGCTTTTCGAGGGCGACGGTGCGAAGATAGACGAGATGAACCGCATGATCGCCGCCGAGTTCGGTTTTGACGAGCTCTTTGACGTATGCGGTCAGACTTATCCCCGCAAGACCGACTCGCGCATACTGAACGCGCTCTCCTCCATTGCGCAGAGCCTTTACCGCATGGCGAACGACATAAGGCTCCTCCAGCACGACAGGCAGCTCGAGGAACCCTTTGAGAAGAACCAGATCGGCTCCTCCGCGATGGCGTATAAGCGCAACCCGATGCGGTCGGAGCGCATCTGCTCGCTTGCCCGCTACCTCATGGCGGACGCCGCGAACGCTCCCATGACCGCCTCCGTGCAGTGGCTGGAGCGCACTCTCGACGATTCCGCGAACCGCCGCATATCCATGCCGGAGGGCTTCCTCTGTGCCGACGCGATACTGCGCCTCGCCATGAACGTGACCGACGGGCTCCGTGTAAACGAAAAGATCGTCGAGCGCACCGTGCGCGAATACCTGCCCTTTATCGCCACCGAAAATCTGATGATGGAGGCGGTGAAGAGGGGAGGCGACCGTCAAGAGCTCCACGAGGTCATAAGGCGCTGCTCCATGGAGGCCACGGCCCGCATGAAGCAGGGCGAGGGCTGCGATCTGCTTTCCCGCCTCGCCGCCGAGGAAAGGTTCGGGCTCACGCTTGAAGAGATGGAAGAGCTGCTCGAGCCCTCGCTCTATATCGGCAGGTGCCCCGTGCAGGTCGAGCGTTTCATCAAAAAGGTGCGTCCCTTCATTGCGGGCGCGGCAAACGAAAAGGCCGAGATAAATCTTTAATAACGGCAGTCCTCCTGTCCGCAAATACTTTACGCAAATACTCATTGGGAGGCAAAACCATGGCAAAATACATATTCGTTACCGGAGGCGTCGTTTCCGGGCTTGGCAAGGGCATAACCGCCGCTTCGCTCGGCAGGCTGCTCAAGGCAAGGGGCCTCAAGGTCGCCGCTCAGAAGCTCGATCCCTATATTAACGTCGATCCGGGCACGATGAGCCCGTATCAGCACGGGGAGGTATTCGTTACCGAGGACGGAGCGGAGACCGATCTCGACCTCGGGCACTATGAAAGATTCATCGATGAGGATCTGAACCGATACTCCAATCTGACTACGGGCAGGGTGTATTGGAACGTGCTCAACAAGGAGCGCCGGGGGGAATACCTGGGCTCCACGGTGCAGGTGATACCGCACATCACCAACGAGATAAAGGCGTTCGTCTATAACGTCGGCAAAAAGACCGGCGCGGACGTCGTCATCACGGAGATCGGCGGCACCATAGGCGATATAGAATCCCAGCCCTTTATAGAGGCGGTAAGGCAGATCTCGCTCGAGGTCGGCAGGGAGAACAGCCTCTTTATCCACGTCACGCTCGTGCCCTATCTTATGGGCTCGGGAGAGCATAAATCAAAGCCCACCCAGCATTCCGTTAAGGAGCTGCAGGGCATGGGCGTCAATCCCAATATAATCGTCCTTCGCTGCAACGAGCCGCTTGAGGAGTCCATATTCAACAAAATCGCGCTGTTCTGCAACGTGCGCACGGACTGCGTCATCGAAAACCTCACTCTCCCGACTCTTTACGAGGCTCCGCTGATGCTCGAGGAGTCGAATTTCTCCTCCGTCGTCTGCCGCGAGCTCGGCATAGAAGCTCCCAAGCCGGAGCTTGAGGAGTGGAAGGGGCTCGTGGAGCGCATCAAGAGCCTTTCGAAGCAGGTGCGTATTGGCCTCGTCGGCAAGTACGTCGCCCTGCACGACGCGTATCTTTCCGTCGCGGAGGCGCTGCGGCACGCGGGCTACAGGCATGACGCGAAGGTGGATATCGAATGGATCGACTCCGAGGAGCTGACCCCCGAGAACGTGGAGGAAAGGCTTGCCCCGATGGACGGCATACTCGTTCCCGGCGGCTTCGGCAGCCGCGGAATACCCGGCATGATACTCGCCGCCAAATACGCGCGCGAGCACGGGAAGCCCTATTTCGGCATCTGCCTCGGCATGCAGATAGCGGTCATAGAGTACGCGAGGAACGTCGCGGGGATCGCGGACGCCGACTCGGGCGAATTCAACGAGCGCTGCAGGCATAAGGTCATCGACTTCATGCCCGGCCAGTCGGACGAGATAGACAAGGGCGGCACGCTGCGCCTCGGCAGTTATCCCTGCGCGATAAAGCCCGGCACCGCCATGGAGCGCTGCTACGGCGAGCGCCTTATCCGCGAGCGGCACAGGCACCGCTACGAATTCAATAACGACTATCGGGAAAAGCTTGAAGCATGCGGCCTTACCCTTTCGGGCCTCTCGCCCGAGGGGACTCTGGTCGAAACGGTAGAGCTGACCGATAGGCCGTTCCATATAGGAGTCCAGTTCCACCCCGAATTCAAGAGCAGGCCCAATAAGCCCCATCCCCTTTTCACCGGGTTTATAGGCGCCGCGCTTGAGATATCGGAGGGGAGATAAAATCAAAATACCGCGTTGCAGCGCGGGAAAGGCATGGTAAATAAATGAGCATTCACGAGGAATGCGGTGTTTTCGGCGTCATCGCGCCGGAGCCCATCAATGCGGCGAGCATTTCTTATTACGGTCTCTACGCCCTTCAGCACAGGGGGCAGGAGAGCTGCGGCATCGTGGTCAACGACGACGGTCTTTTCGTTTCCCATAAGGATATGGGTCTCGTTTCCGAGGTGTTCTCGGGGGATATCCTCTCGCGCATGCCCCTTGGCAAGATGGCCGTTGCCCACGCGAGGTACGGCACGACCGGCGGCACCAACAGGAACAACTGCCAGCCCATCGAGGTCAATCATCAAAAGGGCCGCATGGCGCTCGCTCATAACGGCAACCTCGCGAACGCCGCCGAGCTGCGCAACGAGCTGGAGCTTTCCGGCGCCATATTCCATACCACCAGCGATACCGAAACCATAGCCTATATAGTCACCAAGGAAAGGCTCACCTCTCCTTCGATCGAGGAGGCCGTCTCCCGCGCCATGAACATACTCGACGGCGCCTATTCCCTCGTGCTTATGAGCGCGCAGAAGCTCATCTGTGCAAGGGATCCCTATGGCTTCCGTCCGCTCTGCTTCGGCAAAACTCCCGACGGCGTATACGTCGTCGCTTCCGAAAGCTGCGCGATCAAAGCCGTCGGTGGCGAGGTCATACGCGACGTGGAGCCCGGCGAGATACTCGTATTCTCCGATTCCGGCTACGTCTCCCGCCGCGAGCACTGCGGCAAAAAGCCCAAGAAGCTCTGCATTTTCGAGTATATCTATTTCGCCCGCCCCGATTCCAGGATAGACGGCGTCTCCGTGCATGAGGCAAGGTTCCGCGCGGGCCGCGTGCTGGCGCAGACCCACCCCGTAAAGGCGGATATCGTCGTCGGCGTGCCCGATTCGGGCCTCGACGCCGCGCTGGGCTACAGCGAGGAATCCGGGATCCCGTACCGCATAGGCCTCATAAAGAACAAATACATCGGCAGGACCTTCATAGAGCCCGATTCCCGTCTCGACAAGGTCAAGATAAAGCTCTCCGCGATCGAGGACGTCGTTCGCGGCAAGCGCGTGGTGTTGGTGGACGATTCCATTGTCCGCGGCACCACCAGCGGCAGGCTCGTCAAGCTCATGCGCGAGGCGGGCGCGAAAGAGGTGCATATGCGCATCTCCTCTCCGCCCTTCCTGCATCCCTGCTATTACGGCACGGATATAGATTCCGAGCAGCACCTTATCGCCTGCCACCACTCGACCGATGAGATCGCGGGTATTATCAGCGCGGATTCCCTGGGCTATCTTCCCATCGACAGCCTCTCCTGTCTGACCGGGAACTGCGAATACTGCAGCGCCTGCTTCGGAGGCGATTACCCCACTAAGATACCGACCGATACCCGCAAGGACCGCTTCGAGCAGAGGCTTTCCCAGCTTCCTCCCAAGAAAAAGAAGAAGGAATGAAAAAGGAGCTGAAAACCGCATCGGGGCTCGCCGCCTTTATAATGGCTCTGGCGCTCCTTCTCCCGTTTACCGGGTGCAGGCTGCGCGAATTTGCCGAGGCGTTCGATCCCGGAGTGACCGCCGTCCCGCGCAACGGGGCTCCGGCCCGGGAGGATGCGGCTTTTTCCGCCGCCCCGACCGGGGTGCCATCGGCGGATGCGACCTGTGAAGCGCCGACGGAGCTTCCTTCGCAGTATCCTTTTGCATCGGAAAGCGCGGCTCCCGCTTCCGCGCCTGCAGTCAGCCCGACTCCGGGCGGCGCTGACGGCTCCGCCGCAACGCCCAAAGCGACCCCCGCTCCCGGCGCGCAGACTCCCTCTCCGCAGGCGACGCGTACTCCGTCCCCCGCGGGCACTCCGAGGCCCACTCAAAGGCCGACCGTGACGACTCCCAAGCCGGAGCCCATCCCCACGAGCGGTTATCTCACCGACTGGGAGAAGACGCGCCTTGTCAATTTCATGCATCTCCTTCCCGATGATTTCGTCCCGCACGACCTCATAAACGCGCAAAGCTATCTGGGCACGCTCTGCACGTATCACAATACCCGCGCAAGGATACAGACGGAGGTCGCGGTGCAGACGAAGAGGATGTTTGAGGCCGCCTATTCCGAGGGAGTGACCGCCAAATACTATTTGAGGTGCGCCTACCGCACACAGGCGAGCCAATGGGAGCTTTGGAACGATAGGCTCTCGCACGACCCGCATTACGGCGACGATCCCTATGCCAAGCCCGTCGGCACGATGCCCGGCAACGCGAGCGAGCATTGCGCGGGGCTCGCGCTGGATATCACCTCCACGGCTCATCCCGAGATGGATTACGGCTTCGGTCAGACTTCCGAGGGGATCTGGCTCCGCAACAATGCCTATCGCTTCGGCTTCATTTTGAGATACCCCGCGAATAAGGCGCATATCACCGGCGTCCATTACGAGTCCTGGCATTTCCGCTACGTCGGAGTCGAGCTCGCGCGCGAGCTCCATTCAAGGGGCGTCTGCCTTGAGGAGTATTACGGCGAGATCCACGGGTCTATGCCCGCTCCGACTCCGCAGCCTACCGCGCATCCCACCGCGCATCCTACCGTGCACCCCACCGCCGCGCCCACCGTGCATCCCACGGCGGCGCCTACCGCGGGGCACACAGCGGCGCCTACCACGGGGCCTACCGCGACTCCCGCGCCGACGCCGACACATACTCCGGCGGCAACTCCGGAGCCGACTCCGAGGCCGACCTTCGTGCCGCCAGCGACCCCGTCGCCGGAACCCGAGCCGACCGATCCCGAATAGAGCGTTCAAAAAGCCCTCGGCATGCCAAGGGCTTCTATTTTGAGATACAAAAGCACGGATGAACCGCGTTCATCCGTGCTTTTTTCTTATATCCTGAAGGTTATCCACTTTATCACGAACCGCATCAGCGGCGAGTGGCGGCAGAGCGAGAAGCGGGTATCCTCGACCATCTCAAGAAGCTCCTTCTGCTTATCCTTCATGGGATGGTTGGAGAACGCAGCTTCTTTTTCGAGCGTTTCCGCGTCCTTGACGCTCGGCGCGCCATAGCGTCTGACCGAGCCGAGATATTCTATCATGGCAAGCACCGCCGCGCGGGAGTCCTCCTGCTCGAAGGCCCGTTTCCTGCGGGCGCGTATTATGACGCCGGCGCCCTGCCAGATGAGTATCGCCGCAAGCAGCATTATGGGCAGCCAGAGCTTGGCGTTGAAACGCTTTCCCGTATTCCCGCCGTGGCCGGGCTTCGCCGTCGGAGCGGGCGTACCCGTGGGCGCTACGCGCGGGCTCCTCGAAGGCCTTGCCGTCTCCATGGGCTCGTCGCCGCCGGGAGGCGGGGGAAGGGTGTTCTCGGGAGAATACGTGTTCTGCGGAGTGGGGGTGGGGAGCGGCTCGTCGGGATCGAAGCCGATATTCGCGGAAAGCCCCGCGGTGCTCTCGATCGGGAGCCAGCCTATGCCCTTGACGTACACCTCCGTCCAGGCGTGGGAGTCCATTTTTTTGGCGTCCGTCCACATATTCGCCGCGTCGGCATTTACCCTGTAGCCTACGACGTACCGCGCGGGCACGCCGACCGCCTGCAGGAACGCGGTCGTGGCGCTGGCGAAATGCACGCAGTAGCCCTTGTGGGTCTGAGTCACAAAGTACTCTATGAAATCCTGATCATACGGCACTTTGCCCGGGAAGAGATCGTATTTGTACTTCGAGCTGATTACGGAGGCCAGATACCTTGCGGCGGTGTACGGATCGAGCGAACGCAGCTTCTGCGAATACGGAGTCATGCTCTCGCCCGCGGGCATCACGTACGTATCGAGCAGGCGTATGAGCTCGTCCCTCGTTGCCCCGTTGGGCAGGGTGTACTGCTGCAGCGCGAAGCGATAGTATTCGTCCTCGTAAGTATTGTCGTCCTGCGGCGAGAACTCGATATCGTCAAGATAATTCCATACGTAGGCGGTCCTGCCGTTGGCGCGGATGAAGGATTCTCCGACGAAAATGTCGTAGCCCGGCATAAATGCGTAAGGAACAAGGCGCTCGCTGGAATCCGCGCCGCGTATGCGCAGCGCGCGGGTGGTGCCGTTCTGGGTGGAGGCAAGGGCCATCATGGAGTTCCATGCGCCCGGGTATTCCTTTGCCGCCGCCCATTTATTCGTGGAATAGAGCCCGTAGGAATGGGAGCGCAGATACAGCGCGCCTTCCCTGGAGCAGCTGAACGAGAACGCGGTGTCAAGATCGTTCCTTCGCTCGCCCTCGGATACAAGATCCACCTCGGTCGGGTTTTCGAGCCTGTGCGAGCGCAGGTTATCCCTCACGGAGCCCACCGTGTCGAAAAGGCCGCGCCTTTCGGAGAACGGTATGGGCGTGAATTTGCCCTCCGGCGAAACGTAGGTGATGAGCAGAGCGACCGCGGCAAGCAGCAGTATGAAGATCGCTTTGCCGACCCCGGCTCTTTCGCGGGCTCTCTTTTTCCGATCCTGCCCGAACAGCACGCCGCCCCAATAGATGACGAGCAGCGCGACGGTAAAGAGCGCGGGGGAGCAGTCGGTATAGATGAAGCCGAGTATGAAGGGCGGCACCGGCGCTATTACGGCCGGTATCGGGGATCTGCACTTGATGACGAGTATGCCGATAAGGAGCGTCAGCAGCGCGGCGGCGAAAACGAGGAATTCGGTAACGAATACCTCCGGGATGAGCACCGCCTCGGGCTCCGCGGGAGTCGGCAGGAACGAGAAGTCGAGCGATAAAAGCCTCGCCGCAGAATACCAGAGCAGATTCGCTCCGCGTGCTATCTCGGCGCGGCGGGCAAAGCCGTATACCGCGGCGGCTCCGGCAAAGAGCACCGCCGGCAGGAGCCATCCCCTGTCGGAAAGGTGCAGACCTGCCGAGATCAGCAGGGCCATGGGCAGGGCGATGAGTATGAGATTCTTGAGCAGGAACGGGGCGCCGAAGGCGGTGGGGACGACGCAGACCGCGGCAAGCACGCCGCAGGCGATCAGCGCGCCGTCGGCAAGTATTTCAATGAGGGAAGTCCGCTTGTTCATTTGCGCTCCCCCTTTCCGGGCTTTATGCGGTATACGAGCGTGTTGCTGCCCACGTCGGGCATGGCCGCCTTTTCAACGCGCATGGGCGCGGAGAGTATGCGGCCCATGAACTCGCCGAAAGCGTTCACGGAATCGATATAGAGCGATTCACGCCCGTACTGCAGCGTATAGGGTATCTGCTGCGAGATGAGCTGATCGTTAAGATAGCAGAGCTGCTCGAGCACGCTCCGGTGGTCCTCGTAAAGCGGGGGCAGATCGGCCACGAGCAGTATCTCCGTCCTCGTGACCTCCTGCGGCTCGCGGATTATGTATTCGTCGAATTTGCCGGAAAGCTTCCAATGGATGAGATTCAAGGGGTCGCCCTCGCGGTAGGGGCGGAGCTCATGCTCCTCTGAAAAACCGCCGAGCTTAGGCTTGAGTATGCCCACCGAGCGGTCAATGAGCGCGGGCTCCGGCACGGGCATCTCCGTGTCCGGGAGCACGAGCGTGGAGGCCGTGCCGCCCTTTTTGACGGGGATGGGTATGAGCCCCAGACGGTCGGTGATATAAGCCCTCTTTATCCTGAAGCGCACGACGCCTATCTGCGAGGTGTCGGGGGAGAAGACCATGGTGCGGTTATCCTCGTCGTCAAGGCGGATATTCCTCCGGGTGACGGTGCTGCCCGTGAAGAGGTTCTGCGCCTCCACCGTGACGTTCCAGATCTCGGGCGGGAAAAACCTGCCGCAGCCCGCGGTCAGACGAACGCGGCTTTTCCTGCCGCGGCGGACGACGTCTCCGCCGTAAAGCTTAGTGCGCGCGGAGATGGCGGCGGGCAGGCTCAGCAGCAGCGAGAGCACCGGAATGCACAGCAAAAAGATCACCATGTAATGGGTCGCGTATTGACCGTATGCAAGGTGAAGCACGACTGCCACGACGAGCAGAGCTATGTAGGTTATCCGCCTCCCGGTCATTACCTTACCGCCGGCGAGGGCGTGGAGGAGAGTATCTTATCGAGCACGGCGGCCGCGGAAGTGCCGGAAGCCTTCGCCTCGGCGGTGAGCAGATAGCGATGGGTGATGGTGGCGGGGTAAATGGCCTTGACGTCCTCGGGGAGCACGTAATCCCTGCCCCTGACCCATGCCCTCGCCTTCGCCATGGATATTACGGCGATGGATGCGCGGGGACTCGCGCCGTGCAGCAGCGAGGGGTGATTGCGCGAGGCGTTGGAAAGCCTTATGACGTAATCCAGTATCTTCTTGTCCACGTATACCTTGTCCGCTTCCGCGCGGATCGCGGCAAGCTCCTCGCTGTCCGCAACGCGCACTATCCTGTCCAGCGGGTTTCCCGTCTGCTTACGCTGCAGCAGATCGAGCTCATAGGCGGGATCGGGATAGCCCAGCGAAAGCCTGACCATGAAGCGGTCGAGCTGGGATTCGGGCAGGAGCTGAGTGCCGCTGGAGCCCGCGGGGTTCTGAGTCGCAATGACTATGAAGGGATCGGGAACGGGATGCGTTACGCCGTCGACCGTGACCCTGCCCTCCTCCATGGCCTCCAGCAGAGCCGACTGGGTGCGGCTCGTGGCGCGGTTCAGCTCGTCCGCAAGGAAGAGATTGCAGAATATCGCGCCGGGCTTGTAGATCATTTCGCCGGTCGCCTTATCGGGGAGCGAGAATCCGACGATATCCGAGGGGAGAACGTCCGGCGTGAACTGGATGCGGCGGTAAACGAGACCCAGAGCCTTGCTCATTGCGAGCGCCATGGTGGTCTTGCCGACGCCGGGAATGTCCTCTATGAGTATGTGCCCGCGCGCAAGGAAAGCGATGAGCGCCATCTCGAGCACTTCGTCCTTGCCGACCACGGCCTTCTTCAATTCGTTAAGGATGACTTCCTGATTTACCATTTTTCTCTCCGATCTGATTTGAGGTTCTATCATTATACTACTTTTACCGCTTGAGTGCAACCTTTCTGTTTGGGAGAAATATCAGCGGTCCTCTTTTATGTCTGTCAGCACCCAGCAGAGCCCGGGAGCGGTCCTCAAAGCCGCACCGCAGTAGCGGCAGACCTTCTCGCCCGAGGTCGGCACGGGAGCGCCGCAGTTGGGGCATTTTATGACGCGTATCTCGTTGGCGAAATCGTCGTCGTAGGCGGCGATGTATTTTAAGTGCAGCCTCGTCTGATGAGTCGTGCCCTTGGCGTCCTCGTATTTTGCCGCCGCCTGATAGGTGATGAATTTATCGCGGGAGCGGCGGTCGTAATCCGAAAGCGAAACGCGGTGTATGCCTATACCGCCCGCAACGTCGCCGGGGAAGGTCATGCGCTCCCTCAACGCCGCGGATATCCCGTCCTTATAAAGCGGCCTGCCCTCGATCGCGCTCTCGTAAAAGAGCCTCGCGTCGGACCTTACCCTGTCGTAAACCACGGCGCTGTTGTATTCGGGGAAGTCCTTCATTATCTGCGGAAGGAGTATCGACTCCATACCGGCGAGGGACTTGGGCGTGGTCTCCGCCCTGACCTGAGCAAGGTTTATCTGGTCTATCAGCCCCTCGGCCTTTCTGCCGATCCTGGCGAGCCATTTGACGACAGCCGCGACTATGCTCAGCGCCGCGAGCCCCGCTATGGCTATAAGAGCTATCATGTACCACTGCATGAAATTACCTCCGTTCGCGCTCTCCGGCAAAAGCGCCTGAAAAGCGGCATTCTTTTTATGAATAGGCTTGTCTTCCCGCGAATACCTTTATATCGGGAGCATTTCGGCTGAATGCGGAGCGCTCCTAATAATTCAAAGGAGAAAGACTATGAAAAAACTACTGAAACGACTTGCCGCGCTCTTCCTTGCCCTGCTCGTCTGCGTGCCCTGCTTCGCGTTCGCGCAGGAAGCGCCGCCGCAGGAGGAAAGATCCGTATACCCGATGCTTACCGGCAGCCTGAATCTCGTTTCGGGCAACCGGTATAGGGGGATGGGACGGGCGGTATTCCCGAATGAGGATACGGCGACCGTCAAGATCACGCTGCACAAAAGGGTGATGGACAATATCTATCATCAGTGCGGCAGCGAGGAGAACACGGGGTACGGGCGGGTAGTGACCGTCACCAAGCTTTACGATCTCTCGGCAGGCGACTATAAGCTCGTGGTGCAGGCGTGGAACTCGACCTATTATAACTCACAGGTCATCGACATTCACATCTGACCGTCCGTCCAAGAGAGGAGGCTTAAAAGTTTGTTCATGCCAACGTATCTTCCGATGTAGTCGATCGTGACGGTGATTTCGGCCTCATCGTCTATGAGCACCCCTCTTGACAGCCCACCATAGCGGGCGAAATAGTACTGATACTGCCCCACGGGCTTTGTCCTTACGCGGACGTTGTCGGACATGGGTATGCCAAGGCAGATACAAATACTCCATTCCTGATTCAAAAGGAGCTCCCGTCCGTTTTTATCCTCGTAGGTCGTGGTAACGCATAGCCAAGAGGGCTCGTCGTTCAGCTCGATATCAACGATGCGGTAGTTTTCATCGTCGATATAAGCGATATTTTTGCCGATGCGCTCGGCGACCGCAAACGGATCGGTGTAATGAAGAGACTCGTATTCATCGGTTTCGGGTACCCTGCCATCGGTAAGGTCGCGCCCTTCGGGTACGCCGAACAGCGAAGCGTAATCACGAACGGTGAACCAGCCGTTCTTGACCTCGGCAATATGATGGACGTCGTTGGCACGGACCGAGCCCGCTTCGGGCAGGAAACGGAGGGCGGACAGCACGGCGATCACGAGCGCCGCCGCTGCCAGCGAAGCCTTCAAAGCGGCGGCAAACTGCTGCCGCTTTTTTTCTTTGAGCTTTTTGTGCTCTATGACCCTGTCGGCGGGTATCCAAGCCTCGGCGGGAAGCTCCTCCCGCGACTTCAATACCGTGACCATCTCCTCGAATGTGCGCGGCTCCTCGGCCTTTATGAGCCTTTCCGCCTCCTTCTGAGAAAGCTTCATTTCGGGCTCCAAAAGCTCCGGGTGCTTTTTTAACTTTGATCTGATGCTGCCGGGGATGCTTTTCATTTGTCCGGACCTCCCGTCTGTTTATTGGTCGGAGAATTCAAAACGTCCTTCTTCATTTCGTCCATTATCGCCCTGAAACGCTTGGTGAGCGTGCTGCGCTTCATCCCGAGCTCCTCTGCGAGCTCCGCTATGGGCCATCCGTCTATCGCGTAGCGGATGAAGGCGTCGCGCAGCTTGGGCGAAAGATGCTCCGCGTGAGAGTTTGCCCACATAAGGTCCTCTATCACGGAATAGCCCTCCTCGCGCGTTTCGACGTTTTCCTCGAGCACGCACGCGGGCGCGGGCTGCTCCGGAGGAAGGCCGCGCAGATAGTTCAGCGCCTCGTTGCGCACGCAGGTGCGCAGATAGGGCAGGGGGTCCATAAGACGCGGGCATTTTTCGGGATCACGTATGAATTTCAGAAGCGTGTTCTGCACTATATCCTCCGCTTCGGAGACGGAGGAAACTATCGTCCTCGCAGTTGCGATGAGGACTTCGGTATTCTCCATATAGGCGGTCAGTATGGCTTCGATGTTTTTCATGGGCTCCCAAACGGCAGCAATGCGCGCGTACTGCGCTTTATCAGGCGGCCTTTCTGCTGCTCCCGCGGAGCGAGAACAGGAATACCAGCAGGCATACGGCCGCGGCGGAAACGTCGATTATGGCGGTGACGTGGGGGCTGCCCTTCCAGAAGACTCCTCCCAGAGCCCCGGCAAGGGCGATCACGCCCGAGGTCACGAGCAGCGTCAAAAGGTTCCGCTTGGCGAGCAGCTTTTTAAGCGGCGCCTTGGGGAAGATGAGCTTCAGCGCGAGCAGCAGCAGTCCGAATACGGCCGCCGCGCCGATAATGAATTTGATTATGGGCCCTATTACAGGCAGGCTTATGAGACCGGCGAGCGCCGAAACTCCCCATATCACGCCGTAGCCAATAGCCCACATGGGAAGCAGCAGCAGGGCTTTCACGACAGTCGGCAGACGCCTTATGGCGTCCCGGAGCTTGTCCTTCCAGGTGCGCTTTTCGAAAACGTCCTCCGAGAATACCGTCAGCTCGTCCGCCTGATCTGCGGCAGGCTCCGCCATCTGCACTATCGCGGGGGGATTGACGACCTCCCCGTCCTTTAACAGATCCGCAGGGGAGGAAAAGAGACTCCCCAAAAACAGCGAGCCCGCTATCGCCGCGCCGGCGGCGGTGTTTGCCGCGGTCTTGCCGGCCTTTTTCAGGTCGAGCTTTTTCTTTTTTCCCTTCTTATCCTTTTCCTGCTCCATATTACAGCAGGCGGGCAGCATATCCCGCCCCGGCTCCTTTCGTGATGCGTATAGGTATATTATAACAAATATCGCAATGGAAATAAACAGTGAATATGATAAAAATATCCCGCGCCTGAAAAAGACGCGGGACGGGCGGGAAAGCCCGCTTAATCGGCGTTGTAAAGCGTGCCCGCAAAGAGGGGCGTATTATCGTCGCTCATAATGAGATATATGAACGGCCTGTCGGCTGTGAACTCGATGATCCTCTTCTGGATCGGAGCGGCGCCGAAAACCACGTCTATCAGTGTGTAGGCCGCCGCTTCGACGCCCTCCTCGTCCATTATTATGCGGACGCCGTGATCCGCCTTGCCGACGAAGATCTGATCAAGGTCGGTGAGCGGGGAAAAATCCGAGGCATAGGGATCGAAGCAGTCGGTCACGCCGAGGCGCACGAGCCCGTCTATCAGGTTGATCTTCGATTCGGAATCGAAGAGCGGAGCCTGCAGGTGCACCTTGTAATCCCCTTCGAAGCCCGCGCCGCGGTTCCCGGTGAAGATCACCTCGAGCGCCTCGCCGCTCTCGAGCAGCGAATCGATCGAAACGCCCTCGTCGGGGAGTATGAACCACATCTTGTTACCGCCGACGAGCCCCTTGGAGGCCATGGTATAGCCCTCGCCTTCGTAATAATCGAGCCCCTGACCGTCAAGGAAATCGACCGAGGTATCCCCGTTTGCACCGTGGAATACCATCTCCTGCGTCAACTGCTTTCCGTTCGACCAGCCCGCCTTGAAATAGAGCGTGGTGATAAGGCGCAGCAGAGTCGAGGGATCGGATGTGATCTTGCCGACCTGATCCTTCAGGAGGTCGTTCGTATTCTCATTGATCCAGGCCTGCATCAGCGCGTCGTATTCCGGGCTGCCCATGGTCCCTATAAATGAGGAGGCGCGGTAGTATTTTACAAGGTTATCAAGCGTATCCCCGTGATACACGGAGGCGGGGAAGAGGTCGTTCATCCAGAACGATGCGGCGGAAAGTATCTTCTCCTTCTCGCCGTCGCGGTAGTTGGAGTCGACGAGCCCCGCCGTTATCAGCCGCAGAGTCTCGATATCCGGCACGTCCAGAAGGTCGAGTATCTGCTGCCGCGTATTGCCCGCGGTGGTCTCCGCGAGCATGGCGAGCGCCGTGTAAACGCTGAACGGGGAATATGCGGAGTTCTCCTTGCTCCCGCCCAAGAATTCGTTTATGGTCCTTGCGTAAAAGCCGCCGAGCTGCGCTCCGCGCCCGTACTTGGTGCGCCTCAGTTCCGCTATATAGGCGCCGTACTCGGCGGTGCCCTCCTCGGGCAGCTGCGGCAGCATCGCCATTGAAAGCGCCGAAGCCTGCAGCTTTTCGCCGGTTTCGGTCAGCTCCTTTGCAGGCAGGGGAGTAACGTTCGGGTCCTCGGTGGGCAGGAAGAGCGTCGGTGCGGGCGAGGCTTGCTCGGTCTTTTCGGGCAGCTCGGTACCTTCCTGCACCGCGGGCTGGGTCGCCTGCGCCTCGGTATGGGGCCTTTCACCGCCCTTTATCGCCCCTATCGCCCAGACGGCTCCCATTATGACCGCCGCCGCGGCCGCCGCAGAGGCCAATACCTTCCACGTCCTCGCCGGGCGCTTTTTCGGGGCGGAGGCCAGTATATGCTCCTCGGATATGCCGTTTATAGCGTTCTCGATATCGTATTCGTTCATAGCAATAACTCCTTTTCAAGATAGTCCCTGAGCTTTTCTCTCGTCCTCTTAAGCTGCATCCTCACCGCGCTCTCCTTCATGCCCAGCTCCCTCGCGATATCCTTGGCCGTGCACAGCCACCAATATCGCTTTAGGAATATGAGCCTCGTCCTCTCCGGCAGTCCGTCCAGAAAGCGGTTCAGAGCCTCCGTCAGGAGCCTGTTCTCAAAGCGGGATTCCGCGGTCGCGGGGGAGGGGACGCATTCGGAAAGCTCGTCCAAGGCCGCAGCTCTTTGCCCGCCTCCGCGCTTAAGTCTCGTCCTGCGGCGGAGCATGTCGATCGAGATCCTTCGTGTCAGCGCGTAAAGATAGGCTTCGATGCTCGAGGGCCTGTTCGGAGGGATGCTGTTCCACGCGGCAAGATACGCGTCGTTTTCCGCTTCCTCCGCGTCCTGGGGCGAGCCGAGTATCCTCGCCGCAAGAGCGCGGCAGTTGGCGCCGTATCGCTCTCTGCATTGCTCGAGCGCGGATTCCCTGCGCGCAAGGAAAAGTTCGAGCAGCTCCTTTTCGCCCATCGGAACACCTCCCTTCGTGAATAATGTCGTTTTCGGGAACGCAAACGTCACTCTTTTAAGAGAATAATACACCCGAGGCTGTTGATTGACAAGCTTGACCGGAAAACAATTTGTGTGCGCGCTCCCCAAACGGGGATTTTTTTCTTGACAGAGCGTGTGCTTTCCTATATAATGGTGAAGTAGAGGCGCAGGGGTTCAGGTAACGCGCCGCGCTGGGCTGCGGAGCCCGTTTGCGGTGCGTGAATGGCTCTCCTGCCGAAGGTGTGCTTTTATCCGCAGAGGGCGCATCTGGGCGTACGGCCAAGCGCCGTGCGACTGTCATTGATTATGTCAATGGTGCGCTATGCAGCGATCCTTCGGGGTCGCATGCAGGAGCGCCTTTTTTTCAAAAACATTTCACACGGAGGTCTATACTTATGGAAAACAAGATCACATCCACGATTCGTCTCCGCATGAGCGCGCAGGACGCGCATTACGGCGGAAACCTCGTTGACGGCGCGCATATGCTCGCTCTCTTCGGCGACGTTGCGACCGAGCTTCTGATCAAGCTCGACGGCGACGAGGGGCTCTTCAAGGCATACGATATGGTCGAGTTCATCGCTCCCGTGTTCGCCGGCGATTATATCGAAGCTTACGGCGAGATCACCCATATCGGCAACACCTCCCGCAAGATGGTGTTCGAGGCCAGGAAGGTCATTATGCCCCGCCCCGATATCAACGATTCCGCGTGCGACGTTCTGGCCGAGCCCATCGTCGTCTGCAGGGCTTCCGGCACCTGCGTGGTCCCCAAGGACAAGAAGCGCGGCAATTACGAGAATCTCTGATAAGGAAGGATATTCGCAATGGAAAAGCTGATAATCACCGCCGCTATCTGCGGTGCGGAAGTCACCAAGGCGCATAATCCCGCCGTGCCCTATACCGTTGAGGAAATGGTGAACGAGGCCCGTTCCGCCTATAACGCGGGCGCCGCGATCATCCACGTCCACGTCCGCGAGGACGACGGCACTCCCACCCAGAGCCGCGAGCGCTTCCGCGTCGTAATGGATGCCATCCGCCGCGAGCTTCCCGACGTCATAATGATCCCCTCCACGGGCGGCGCCACCGGCATGAGCCCCGAGGAGAGGCTCCAGCCCACCGAGCTCTTCCCCGAAATGGCGACCCTCGATTGCGGCACCTGCAATTTCGGCGACGAGATATTCGATAACACCATGCCCACCATGCGCGCGTTCGGCAAGCGCATGATCGAGAACGGCATCAAGCCCGAATACGAGTGCTTCGAGATGGGCCATATCGACACCATTCTCGATATGGCGCGCAAGGGCGAGGTCCCCGGCGATCCGATGCAGTTCAACTTCGTGCTCGGCGTCAAGGGCTGCACTCCCGCCACGGTCAAGAACCTCTGCTGGATGGTAGACGCCATCCCCGCGGGCTCCACCTGGACCGCCACCGGCGTTGGCCGCTCCGCCTTCACACTTGCCGCTCCCACCATCGTTATGGGCGGCAACGTACGCGTGGGCTTCGAGGATAATATCTATCTCTCCCGCGGCGTAAAGGCCGCCTCCAACGGCGAGCTGGTCGAAAAGGTCGTCCGCCTCTCCCGCGAGCTCGGCCGCGAGATCGCTTCTCCCGAGGAAGCAAGGCGCATACTTTCTCTTAAACCCTTAAAGTAAGACCTGACAGTAGGCTTTTAGAAAGAAATCCTGCGACCAACGGGAGCCGCGCGGGTCAGCGCGTTCTCCCAGCGGGGGGAGAATGTTTTTCGAGCAGAAGGCGAGAAAAACAAGAGGGGGGTTATCCGCGAAGCGGATCATGATCCCCGCAGTGTAAGGCGCCGAAAGCATATTGAACAGTTTATCTGTTTGTTTAAGCAGGATCGCGTCGTGAAATATTCAGAACATAAAAGAATTGGCAAAAATAACAAAAAGGAGATATTAATTTATGGCACTCAAAGGCAACAAGTACGGTACTCACAGGGTCATCGAGCCCCAGGGCGTTCTCACTCAGGCAGCTTGGAAGATCGACAACGACATGACCAAGCGCTATTCCAACGAGATCATCTGCGACGTCATCTCCCTGAACATCGACTCCGCTTCCTTCACTCAGATCGAGGAGGCCTGCGGCGGCGACGAGCAGAAGATCGGCGAAATGATCATGGGCATCGTGGCGGAGCGCGGCAAGCAGCAGAACCCCGTCACCGGTTCCGGCGGCATGTTCATCGGCAAGGTCGCCTATATCGGCGAGGATCTTGCGGACCGCGACCTCAAGGTCGGCGATAAGATCGCTTCCCTCGTTTCCCTTTCCCTCACTCCTCTCAAGATCGACAAGATACTTGCCATCCATAAGGAGATCGACCGCGTCGACATCATCGGTCAGGCCGTCCTGTTCGAGAGCGGCATCTATGCCAAGCTGCCCGATGACATGAGCGAGCCTCTCGCCCTCGCTGCCCTCGACGTCGCCGGCGCTCCCGCTCAGGCGCGCAAGCTCCCCAAGGAGGGCGACAGCGTCCTCATTCTCGGCGCAAACGGCAAGTCCGGCGTTCTCTGCGGCTATGAGGCCATGAAGAAGGTCGGCCCCAAGGGCAACGTCGTCGGCGTCGTCAGGAACCCGAAGCAGGTCCCCGCTCTGATGGAGCTGGGCGTTTACAACAAGGTCGTCGTCGCCTCCGCGACCGAGCCTATCGCCGTTCTGAACGCCGCTCTCGAGGCGAACGACGGCAAGGAGTATGATATCTCCATCTGCTGCGTCAACGTCGAGTCCTGCGAGATGAGCGCGATCCTCCCCGTCCGCGACGACGGTATCGTCTACTTCTTCTCCATGGCCACCTCCTTCACCAAGGCGGCTCTGGGCGCCGAGGGCATCGGCAAGGACGTCACCATGATCATCGGCAACGGATACACCAAGGATCACGCCGAAATCACCCTGAACGTTCTGCGCGAGAATGCGAAGCTCCGCAAGCTCTTCGACGAGAAATACTGCTGATAATAAGCCGCGCCGCCCCCGCCGATCAAAGCGGGAGCGGCCTTTTATCCGAATGGAGTTCCCAATGAAAAAGTTGATTTCCCTTATTCTGTGCCTTGCTGTACTGGCCGCCGTTCCGTTCATGACGGGCTGCGGGGAAAAGAAATACGCTCCCGAAGGCCCCACCGACGTCAATTACGGCGAGGTGAGCTACGTGCCCTATGACGACGGCACGGCAGTCACCTTCAGCTACCTTGACTGCTTCGTCAGGTCGTCCGAAGAGGAGGAGGCCTTCGTCGCCAATACCGCGGATGATAAGGGCGTGCTCACCTATGAGTTTTACGATTCCTTCATCGATTACGAGAATTCCACCGCGTATTACAAGGTCCCGACCCGCAAATATGCGGAGATAGCCGCGTATACCGACGAAGAGGCGCTCGAATACCTGAAGATCGCGCTCGGCATGGTCGATTCCCAGAACGCGGAATACACCGTGGACGATTTCAAGTTCGAGAAATTCGACAACTACGTCTGCCTGAGCATCTCGTCCACCGCCGAGTATAAGAAGACCGGCGAGATCGAGAAAACATGGCTCGTCAAGTACGTCGTCGAGAACGAGAGGGTATACACCGTTCAGGGCTTCGCTCCCTTAAGCTGCGAGACCAAGTACGGGCCTGTATTCAAGGACGTTGCATTCGACGTCGAAAACGCGCTGACACAAGGCGTCAACTGATTCAAGTATAAGAACGATCCGAGATCAAGAAAGGAAAAACTATGGTCACCATCAATCAGAGCCGTGCATACGGACTTTTCAAGGATATTCCCGATGAGCTTTGGAACGACTGGCATTGGCAGGTCGCCAACCGCGTAGAGACCCTTGAGGATCTCAAAAAATACGTCAAGCTTACCCCCGAGGAGGAGGACGGCGTTAAGAAGTGCCTCGGCACCCTCCGCATGGCGATCACGCCCTATTATCTCTCCCTCATCGATCCCGACGATCCCTTCGATCCCGTAAGGCGTCAGGCGATCCCCACGGCCGCGGAGCTCTATCAGGCTCCCGAAGATCAGCTCGATCCTCTGCATGAGGACACCGATTCTCCCGTTCCCGGTCTCACCCACAGGTATCCCGACCGCGTGCTCTTCCTCGTCACCGACCAGTGCTCCATGTACTGCCGCCACTGCACGAGGAGGCGTTTCGCAGGCCAGACCGACACCGCCGTTCCCGACTGCCAGATCGAGGGCTGCCTCGAATACATCAGGAACCATCCCGAAGTGCGCGACGTTCTGCTCTCCGGCGGCGACGTGCTGATGATCTCCGATGAAAAGCTCGAGTACATCATCTCCGAGCTCAGGAAGATCCCCCACGTCGAGATCGTCCGTCTCGGCTCCCGCACCCCCGTCGTATGTCCCCAGAGGATCACTCCCGAGCTCTGCAATATGCTCAAGAAGTATCATCCCATCTGGCTGAACACTCACTTCAACCATCCCAAGGAGATCACCGAGGAGTCCCGCCGCGCCTGCGCCATGCTCGCCGACGCCGGTATCCCCCTCGGCAACCAGACCGTGCTCCTCCACGGCGTAAACGACTGTGTGCACGTCATGAAGAAGCTCGTTCAGGCGCTCGTCTATATCAGGGTTCGTCCCTATTATATCTACGTCTGCGACCTCTCCATGGGTCTCACCCATTTCCGCACCCCCGTTTCCAAGGGTATCGAGATCATCGAAGGCCTGCGCGGTCACACCTCCGGCTATGCCGTACCCACGTTCGTCGTGGATGCTCCCGGCGGCGGCGGCAAGACTCCCGTAATGCCCAATTACGTGATCAGCCAGACCCCCAGGAAGACCATACTCCGCAACTTCGAGGGCGTTATCACCACCTATACCGAGCCCGAGAACTACGTTGAGGACTGCCATTGCGAGGTATGCCGCAAGGCGCGTGAGGAGCAGCCCGATCTCGTAGGCGTAGCGGGTCTCGAGCAGGGCCGTCAGGACGGCAATATCTCCCTTGAGCCCAGAGGACTTGCCCGTCTCGAAAGGGGCAGAAAGCATGAATGAGAAGCTTCATCTGAATCAGGCGAATGTCGATAAGGCCCGCGAATCCGCTCACCGCATCGCGGTCGATACGCAGAGCTTTATCGACCTTCATACGACCGTCACCGTCGAGCGCACCGTCTGCCGCCTGCTGGGCATAGACGGAGTGAACGCTCTGGACGTCCCCCTTCCCAACGTGGTCGTCGACCATATGTCCGAGAAGGGCCTGCTCGGCGTCGGCGCGGCGTATCTTATCGGCCTTGCGATGCTCGATACGGGCAAGGATCCGCAGGCTATCGCCGAGGGCATAGACGACGGCAGCATAGATCTTTCCTCTCTGCCGCCCCACTCGATCGGGGAGATACGCTCGGTCATTATGCCCGTCGCCGAAGCGACCGTCGAAAGGATCAGAAAGAACGTTGCAAAGCGAAACGAGTATTTGAACGAGTTCGGCGATAAGACCGATCCCTACCTTTACGTCATCGTCGCGACCGGTAATATCTATGAGGATATCACCCAGGCGAAGGCGGCGGCGAAGCAGGGCGCGGATATCATCGCCGTTATCCGCACCACGGGCCAGAGCCTTTTGGATTACGTTCCCTATGGCGCGACCACCGAGGGCTTCGGCGGCACCTACGCCACTCAGGAGAATTTCCGCCTCATGCGCGCCGCGCTGGACGAGGTGGGCGAGGAGCAGCACCGCTATATAAGGCTGTGCAACTACTGCTCCGGCCTCTGTATGCCGGAGATCGCGGCTATGGGCGCGCTGGAAAGGCTCGACGTTATGCTCAACGACGCGCTTTACGGCATACTCTTCCGCGATATTAACCCCCAGCGCACCATCATCGACCAGTTCATGAGCCGCGTCATCAACTCCTTCGCGGGCGTTATCATAAACACCGGCGAGGATAACTATCTGACCACCGCGGACGCCGTCGAGGAGGCGCATACGGTGCTTGCCTCCCAGTTCCTGAACGAGCAGTTCGCGCTCGAAGCGGGTCTGCCCGAGGAGCAGCAGGGCCTGGGCCATGCGTTCGAGATCGATCCCGACGTCCCGAACGGCTTCCTTTACGAGCTCGCGCAGGCGCAGATGGCAAGGCAGATATTCCCCAAGGCTCCGCTGAAGTATATGCCCCCGACCAAGTTTATGACGGGCAATATCTTCCGCGGCCACGTGCAGGACGCCCTGTTCAATATCGTCACCATTCTGACCGGGCAGAAGCTGCACCTTCTGGGCATGCTGACCGAGGCTATCCACACGCCGTTCATGAGCGACCGCGCGCTTTCCATCGAGAACGCGCAGTACATATTCCGCACCATGCACGACCTGGGCGACGATATCACCTTCCGCGAGGGAGGCATAATGGAGACCAGGGCGAACGAGGTGCTGCAGAAGGCGACCGACCTTCTCGGCGAGATCGAGAAGATGGGCCTCTTCGCCACTCTGGAAAAGGGCATCTTCGCCGACATCAAGCGCTCGCGCGACGGCGGCAAGGGCTTGGCCGGCGTCACCCGCAAGGACGCTGTCTATTTCAACCCCTTCATCGAGCTTATGAAAAGGAGCCTGTAAGTTATGAGCAGTGGACTTTACAATACGCATAAAGCGGATTTCGATACCCATTTCGATCCCACCCGCGTCAAGGCTTACGGCGACACGATGAACGACGGCAAGGTGCAGTTCTCCTTCACCCTGCCCGTCAAGAACGATGAGCGCGGCGTCGAGGCCGCCCGTCAGCTCGTCCGCAAGATGGGCGTTGACGAGCCCAACGTCGCCTGCGCCAAAACGCTTGATAAGGAATTCACCTTCTTCGTCGTATACGGCTCCGTAGTCCATTCCGTGGATTATGAGAATATCCACGTCGTCACCGTCGAGGCGGAGACGATGGGCATGGAGGAGACGAACGAGTACATCCGCGAGCATTTCGGCCGCAAGATAGTCATGGTCGGCGCTTCCACCGGCACCGACGCGCATACCGTCGGCATCGACGCCATTATGAACCGCAAGGGCTTTGCGGGACATTACGGCCTTGAGCGCTACGAGATGATAGAGGCCTATAACTGGGGCGCCCAGATCCCGAACGAGGAGTTCGTGAAGAAGGCGCTCGAGGTGAACGCGGATGTGCTCCTGGTTTCGCAGACCGTCACCCAGAAGGATATCCACATCCAGAACCTTACCGAGCTCATCGAGTATCTCGAGGCCGAGGGCCTGCGCGACAGGTTCATAGTCTGCTGCGGCGGCGCGCGCATCACGCACGAGCTTGCCAAGGAGCTGGGCTATGACGCGGGCTTCGGCGCCGGCAAGTACGCCGACGACGTCGCCACCTTCGCCGTGACCGAAATGGTCAAGCGCGGGATGAAATAACAGTATTGATACAGAAAAAGACCTGCCGGGAAGAACCGACAGGTCTTTTCTCTTTGCGTTACGCTTATTATCCCAGCATTTCCTGCACGTACTTTTCGATATCGCCCAGGGCGATCGCGTCCTTTGCGCCGGGGTAGTCGCTGCGCGAGAATTTGAGCCCATCGTCGGTGGAAAGGAACGCCCAGCGGACTCCGTCCTCAATGACGTAGGGCGCAAGGTCCTTCAGCATCAGCACTGCGCCGTTATGCTCCTCGCAAGCTCCATCCTCAAGCTTTTGGACTATGAATATGCCGAGCCTCGTCTTGTCGATGTATTCTATGGTCCTGGCGCCCTCCGGAACGGGCATGCCCATCTCTATCCCGCAGGGAAGCAGCACGTCTATCCCGTCGCCCTGTTCAAAAGCACAGCCGTAGGGCTGCTTATAGACCTTCTCCACGTAAAGGCTCGCTATGCAGCGGCAATCCTTTTCGCCGTTGAAGTCGATCTTCACGTCCGCAAGCCCGCTCACCCTGCCCATGAAGATGACCGTGTTGCTCTTTGAAAACATCTCCCTCTCGGTGTAAGGCGTAAGCTCCGTGTCCCGCCAAGCGGCCGGCTCGCAGAAGCCGTACTCCACGGTGACGGTCGATTTTTCCGAAAGCTTTATCGGCGCAAGCTGGGTATGGTGTTCGCTTTCGCCGCCATGGGGGATGATAGCGATCGCTCCTATCGCCGCCGCGATGCACGCCGCCGCGGCAGCCGCCCATCTGAGCCACGGGCGCTTTCTTTTGGGCGCTTCCTCCGCCGCCTCTATGTAGGCGGGGGCGATAAGCTCCATTTTATCCAATAATTCATTGCCGTTCATATCTCACAGCCCTCCTTTTCAAGGCGTTCCCGCAGCTTGTTCCGGCACCTGAAAAGCATTGATTTCACCTTGCTTTCGGAAATGCCGAATCGATGTGAGATCTCCGCTATGGAGTCAAGGTGGAAATACCTGCGTATGAACACGCCGCGCTTTTCGGCGGAAAGCCCGCCGAGGAAGCCGTTTATCGCCTCCGCAAGCGCCATATCGTCAATGAGGCGCACTGTATCGTCCGGTGCGGGTATGCACTCCTGCAGCTCCCGGCTGAGCTCCACTATGTACGCGCTGCGCTTGAGCCTTGTCCGCTCGCGGCAGCGGTCCAGGCCGATGTGCCGCACTATCCGCGCAAGAAAGGCGTAAAGGTAGCTTCTCGGCTCGTGGGGCGGTATCGAATCCCATGCCTCAAGATAGGCGTCGTTTTCGCATTCCTCGGCCGTCTGCCTGTCCGTAACTATGCCGTACGCCAGGGAGCGCAGGCGGCCGCCGTATTTTTCCGCCGTCCGCTCTATCGCGGCCTCATCCCGCCGCAGGAACAGCTCGACTATCTCATTGTCGCCCATAGCTTCTTCTCCTTTCCCTCATGATGGAAGGCCTTCACCCATATAAGCGCCGTTTGGGGCGGGCGGGTCGCGTTTTCGGGAGGATTTTTTCTTCCTCTCTATTTTATCACCGCCCGCCTCGCGGGCGCAAGCCCGTTTTGAGCGCGGCCCACGCCTCATTATTTTTTCGTTTTTCCGAAATTTCCCTCTTGACTTTCCGAACAAATATGCTATAATACAGACATGGAACAAATGAGCGGAAAATCCTACGTCTGCATAGACCTCAAATCCTTCTACGCCTCGGTCGAGTGCGTGGACAGAGGCTTGGACCCTCTGGACACGAACCTTGTCGTGGCGGATGAGTCGCGCACGGAAAAGACCATCTGCCTGGCCGCCACCCCCTCGTTAAAGGCGCTTGGCGTTTCCGGCAGGGCGCGCCTGTTCGAGGTCGTGCAGAGGGTCGGGGAGCTCAATGCCGACCGCAAATTCCATGCGAAGGGGCATGAATTTTCCGGCGCCTCGCATTTCGGCTCAGAGCTTAAGAAGGATCCATCGCTCAAGATAGAGTACATCGTCGCTCCGCCGCGCATGGCAAGGTATATGGAGGTCAGCGCAAAGATCTACGATATCTATCTGCGCTATATCGCGCCGGAGGATATCCACGTCTATTCCGTGGACGAGGTGTTCATAGACGTTACGAATTATCTGAAATCCTTCAAGGTCACCCCGCGCGAGCTCGCCATGCGCATGATAAACGCCGTGCTCGAGGAGACGGGCATCACCGCGACCGTGGGCATAGGGACCAATATGTATCTTGCCAAGATCGCCATGGATATCGACGCCAAGCATATGCAGCCGGATTCAAACGGCGTGCGCATATCGGAGCTCGACGAGATGAGCTACCGCAAAAGGCTCTGGGCGCACACTCCCATCACCGATTTCTGGCGCATAGGGCGCGGCATCGCGGCAAGGCTCGAAAAATACGGCATACATACCATGGGCGATATAGCGCTCGTTTCGGTCGCGGGGGAGAGGAGCCCCTTGAACGAGGCGTTCCTGTATAAGCTCTTCGGCATAAACGCGGAGCTCCTCATCGACCACGCCTGGGGCTGGGAGCCCTGCACCATGGCGGACGTGAAGAGCTACCGTCCCTCGACTCACAGCCTGAGCTGCGGGCAGGTGCTCGCCGAGCCCTATGAATTCGAAAAGGGCAGGCTCATAGTGCGCGAGATGGCGGACGGGCTCTCGATGGACGTTTTCGCAAAGGGGCTCGTTACCGATCAGATAGTGCTCACCGTCTGCTACGATGCGGAAAACATTTCCGATCCCGAGCGGCGCAGGCGCTATAAGGGCGAGGTGAAGGAGGATTTTTACGGCCGCAGGGCGCCGAGATCCGTCCACGGCTCGGTGAATCTTGCGGGCCCCACTTCCTCCACTCTGCTCATAACCGAGGCGGCGGTAAAGCTGTATGAAAGGATAGTCGATCCCTCGCTCCTCGTGCGCAGGATGTTCGTCGTCGCCAATCACATAGTGCCCGAAAGCTCGCTCCCGAAGGGCCCCGTATACGAGCAGCTCGATCTTTTCACCGATCCGGAGGAGCGGCGCAGGGCTTTCGAGGCGGAGACGGAAGCGCGTGAGAAGGAGCGCTCGCGTCAGGCGGCGATCGTCGAGATACGCGCCAAATTCGGCAAAAACGCGATATTGAAGGGCATGAATTTCGAGGAGGGCGCGACCGCGCGCGAGCGCAACGCGCAGATAGGCGGGCACAGGTCCGGCGAGGGCGATCCGGAAAAACCCGGCGGTGAAAACGCAAAAAAAAACGAAACAAGTGGCACAACGTCTACATATAGGGAGCAGGAGGAGCTGTTTATGAGGCACGACGAGCATTCGTATGACGGGATAATGGAGCTTCCGCACCACGTTTCGGCCGACCGCAGGCATATGTCCAATTACGATAGGGCGGCGCAGTTCGCACCCTTCGCGGCGCTCACGGGCTTCGACGGGGAGATAGAGGAAACGGCGCGCCTGACTCACAAAAGGCCCGAGCTCGACGAGGGCGAAAAGCAGCTCATCGACCTGTATCTGCGCTGGCTGCGGGATAATATCGCGGTTCACCCCGCCGCGGGCTTCACCGTCTTCGTGCCGGATGAAAGGAAGAGCGGCGGCGCATTCATGGAGGTCTCCGCAAGGGTCGCCGCCATCAGCCAAAGCACCCGCACCATACTCTTCGAGGACGGCACGAGCATCAATATCGACGATATAGTCTCAGTCGCACCGGCGTTTGATCGCGAAGGAATAATAAATTAAAGTTACAAAACAAATGGCTTGACAAATACAAAACAAACTGTTATAGTATATATAAGCTTACAAACGCTCATCAAAAAACATCAATAAGGAGGTAAGAACATGAAAAGAATGCTTTCATTGCTTCTGTTGGTCGTGATGGCGGCAGCTCCGGTCAAGGCCGGATCGCCGCCTACAGCGGGGGAAACGCTCTCGTTGACGCAGGCCGAAGAGACCGAATGCAGCGAGGAGATTTTGAAGCTGAGAGAAAAGAACTCCGAGACCTTCCATATGCCGGATGGTTCCTACGAATGCGTCGTTTACGCTGATGACAAGTATTATGAAGATGAAACGGGAAGTCTTGCGCTGATCGACAATTCGGTCGTCTCCGCAAGCTTTTCGTATGGCGGCAGGAAATACGGATTTGCCAACAAAGCAAACAGCACTCGGGTTTACTTTTCGGAGGAAGCCCCATCCGTGATGATCGCATCCGGTAAGGCTTCGCTTGCATTTGAGGTTCTTTCCGGAGCTGAGGCTGTTTACTCCGTCGGCGGATTGGGAAAAGGAACAGAGCTTGCGAATCATTCCCTTTTCGGTGAAAACTTCTTTGCCTATGAGAACGCTTTCGAGCACACCGATCTTGTTTACCGCATAGGCAACGGATACGTTAAAGAATACATGGTGCTTAACGATCCCGACGCTCCCACGGAGTTTTCATTTGTTTACGATACGGAAGGCTATACCGCCGAATATACGGAAAACGGCGGGATAGGTTTCTTTGATACAGAAGGCGAACCGGCATTCGAACTCGGAAGCCTTTTTGCCGTTGATTCGGCAGAAGCCTATACCGAGGAGCTTTCGTATCACATCGGGGAAACAGCGAACGGAAGGACGGAGATAACCGTATCGCTCTCCGCTGAATTTGCTCAAGCTCCCGAAAGGGAATATCCCATAATGATAGATCCGTCGGTGATGATCAGCGGCTCGGACAAAACTCAGGATTCTTTCGTCTCGAGCAAAAATCCCACAAGCAATTATTACCTTGATGAACATATCAGAATGGGATGGAACAGCGGGTATAATATCAGAAGGACGTATATACGTTTCGATTTGCCTTCTTCAATCCCATCCCAATCCATCACTCAGGCATATATGAGCCTAAAAAAGTACGGAGCGGGCAGTACTCCTTCTCTCAAGGCATATCGCGTTACCGAAAGCTGGACTTCAAGTACAATAACGTGGAACAATAAACCGGTGTCCACATCTATAAGCGCTTCCGATACAGCTGAGGCAATGACTAACAACTGGTATCGTTTCTATGTCACCGATATAGTCAGGCAGTGGTACGCTGGCACTTACCAGAATTATGGTTTTATGGTAAGGGATTCGGATGAAAGCGGAACTTCGAGTTGGTCAACTTTCTATTCTTCCGACGCTGCATCGCCGAATAAGCCGGAATTGAGGATCACATATGTAACCGATCAACAGTTTACGTATTATATTAATAATACTTATTGGGGAAAATATTTGCATAAGGGCTCAGGAACAACTTTAAATGCAGCGTCCGGTCTATTATCTTCACTGCAGAGTTCTATCCGCTGGAAAGCGAATTTCCTTGGAAACAGCAGGTTTACTTTGCAGCCGGAAGGCGATTTGACCAGATACTTATTTGACAGCAGTTCAACGGGTTTGAGTTTAAAGATTCCTTCTGATCCGGCAAACTTGTCTAATAACTATATTTGGGAGATCACCAGCGCTACAAGCTCGGGAAAGATTATTAAAAACGTAACGACAGGAAAATATCTTTTTGAAGGGGAAAATGCTTCTGTCTCAACAACTGATACTTTGGGTTCCAGCGGAACAATCTTATATACAAAACATGTTTGGAGGGTGGTAACGACCGATTATTATAGCAATTCGAGTTCTTCGACCAAACGTGAATTTTCTGCAAATTCATCTATATCAAATATAGAGGCCGCAAAGAATACAACAATCTATAACCTTATGGTCAATAAATACTACAGCAACGAGATTTGGTGTTCTCTCGCAGATTTTACTTTTGCTTTTGAGAATACTGCTCTTGCATATGCTGAATCAAAAGGCACAATAAAAACAAACGATATATTAGGCGGGACACGAGTTACAGCCACTTATAAGGTTACCAACAGGGTGAAGTCATTTATATTAGTGGTAGGATATTCATCCACAATATCTTCCACGCCTATTCCCGACAAGATTACAAATACTTTAAGCATTGATTATAATGAATGGCCAGCTGGAGAAAACTCATCGTTTTATGGAGTTGCTGACGGAGTTCGACACCATTATTTGGATCAGTTTTATGAAAGTGCACATGACATAGCCATTCTTGGAAGTCCATTTGTCAATGCAAAAGCTTTTTTGCTGCATTTTTTGGGCAACACAGGTGAATTGTACACTATTAACCTTAAAAATACTATCTCGAGTTGGGCTACAGCAAACGCCTACAGAACAGAAGATCTAAATAACCTTATAGGCGTTATTGAACTTCTGGGTACAGGAACTGAGACAACACTTCATCTGATAGAATTAACGCCTCATCACGAAAGCGAGATAAATGATTGGAAACTATCTATAGGAGACTACTATACAAGTATTAGTGCCACTTTCAGAAAAGTCGGCCAAACATTCACTGCATCCGTAATTTACGAGTTGCATGATGCTTATGATTGGGACAAAAATGCAAACTATTTGCCAGTATCAGGTTTTGTTATTACTCCCGCAGAACTTTGGGAATTACATCATGGGGGATATGCAAGACATTATGAGGTCTTTGGAAGCAACACATTTACTATGACTTGGACTCAAGGGCAAACCGTTGGAAACGGGGTGGTGATAAGCAATGAACATTAAGCAGATTTTGTACGTTCTGGTCGTATTGCTGTCGGTTTTCCTTATCATGTTCGTCGTTCTTCCCAACAGTTTTTTCTGTGCCACTGTCCACTTCCACAAGGAAACAAGGATCCAGCCCGGCGAAAACGGCAGATGCTCCGAAAAGCTGCGTGATTACATGGAGAATTGGTACGGCATATACATTCCCGAAAACGCCGAATTCGTGGATGGATATTTTGACAACGATATAGTTGATCCAAGGGTTATAGTTGCGTTCGATGTAAACGTTTCCGACTTGGAGGGCTATCACGGCGGCATGGAGGAAGAAGAGCTGTTCCTGCTCCTTACGCACGGAGTAAACTATTTCCACGGCGGGAACTATGATTCCGGAACGGTCAAAGAGAAAAGCGAAGAATTCGGCCGAAATTATATAAGGGGTCTCGTCTATTCGAAAGAGCCCGAAAATGATTCTTCGTTGGGCTTTTCCTTCCTTGTCTGCTCCGACCCCAATAAGGATACTGTGAGCTTCCTTTTCTGCGGCACACATTGCGGCAAATCGTTCAAATGACGATCGGGCAGCCGTGAAGAGCTTTTGCAGCGGGGGGACGGAATATATTTCCGCCTCCCGTGTTGAATTAAACGGAAACAGTGATAATATATGTGTGCGTATCGGCCTTCCCCCGGGCGGGGAAGGTGTCGCCCTAAGGCGACGGATGAGGGGTATACAATTGTTACGGAATTCCCGTGGGGAATTCCAACTCTATATAAAGCAAGGTGATACTAATGGCAAAGAAACAGTTCAAAACCGAATCAAAGAAGCTGCTCGATATGATGATCAACTCCGTCTATACGCATAAGGAGATATTCCTGCGCGAGCTCATATCGAACGCCAGCGACGCTGTCGACAAGCTCTATTTCCGTTCGCTGACGGACAGCTCCGTTACGCTCAAAAAGGGCGATTACGAGATCCGCTTAATTCCCGATAAGGCGGCGCGCACCCTCGAGATCCGCGATAACGGCTGCGGCATGACCCGTGATGAGCTGGAGCAGAACCTCGGCACCATAGCAAGGAGCGGCTCGTTTGAGTTCAAAAAGGCGGGCGCCTCGGGCGAGGACGGCGAGAAGGTCGATATAATCGGCCAGTTCGGCGTCGGCTTCTATTCCGCATTCATGGTGAGCGATCACATAACCGTCACGAGCCGCGCCTACGGCTCGGACGAGACGTGGAAGTGGCAGTCCTCCGGCGTGGACGGCTATACCGTCGAGCAGGCGGAGACGGGCGAGCCCGGCACGAGCGTGCTCCTGCGCTTAAGGCCCGATACTGAGGACGAAAAATACTCGGAATTCCTTGAGGAATACAGGCTCAGGAGCCTCGTTTCCAAGTATTCCGATTACATCCGCTGGCCCATCCGCATGGAGGTCACGAAGTCCCGCCGCAGGGAGGGCTCTCCGGACGACGCCCCCGAATACGAGGAATACCGTGAGGACGAAACTCTCAACCGCATGATCCCCATTTGGAAGAAGGAAAAATCGGAGGTCACGGACGAGGAGTATTCCGTATTCTATCAGGATAAATTCCGCGATTTCGAAGCGCCCCTGAAGGTCATCCGCCAGAAAACGGAGGGCGTTTCCGAATACGTCGCGCTGCTGTTCATCCCCGCCCGCGCGCCCTATAATTACTACAGCCGCGATTACGAAAAGGGCCTCCAGCTCTACTCGAACGGCGTGCTGATAATGGATAAATGCGCGGAGCTCCTGCCCGATCATTTCAGCTTCGTAAGGGGCCTCGTGGACAGCGCGGATCTCTCGCTCAATATTTCAAGGGAGATGCTGCAGCACGACAGGCAGCTGAAGCTCATCGCAAGGGCGCTCGAAACCAAGATAAAGGACGAGCTTGAAAAGATGCTCGAAAACGAGCGCGATAAGTACGAGGAGTTCTTCAAGGCCTTCGGCACTCAGCTGAAGTACGGTCTCTACGCGGATTACGGTATGCACAAGGCGGTACTCAAGGATCTCGTGCTCTTCGGCACCTCGATGAGCGATAAGCCGACCACCTTGAAGGAATACGTCTCCCGCCTGCGCGATGGGCAGGATAAGATCTATTACGCCGCGGGCGACTCGCGCGGGCAGGTCTCGCGTCTGCCGCAGGTCGAGGCGGTCACGGGCAAGGGTTACGAGGTACTTTTCCTCACGGAGGACGTGGACGAATTCGCGCTCATGATGCTGCATGAATACGATGGCAAGGAGTTCGTGAACGTCTGCACGGAGGGCGCCGATATAGGCACCGACGAGGAGAAGGAGAGCCTCAAGGCCGAGAACGAGGCGGCCAAGGATATGCTCGATTTTATCAAGGAGTCCGTCGGCGGCGATATCTCGGCGGTGCGCTTCACCAACAAGCTCAAGGATCACCCCGTCTGCATCGCCTCGGAAGGCCCGGTCTCGGCCTCCATGGAGAAGACCCTCGGCCGTATGCCCGGAGCCGAGCAGAGCTCGATAAAGGCGGAGAAGGTGCTCGAGATCAACGCCGCGCACCCCATCGCGGAGCGCCTGAAGGCCCTCTTTGCCGAGGATAAGGAGAAGCTTGCCGATTACGGCAGGATACTCTACGCCAACGCGCGCCTCATAAGCGGCCTTCCCATCGAGGATCCGGCGGCTGTGGGCGAGCTCATAACCAAGCTGATGCTCGATAACCGATAATGGTTCAGGCAAAGCGCGGCCGGGATTGACATACGGCCGCGTTTTTGTTAGAATCAGGTAAAAACAGGGGATCTCGGAGCCGGATTTGGAACGGAAAAGGGACAATATAGGTAATATGACCCTCGCGCTCACCTTCTGCGCGGTGCTTGCCGCGCTGGGCACGGTGATAATGCTCGTCGGGGGAGTGATGGGGATAGCCACGTACGCCGCGCCGCTCATGGCGTCCTGCTGCCTCATACCCGTGCTCTTCGATTTCGGCAGGGGGCGGGCGTGGCTCACATGGCTCGTGACGGCGGTGCTGTCCGTGTTGCTCTGCGCCGATAAGGAGTGCGCGTTCTTTTACGTTTTCATATGCTATTATCCGGTGATCCGCGGGTTTTTCGAGCGGATCCGCCGGAGGCTGCCGCGCGTGCTGCTCAAGCTCGGCTTCTTTGCCGCGGCCGTCGCGCTGCTCTATGCGTTCATCTGCTTCGTTTTCCGCCTCGACGCTGTGCTCGAGGAGTTCTCGGAAACGGGCGCGCTCATGACAGCTCTCTTCTTTGCCGGGCTCATAGCCGCTCTTCTGTTTTACGACGCCGCGCTCGGTGCGGCATGGACGATCTATGAGCGCAGGATACGCCCGCGGCTCGGCTTCCTTAATAAAAAACGATAATACCGGAGGATCATGAAAAAGTACATAGGGGATAAGGCGTTTTACCGTAAGCTCTTTACGGTCATGATACCCATCCTGATCCAAAACGTAATAACGAATTTCGTCAGTCTGCTGGACAACGTCATGGTGGGCCGCATCGGCACGGAGCAGATGAGCGGCGTCGCCATCGTCAATCAGCTCATGTTCGTCTATAACCTCGCCATATTCGGCGGAATATCGGGCATAGGCATATTCACCGCGCAGTTCTACGGCAGCGGGGACGACGAGGGCGTGCGCCATACCGTGCGCATGAAATACTACGTCGTGCTCGGCATTTTTGCGCTGTTCACGGCGGCTTTCACGATCTTCGGCGAGCAGCTCATAATGCTTTTCCTGCATGAGAGCACCGAGGATATCGACCTCGCGCTCACGCTCTCATACGGCAAAAAGTATCTTGCCGTGATGCTCATTCAGATGCTTCCCTTCGCCATTATGCAGGTATACGCCGGCACTCTGCGTGAGACGGGGGAGACCAAGCTCCCCATGACTGCCGGGATCATCGCCATATTCGTAAACCTCGGCCTCAATTACGTGCTCATTTTCGGCAAGCTCGGGCTCCCGGCTTTGGGCGTCGTCGGCGCCGCGATAGCCACTGTCACGGCAAGGTTCATCGAGTGCGGCATAGTGGTCCTCATACCTCATTTCAAGCTTAGCAGATTCACTTATCTTAAGGGTCTTTTCTCCTCGTTCGGGATCCCGAAGCGCCTTGCGGGGAACATGGCGATCCGCGGTCTTCCGCTGATGATAAACGAGCTTCTGTGGTCGCTCGGCATGACGACTCTGAATCAATGCTATTCGTATAAGGGACCGGAGGTGATACCCGCCATAAGCATCTCCTCCACGGCCTCGAATCTCTTCTTCTGCGCCTTCTTCGCCATGGGCTCCACCATCGCGATTATCGTGGGTCAGCTATTGGGTGCAGGCGATTTTGAAAGGGCGGTCGATGAGGACCGCAAGCTCATAGGCTTTTCCGTCGCGCTCTGCACGCTCGTCGGCGTCGTCATGGCGGTCGTTTCGCCCTATATCCCGCGCCTTTACAATACCATTCCGGAGGTCAAAAAGCTGGCGACGGACCTGCTGCTCGTCGGAGCCTGCATGATGCCCGTCGACGCCTATACCAACGCGAGCTATTTCACGCTCCGCTCGGGAGGCAAGACCTTCATCACATTCCTGTTCGACAGCGGCTTCGTCTGGACCATCTGCGTCCCGGTCGCCTTCGTCATATCGCGCTTTACCTCGATACCCATCGTGCCCATGTTCATAATAGTGCGCGCGCTCGATATACTCAAATGCCTCGTCGGCTATGCGTTCATCAAGCGCAGGAAATGGGTCAATAACCTCACGGTCGAAAACGGGGATTGACAACGGGCGTTATGTGTGCTAATATAGTTAACACACATACCCGGGAGGTCATGCCGATGAACAAAAAGAACAATACCGTCGTGATAATCGCCCTCGTGCTGTATCTTTTACTGCTCGCGTGGGCGATACTCTTTAAGTTCCTGCCGCCGCGTGAGCTGATATTTGATCTGAACGGATACAGGAGCCCGATAAACCTCGTGCCCTTCGGGGCGATGCTCGGCAACCCGCGTGAAGCCGTAAAGGAGCTCGTATTCAATCTTATCGCGTTCGTGCCCCTCGGCATGCTCCTATCCGCGCTCGGCAGGCCCCGCCGCGCGTGGGGCGCTGTTGCGGTCGGCTTCCTCATCAGCCTCTTTTTCGAGGCTTTCCAGTATGCTTTCCGCATAGGCGCCGCGGATATCACCGATATCCTACTCAATACCGCCGGCACGGCGCTGGGCGTGGGGCTTTATGCCGTGCTCCGTGCGATACTGAAGGAAAAAGCGCCCCGCGTAACGGGCGTCGTACTGCTCGTCTGCGAAGCGCTGTTTATATCCGCCGCCGTTCTGCTCCTCGCCGTCAGCGATGTAACGTATTGACGCGGGGCCCGAAGGCGTTCCCGCAAAAGCATTGTAATGCTGAAGACAAAGCCCGACCCAAGGTCGCAAAAAAAAGCTGCCCGGATATGCAGGGCAGCTTTTTGAATGCTGTTATTTGACCTTTTTCTTGCCTTTCAGCTTCTTTCCGGAAAGGTATCTGTGCTTTATGTCCTCTATATGCTTTTCCTTTTCGCTGTCGGAGACCTTCGCGTACTGATAGAGCTTGAAATAGATGCTCGTGATATCGCGCTCGGTGATATTGCGCTTGGCGTTCCAGAATATGTTGCCGACCACCTTCGCAAGATCGCATTCCTTCGTGACGTAGGTGTCGGGGTAGCTCACCTTTATCCTGTCTATGTCGGTCTTGTCGGAGAACACGATGACCGACCACATCTTCACGTCGCCGCCGATGAGCTTCCTCAGATGTGCGATATGCCCGTGGTTCTGGCGCACGGGGTTGTAGATCCTGTTCCGTATAAGAGTGCCGTCCTTGCGGAAGAGGAACTGCGACCACTCCTTCTCCGTGTCCGAGCCCTCTATCCAGCCGTAGCGGCTCTTGCTCTCGAACACGAATATGCCCCTGTTGGTTATCATCAGCACGTCTATCTCCGTCGTGCCGCCTTTCGCCTTGGGTATGTAGGTGTTGAAAAGGAACCTCGCGCCGCTTTCCTCATAGCTCCTCAGGGCCGAGTATATGAGGTATTCGCTCTGCTTGGATACGTCGTTTATGAGGTCGCGGCGGGTGTTGCCCGTCACCTTGTGGTACTGCGTATCCTTATAATGCCTGTGCTTAAGAGCGCGGTAAAGCGCGGCTCCTGCGGCGGCGAGCAGCCCGCAGCCCGCGAGCACGGCTAAAACGATCGTCAATGCCTTGGGGATCGTGCATCCCTCCCTTTTGAAAAACCTGTCTTATTTCTTGAAAATGCTCAGTATGCCGCGGAAAATGGACCTTCCGAGCTCCCTGCCTATCGAGCTGATGGTGGAGTTGGCGACCTTACCGAGAGTCGAGTTCTTCTTCCTCGCGGCCTTCTTTTTCGCCTTCTCCTTCTCGGCCTTTTCCCTGGCCTTACGCTCCTCGAGGGCCTTGGCCTCCTCCTCGGCCTTCTTCTGCTGCTCGGCGCGGTCGGCGTTGATTATCTCATAGGCGGATTCGTTGTCCACGGTCGTATCGTATTTGCCGTTGAGCTCGTCCGCCTCTATCTCCGCCCTGCGGCGCTCGTCGTCGATGGCGCCCATCATGGACTGCGGCGGGAGCACCGTCACGCGCTCGCAGATATTGGGCCTGCCCTTCTCATCCAAAAAGCTCACGACCGCTTCGCCCGTGCCAAGCGAGGTTATCGCCTCCTCGGTATCGAATTCGGGATTCGTGCGGAAGGTCTGCGCCGCGGCCCTTATCGCCCTCTGCTCGGAGGGGGTGTAGGCGCGGAGCGCGTGCTGCACGCGGTTGCCGAGCTGAGCAAGAACGGGATCGGGCACGTCGGAGGGCTGCTGAGTGATGAAATAGACGCCGACGCCCTTGGAGCGGATGAGCTTCACGACCTGCTCGATATTGTCGCGCAGGGCCTTCGTGGAATCGTTGAAGAGCAGATGCGCCTCGTCGAAGAAGAACACGAGCTTGGGCTTTTCAAGGTCGCCCACCTCGGGCAGCTCCTCGAAGAGCTCCGCAAGGAGCCAGAGCATGAAGGTCGAGTAGAGCAGGGGAGAGCGGTAAAGCCTCGCGCAGTGGAAAACGTTTATGTATCCGCGCCCGTCCTCGTTGCGCTGCATCCAGTCGGAGAGCTCAATCGCGGGCTCGCCGAAGAATATGTCGCCGCCCGCGTCCTCGAGCTGCAGCAGAGCGCGCTGCACGGCTCCCGCGGACTGCTTGGAGATATTCCCGTATTCGTTGAGTATTTCGCCGGAATGCTCGGAGCAGTAGGCGACCATCGACCGCAGATCCTTGAGATCCTCAAGCAGCCAGCCCTTGTCGTCCGCAACGCGGAAGACTATCGCGAGCACGCCCGTCTGCACCTCCGTGAGCCCCAAAAGCCGCGCGAGAAGAGTCGGCCCCATCTCGGAAACGGTAGTCCTCACAGGGTGTCCGCCCTCGCCGAAAACGTCCCAGAACCTGACCGGGAAGCGCTTCATAGGGAAGCTCTCGGCATCCATGCCGAGGCTTATCACGCGCTTTTCTATAGCGGAAAAATCGCCGGGCTTCACACAGCCCGCAAGGTCGCCCTTGACGTCCGCCAGGAAAACGGGCACGCCCAGATCGGAGAAGGACTCCGCCATCACCTTGAGCGTGATGGTCTTGCCCGTGCCTGTCGCGCCGGCTATGAGCCCGTGGCGGTTAGCCATAGAGGGGAGTATAAAGCATTCGGTCCTGCCCTTACCGACCAGTATCCTTCCGTCCTTGAGCATTATGAAAACTCCTTATGTTATAATGGTATTACTATATCAGCATATCGCGGGATTGTCAATAAATCCCGGCGCTTATTCAAGATTTTTGAGCCCGTTGTAAAGCTCGTCGAAGGACTTTCCCGCCGCGCACCGGCCGAACGAGAGCTCCCTGTCCTCGCCGAACTCGAAGAGGAAGCATTTCGTCAGCTCCTCCACGGTCTGCTCGAGGGCGGAAAAGAACTGCGTGTATGCGAATTCGCTCTCCTTCGAGCCCTCCGCAAAGCTCGCCGTGATCAGCGATTCCGTCACCTGATCAAGCGGGTAAAGCTTTATGTGCATCAGCTCGTGGACTATTACCTCCTCGAGATTCTGCCGCTTGGGGTTCGCCGCGTTCAGCATCAGTATCGCCTTGCGGTCGTCGCAGTCAATCTTGAAATCGCCCGTCTTGCGCCAGCCGGGATCGTCGATGAGCTCGAGCTTGACGTCCCACTGAGGGCTTATCCTCAGCTTTTTGCAGTATTTTTCAAAGAGCGCCTCAAGCTCCTCCGCGCTCCTTTTCCCGAGCTCGAATAGGTAAACGGCGGCCTTGCGCTTGCCCTCGGCATAAAGCTCGTTGTCCTCGGGTATATCGGCGGTCTCTATGAACCTCCCGCCCGCGTTCAGGCAGGTCTTGGCGGAGGCTGCGTTATCCGGATCGCAGGTGATATAAAGGCGATCCATGCCGTGCTTTCGGGCAAGGCGGAAAAGCAGCCTGCAGGCCCTTGCGGCGTACCCGTGCCCGCGGTAAGCCTCGTCCACTCCGTAGCCGATATTGCCGCCTATATAGGTTTTGTCGTTATGCCCTATACGCAGATCGCATGCGCCTATTCTGGCGCCGTCCTCAAGGCAGATATCGAAATAATAGGCGGGCAGCCACCTTTTTTCGGGCTGCGCCCCGGCCGTCCGCACGAGGCGGAGCATTATCTCTCCGTCTTTAAGATCGCTCGTATCATAGAATACAATACCGTTATCCATTCGCCCTCCTCATGAGCGTTCCGCCGTTGTCCTTCAGCCATTTCTTCTGCGCCTTGTATCCCGGGCAGGCGCGCTCCACTTCCGCCCAGAACTCCTTTGAATGATCCATATGCTTCCTGTGGCAGAGCTCGTGCACTATCACGTAGTCGAGCACGGCCTCGGGCGCGAGCATAAGAAGACAGTTGAAATTGAGGTTCCCCTTTGCGGAGCAGCTTCCCCATTTCGAGCGCTGACAGCGCACCGTGACCCGCCCGTAGGCGACCCCGACCCGGGCGGCGAAAACGGGGAGCTTTACCGCGAGCGCGGTCTTCATAGCCTTCGAAAGCGCCTTCAATTCGTCTTCGCCGAGCGCTCCCGCGGCCTCGGCGCGGCGGGCTTCCGCCTCCATCTTCGCGCGCTGCTTTTCTATCCACGGCGCCGCGTCGCGAATCGCCTTGTCTATTTGGGCCTTCGAGGCATGCAGAGGCGCCCGGACGGCCGCCGTGCCGTCGCGTCCGACGGTGATCGCAATGGTCTTTCTCCGGCTCCTTATAAGCTTGTAAAGCGCCATATCGCCTTTCCTTTCCCAAATCGTTCTCGCCCCTTATTATATCATGGAGGTGGCGCTCCGGGCAACCGCAAAAGCGGAAAAAACGGCTGCAGCCGGAAACAAATATACATCGGCAAAGCGCCCGCCCGCTCTTTACTTTTGCTTGGTTTTATGGTATTATTTCATCAAAGGTATTACCAATAGGGTATGCCTTAGTGATATCATGGTCAAATGTTTGTGACCGCTCCCGGAATACTGACAAAACTATTACTTCCGCATCGCGGGGAAACGGAGAAATATGAAGAAAACCGCTCTCATACTGGGAAGCGACAGCGATCTTCCCATTGCAGAAAAAGCCATATCGGTACTGAAAAAACTCGAGATGCCTTACGAGGCGCATATAATGAGCGCGCACCGCACTCCCGAAAGGACCGCGGCGTTCGCCTCCTCCGCCCGCGACGAGGGCTTCGGCGTCATCATCGCCTTCGCTGGCAAGGCGGCGCATCTTGCGGGCGTCATAGCCGCGCAGACCTGCCTTCCCGTGATCGGCGTGCCCATAAAGTCCCCCGATCTGGGCGGCATGGACGCGCTGCTTTCCACGGTGCAGATGCCCTCCGGCATACCGGTCGCCACGGTCGCCATCGACGGCGGAGCAAACGCCGCGTGGCTCGCCGCAAGGATACTGGCTCTGGGCGAGCCGGAGCTTGCCGGGCGTCTTGCGCATGAGAAGGAGCTCATGGCGGAAGCGGTGGCCGAAAAGGACAGGAAACTCAATTCATAAAGAACGGTAAAGGAGTGAACAGCATGAAGAGCAGCAGCAAGAGCTACGCGGACGCGGGCGTCGATATCACCGCCGGTTACGAGGCGGTCAGGAGGATAAAGGATCACGTCGCCAGGACCAACATCGCGGGCACCGCCTCGGAGCTCGGAGGCTTCGGCGGCGCATTCGAGCTCATGGGCTATAAGGAGCCCGTCCTCATATCCGGCACGGACGGAGTCGGCACAAAATTGAAGCTCGCCTTCCGCATGGACAAGCACGATACCATCGGGATCGACTGTGTCGCCATGTGCGTTAACGACGTCGTATGCAGCGGCGCCAAGCCCATATTCTTCCTGGATTACATCGCCACGGGCAAGCTCGTCCCCGAAAGGATAGAGCAGATCGTCAAGGGCGTCGCCGACGGCTGCTGCGAGTCCGGCTGTGCGCTTATCGGCGGCGAGACCGCGGAAATGCCCGGCTTCTATCCCGAAAACGAATACGATCTTGCCGGCTTCTCCGTGGGCGTGGTTGAAAAGTCCGAGCTCATGAGCAACGATAACGTCCGCGCGGGCGACGTCATAATTGCCATGCCCTCCTCCGGCGTGCATTCCAACGGCTTCTCTCTGGTAAGGAAGATATTCGACGTCGAGGGCGAGGAGCTTTTCGAGTACGTTCCCGAGCTCGGCATGAAGCTGGGCGAGGCGCTCCTGACTCCCACAAGGCTCTACGTCAAGCCCGTTCAGGCGCTGCGCAGCGCTGTGGAGGTGCACTCCCTCGCGCATATCACCGGCGGCGGCTTCTTTGAAAACATCCCCAGGGCTATCCCCAAGGGGCTGACCGCAAGGGTCGAAAAGGCGAAGGTGCGCGTGCTGCCCATTTTCCGCCTCATCGCCGAGCGCGGCAATATCCCCGAGCGCGATATGTTCAACACTTTCAATATGGGCGTGGGCATGGTCGCGACCGTTCCCGCCAATCAGGCGGAAAGGGCGGTCGAGGTCCTCAAGGCGGCGGGCGTCGACGCCTATGCCGTCGGCGAGGTCATCGCTTCCGACGAGGGTATCGTCGTATGCTGAGCGTGAATACCGCCGTTCTCGTTTCCGGGGGCGGCACGAATCTGCAGGCGCTCATAGACGCTTCCGCCCGTGGCGAGCTGCCGAGCGTCGGGCTTGAGCTCGTCGTGTCCAACCGCCCCGGCGCTTACGCGCTCACAAGGGCGGAAAACGCCGGGATACCGGGGCTTTTCATCCCCAACGGTCCGGATTTCGAGGCGGAGCTTGAAGCTGAGCTCACCGCCCGCGGCATTGAAATGATAATCCTCGCGGGCTTTCTGCGGATACTCTCGGCGGGCTTCATCGACCGCTGGCAGGGCCGCATAATAAACGTGCATCCCTCGCTCATCCCCTCCTTCTGCGGCAAGGGCTTTTACGGCCTCAGGGTGCACGAGGCGGCGCTTGCCCGTGGCGTCAAGGTCACGGGCGCGACGGTGCATATAGTCACCGCCGAGGCGGACGCAGGCCCCATACTTTTGCAGAAGGCCGTCTGCATAGAGGAGGGCGACACTCCCGAAATACTTCAGCGCCGCGTGATGGAGCAGGCGGAATGGAAGCTCCTGCCTCAGGCCGCGGAAATGCTTGCCCAAAGGCTCTCGATAAAGGACATATCCGAACAAGGAGAATGAATATGAACGAATTATACCCCCTCCTTCGCACACAGCAGTATTCCGGCCGCGGAATAATACTGGGCATGACCCCCGGCGGCAGGATCGCCATCGCCTATTTCATAATGGGCAGGTCGGCCTCCAGCCGCGCCCGCAGGTTCGTCCGCATGGGCGACGATCTGGCTATCAAATATACGGCGGATAAGGATCCGGAGCACGCGGAGCTCATCGTCTATTCTCCGCTCAGGGTGCTCGGGAACAGGATAATAGTCACCAACGGCGACCAGACCGAGACCGTTTACGACGCGCTCGTTCTGGGCGGCACGTTCGAGTCCGCTCTCGCCACCCGCTGCTTCGAGCCCGATCCTCCCCATTTCACGGCGCGCATAAGCGGCCTCGTAACGGTGGAGGACGGCGTCCCCTCGTTCGAGCTTTCCGTGCTCAAGGCGGGCGACAGCGCAGGCAGCGTTTGCAGCAGGTATTTCTACCGCTATGAGGCGCAGCCCGGCGTGGCCCACTATATCCATACTTACATGGGCGGCACGGAGGTCCTGAAGACTTTCTCCGGCGAGCCCTGGGAGGTGGAGGCTGTCGAGGATATCGACGAATTCACCGATAAGGTCTGGAACGGCATCAACGAGGACAACAAGGTCGCGCTCTACGTCCGTTTCGTGGATCCCGTCACCATGGAATACACCGACAGGCTCATAAACAAGAACGAATAAGGCAAAAAGGAAAGGTGAACGCAATGAAAGAGCTCAAGTTAAAATACGGCTGCAATCCCAATCAGGACCCGGCAAGCCTCTCCATGCCCGACGGGAGCGAGCTCCCCTTTGAGGTGCTCAACGGCAATCCCGGCTACATTAATTTCCTCGACGCCTTCAATTCCTGGCAGCTCGTCCGTGAGCTGCGCGCGGCGGCCGGCATGCCCGCCGCGGCGTCCTTCAAGCACGTCAGCCCGGCAGGCGCCGCCGTCGGCACTCCGCTTTCCGACGTGATGAAGAAGAAGCTCTTCGTCGGCGATATAGAGGATATCAACGAGTCCCCGCTCGCCTGCGCTTATGCAAGGGCGAGGGGAGCCGACCGCATGTCGAGCTTCGGCGATTTTATAGCGCTCTCCGATAAATGCGATCTTACCACCGCGAGGGTGATAAAGCCCGAGGTCTCCGACGGCGTCATCGCCCCCGATTACGACGAGGAAGCGCTGGAGCTCCTGCGCACCAAAAAGGGCGGCAAATACTGCGTGATAAAGATGGATCCCGGTTACGAGGCCTCCGAAAGCGAGAACAAGGAGGTTTTCGGCGTCCGCTTCACCCAGAAGCGCAACGACGCGAAGCTCGACGCTTCCGTGCTCACGAATATAGTCACCGAGAACAAGGAGCTGCCCGCATCCGCCGTGCGCGACCTCATAGTCGCCATGATAACCCTCAAGTATACCCAGTCCAACTCCGTATGCTATGCGTACGACGGGCAGGCTATAGGCGTCGGCGCGGGTCAGCAGTCGAGGATACACTGCACGAGGCTCGCGGGGGACAAGGCGGACAACTGGCTCCTGCGCGAGCATGAGAAGGTTCTGGGCCTTCCCTTCCGCGAGGGCATAGGCCGCCCCGACCGCGACAACTGCATCGACTGCTATATCTCCGATCATTCGGAGGACGTGTTGGCAGAGGGCGAATGGCAGCGCTTCTTCTCCGAGAAGCCCGAGGAGCTCACCCGCGAAGAGAAGCGGGAGTTCCTCGCGGGCAGGCAGGGGATAGCCCTTGCCTCTGATGCCTTCTTCCCCTTCTCCGATAATATCACGAGGGCGGCGAAGAGCGGCGTTCGCTATATAGTCCAGGCCGGCGGCTCCAAGCGCGACCAAGAGGTAATAGACGAGTGCGACCGCCTGGGGATCACTATGGTGATGAACGGCATAAGGCTCTTCCACCATTGATCCCAAACCCTCACGAAGTCAAAAAGCCCCCCGCGGGGGGCGGCACGACGGCAGACCAAAGACACGAACGGGGAAGCGAAGAGAAATGCTTCCGGAAAGGCTCGATATGAATATAATGGTGATCGGCGGCGGCGGACGCGAATACGGCATTGCAAAGCTTTTGGCGGGCGATCCGAGGGTCGAAAGGCTCTACGCTCTGCCCGGCAACGGAGGCATGGAGGAATTTGCCGAGTGCTTCCCGATAAAGGCGACTGACCTTGACGGCGTCTGCGCGTTCGCGGGCGAATATCCGGTTGATTTTGCGGTCGTCACTCCGGACGATCCTCTTGCCATGGGGCTTGCCGACAGGCTCCGCGCGATGGGCGTGCCCTGCTTCGGGCCTTCTGCGGCGGCCGCAAGGATAGAGGCCAGCAAGATATTCTCCAAGGAGCTTATGAAGAAATACGGGATACCCACGGCGCGTGCGGAGCGCTTCGATTCGCTCGAAGCCGCGCTCGGCTTCGTTTCAAACGCGGAGCTCCCGCTGGTCGTAAAGGCGGACGGTCTGGCCTTGGGCAAGGGCGTATTCATCTGCCGCACCCGTGAGGAGGCGGAGGACGCGTGCCGCGAGCTTATGGAAAACAGGCTCTTCGGCGCGAGCGGCGACCGCGTGCTCGTCGAGGAATTCCTCGAAGGCCCGGAGGTATCCGTGCTGAGCTTCACCGACGGCAAAACGATAGTCCCCATGGTATCCTCGATGGATCACAAGACCGCGTTCGAAGGCGGCGTCGGGCCGAACACAGGCGGCATGGGCGTGATCGCGCCCAATCCCTTCTATACCGAGGCTGTGGCGGAGGAGTGCATGGAGCGCATATTCCTGCCCACCATACGCGCTATGGAGGCCGAGGGCTGCCCGTTCTCCGGCTGTCTCTATTTCGGCCTGATGCTGACTAAGGACGGCCCCAAGGTGATCGAGTACAACTGCCGTTTCGGCGATCCGGAGGCGCAGACGGTGCTCCCGCTCATGGAAACGAGCCTTTTGGACGCCATGCTCGCCTGCGAAAACGGCACTCTCAAAGAAACTCCCGTGCGCTTCTCGAACAAGGCGGCGGCGAACGTCGTGCTCGTTTCCGGCGGCTATCCCGGCAGCTATAAGAAGGGGCTGCCCATTTCGATCGATACGCCCGACGAAGGCACGCAGATCGTCCACGCGGGCACCAAAAGGACGGAGGAGGGCTTCGTCACCGCGGGCGGCAGGGTGATAAACGTCGTCTCGGTGGCCGATACGCTTGAAGAGGCGGTCGCGGAAGCCTATTCGCAGGTCAACAAGGTCAGCTTTGAAAATATGTTCTACCGCCGCGACGTCGGCAGGACGGCGCTCGACGCCTTGGCGGAGTAAGGAGGGGTTATGGTATTCAGGGTATATACGGAAAGAAAAAGCGAATTCTCCCACGAGGGCGAGGCGTTAAAGGCGGACTTTGTTTCGCTGCTCGGCGTAAAGGGTCTTAAAAAAGTCAGGGTGCTCCGCCGCTACGACGTTGAGAACGTATCGAAGGAGACCTTCAAAAAGGCGGTCCCGGGCGTGTTTTCGGACGTTCGCACCGAGGAAGTGCTCTATGAGCTTCCCGGGGACGCCGATATCGCCTTTGCCGCGGAGTATCTGCCCGGTCAGTACGATCAGTGCGCGGACGCGGCGCAGCAGAGCATAAGGCTCATCAGCCTCGGCAGCGGAGAGGGCAAGCCTCCCGTAGTCCGCACGGCGAGGGTGTATCTGCTCTACGGCAGCCTTACCGAAAGGGACGCCGCCGCAGTCAAGGCGCGCCTCATAAACCCCGTCGACAGCCGCGAGGGCAGGCTCGAGGAATACGAAAGCCTTGCGCAGACCTATGACGAGCCCGACAGGGTGGAGTTCATCGAGGGCTTCACGGGGCTCGACGAGAGCGGCCTTGAAAAGCTCATAGCCGATATGGGGCTTGCGATGGACCTTGCCGACGCCGTCTGCTGCCGCGATTATTTCCGCGGCGAGGGGCGCGATCCCTCCGTCACCGAGATAAAGGTGCTCGATACCTATTGGTCGGATCACTGCCGCCACACCACCTTCAATACTCATCTTGACAGCGTGGAGTTCGAGGACGAGGACGTCAGGGCGGCCTACGAGCGGTATCTGAAGCTGCGCGAGGAGGTGGGGGATAATAAGCCCGTCTGCCTCATGGATATTGCGACTATTGGCGCGAAGTATCATAAAAAGATCACCCGCAGGCTCAGAAGCCTCGACGATTCCAAGGAGATCAACGCCTGCACCGTCAGGATCGGCGTCGATCACAACGGCGAGGAGGAGCCCTGGCTCCTGCTCTTCAAGAACGAAACTCACAATCACCCGACCGAGATAGAGCCCTTCGGCGGCGCCGCGACCTGTGTCGGCGGAGCCATCCGCGACCCGCTCTCCGGCAGGGGTTACGTTTATCAGTCCATGCGCATCACCGGCGCCGCGGATCCCACCCGTCCCGTTTCCGAGACCATCCCCGGCAAGCTCCCGCAGAGGCGCATAGTCAAGGAGGCGGCTGCCGGCTTCTCCTCCTACGGCAATCAGATTGGCCTCGCCACCGGCCTCGTGAACGAGATCTATCACGAAGGCTACGCCGCAAAGCGCATGGAGGTCGGCGCGGTCATTGCCGCCGCGCCTCAGGCGAACGTGCGGCGCGAGGAGCCCGCTGCGGGTGATTCCGTGATACTTATGGGCGGCAGAACGGGCCGCGACGGCTGCGGCGGCGCGACGGGCGCTTCCAAGGCGCACACCGTGTCCTCGCTCGAGCTCTGCGGAGCCGAGGTGCAGAAGGGCAACGCGCCCGAGGAAAGGAAGCTGCAGAGGCTCTTCAGGAACCCCAAGGCCTCCCGCATGATAAAGCGCTGCAACGATTTCGGCGCGGGCGGCGTTTCCGTAGCCATAGGCGAGCTGGCGGACGGCCTCCTTATAGATCTTGACAAGGTCCCCAAAAAATACATGGGTCTTGATTCCACCGAGCTTGCCATATCCGAATCTCAGGAGCGCATGGCGGTCGTGGTAGAGGCCAAGGATACCGAAGCCTTCATCGCGCTCTGTGCGGCAGAGGGCATAGAGGCGACCAAGGTCGCTTCCGTCACCGACGACGCGCGCCTCACTATGTACTTCAAGGGTCAGAAGGCGGTCGATATCTCAAGGGAATTCATCGACACCAACGGCGCGGCGAAGCATACCTCCGTCCGCGTGGAAAAGCAGAGGGAGTACGAGCCCGTGGCGCTCACCGGCTCCTTCCGCGAAAAGCTCCTTGCCGTCGCCTCCGATCTCAACGTCTGCTCGCAGAGGGGCTTGGCGGAGACCTTCGATTCCACCGTCGGCGCGAACACCGTGCTCATGCCCTTCGGCGGCAGGAAGCAGCTCACTCCCACTCAGGCAATGGCGGCGAAGATACCCGTTGCGGACGGCAATACCGAGACCTGCTCGTTCATGAGCTACGGCTTCGATCCCTATATTTCCGAGGCTTCCCCCTATTGGGGCTCCTATATGGCCGTCGCGCAGTCCTACGCGAAGCTCGCGGCTGCCGGAGCGGACATGAACGAGTGCTGGATGAGCTTCCAGGAGTATTTTGAAAAGCTCAAGAGCGTCACGGCGTGGGGCAAGCCCCTGGCGGCGCTGCTCGGCGCGCTCGACGCGCAGATAGATTTCAACTCCGCGGCGATAGGCGGCAAGGACTCCATGAGCGGCAGCTTCGAGTCCATACACGTCCCGCCCACGCTCATATCCTTCGCGGCGGCGGTCGGCAGCGTGAAGAACGTGATCTCCCCCGAATTCAAAAAGGCGGGCAGCCGCGTTTACCGCCTCTCGGTCAAAAAGGACGAGCGCGGCAGGATATCCGGCAAAAAATACCGCACTCTCTGTAATGCTGTAAACGAGTTTATTAAGCTCGGCGTGATCACCGCCGCTTACGTTCCCGGAAGGAACGGCGCGGCAGAGGCGCTCATCAAGATGTCTCTTGGCAACGGTATTGGCGTAAAGCTCTTCACCGACGATATCTTCCGCCCGGAATTCGGCTCCGTAATAATCGAAGTGAAGAACGATCTGAGCCTGGAGGATGAATGGGCCGAATGCGAGCTCATGGGCATAACGCTCGATAAGCCCGAGATAAGGCTCGCCGAGCTCGAGATCAAGCACTCCGATACCGAGCCCGTTCCGCTCGCGGACGTACTCGAGGCGTATGATTCCGTGCTCGAGCCCGTGTTCCCCGTAAAATGCGATAACGGCCCGATGACGGAGCTTGACTGCGCCGACCGCGCTTACGTAAAGCCCTTCGGCGTCAAGACCGCGCGGCCCAAGGCGGTCGTGCCCGTTTTCCCCGGCACCAACTGCGAATACGAGACCCTGCGCCGCTTCCGCGAGGCGGGCTTCGAGGCCGATACCGTGATAATCCGCACGGGCTCGGAGGCATCGCTCACGGATTCCATAGGCGATTTTGTTAAAGCGGTCGATTCCGCCGAGACTCTCTTCATCCCCGGCGGCTTCTCCAACGGCGACGAGCCCGACGGCTCCGGCAAATTCATCGCCGCCTTCCTGCGTAATGAGAATTGCCGCAGGGCGGTCGAGGGAATGCTCTCCAGAGGCGGCCTTGCGGGCGGCATCTGCAACGGCTTCCAGGCGCTCCTTCGCACGGGGCTCCTGCCTTACGGCAAATTCGTCGAGCCCTCGGCGGATATGCCCGCGCTCACCCATAACGTGATCGGCAGGCATATGTCGCGCATAGTCCGGGTCAGGGTCGAGACCAACGCCTCGCCTTGGCTCAGGAACGTTCGTCCGGGCGAGATCTACTGCGTGCCCATCTCCCACGGCGAGGGCCGTTTCGTGGCTCCCGAGTCCGTATTGAAGGAGCTCGCGGCCTCCGGTCAGATCATCACACGCTACGTCGATCCCGAAGGCGAGCCAACTATGCTCTCCGATCACAATCCCAACGGCTCGTACGGAGCCGTCGAGGGCGTCTGCTCACCCGATGGGCGCGTGTTCGGCAAGATGGGCCATGCGGAAAGGATAGGCGCGGGGCTCTACAGGAACGTCCCCGGCGTATTCGATATGGGCCTCTTCCGCTCGGCTTACGAATTCTTCAACTAATATAAAGGAAAGCAGGAATAATTATGGCAGTTTTGATCGACGGAAAAGCAATAGCTCAGAAGGTCAAGGAGGAGGTCGCGGCAGGCTCCGAGGCGCTCGTCCGCGAATACGGCGAGGCGGCGAGGCCCAATATGACCCTCATCGTGGTGGGCAGCGACGCGGTATCGAGGAAGCTCGTCTCGATGAAGGCCGCCGACTGCGAAGCGGCGGGCATAATCCCCACGGTCATCACGCTCTCCGAATCCACCACGGAGGAAAAGCTCCTGCGTCTCATCGAAAGGCTCAACGAGGACGAGGACGTCCGCGCGATACTCTGTCAGCTCCCGCTGCCGGAGCATATCTCCACCAAGAAGGTATTGGCCGCGATAGCCCCCGATAAGGACGTCGACGGCTTCTCCGCCCGCATAGACAGCGACGATTACGACGTCGCCGCCTGCACTCCCGCCGCAGTCATGCGAATGCTCAGGGAAAGCGGCGTGGACGTCGCGGGCAAGCACTGCGTGGTCGTGGGCAGGAGCAATATCGTGGGCAAGCCCATGGCGATACAGCTCCTCTTAAACGACGCGACCGTCACCGTCTGCCACAGCAAGACCCGCGATATCGCGGAGCATACGAAGCGCGCTGACGTGCTCATAGTCGCCGTCGGCAGGCCCCGCTTCGTCACCGGCGATATGGTCAAGGATGGCGCCGTGGTCATCGACGTAGGCATGAACTATATCGACGGCCGCCCCGTCGGCGACGTCGCGTTTGACGAGGTCGAGCCCAAGGCCTCCATGATCACCCCCGTTCCCGGCGGCGTAGGCCCCATGACGAGGGCGGGCCTGCTGGTCAACGCCCTGACGCTCGCGGAAAGAAAGGCAAAATGAGGCTTGAGATCAGGAATTGCACGGTGAATATCGACGCCGAAGCCACTCGGGAATACTACCGCAATCATCCCGAGCCATACGACTGCGGTTGCGATATCTGCCGGGCTTACATAAAGCACGCTCCGGATTTTCCGGAGGAGGTCAGGGAGTTCTTTGCCTCCTGCGGCATTGACGATATGCTTTCCGTAGTCGAGGTGTCAAGCTATGGCGAGGATGAGGATCCTATGCCGATAGACGGCTGGTTCTATGCCGTCGGCTCGATCCGTGGCGGCGAGCCGTCAAAGGTATGGCATCCTCCGGCATACAGGAGACGAAAAGCATTCGCAAAGCGGTTCAATAAGAAGCTGTATGATGAGCTGTGCAAGCTTGAACGCATTGCAGAGCTTGAAAGGATGAGCGGGGAATATAAGGTCTGCGGGGACTTTTCCGTCCGATTTTCGAATCACTTGGCTCTCGTTCCGGAGAGCTTTCCGGAAAACCGCGTGCAGATCAGATTTGAAACGTGTATACCTAAACTGAAGGAAGAATAAATCGGTAAGCCCGGAGGCGTAAGTACCTTCGGGCTTTTGCATAAAAAGGCTCCCTTGCGTAAAGGGAGCTGACGCGTATGCGGCTGAGGGATCGTTTTTTTTGAATAAGCTTTTGCCGCACCGTTCGGCATCAACCGAATTAAGAGCCGCACTGCAGCGCCTCCGCCTTTTTAACGTATCTTCTCCTTATAGTCTCGGAGAAGGTGAAGTGCGTGATGGCGGTGAGCGTCCAGCTGATGGGGTATGAGAGATAGACTATCCAGAGCTCGCCCACCATGGGCACTACCGTCCATATCCATATGAGGCGGAAAACGCAGGAGCCTATGAGCGAAATGAGCGTCGAGGTGGTGCTTCTTCCGAGGCCCCTCAATACGCCTGAGCCGACCTCCATGAACGCGAGCGTGAAATAGGGGATGAGCATCAGCTTCATACGCATCATCGCCGTCTGCTCGGCAAGCGGGGCGAGGCTGTAAAGCCCCAAAAGCGGCTTGTGGAAGATCAGCAGTATCGCCGCCGCAAGGACCGCGATCATGCCCGTCACGAAATAGCAGCTCTTCATGACCTTGCCAATGCGCCTGTATTTGCCCGCGCCGAAATTCTGGCTCGTGAAAGTGACGGAGGCCTGATAGACGGAGTTGGTCGCAACGTAGGCGAAGCCCTCGAGGTTGGACGCCGCGGCATTGCCGTCGATGATGTCGCTCCCGCCGGGGCAGAGACGGTTGTTGAAGCCTATTATGGTGGACTGTATCAGCATATTCGAGAGCGAGAAAAGCGCTCCCTGCACGCCCGCGGGCAGACCGTCGCGGATTATCTCCTTGACGGCGTTCTTTTCAAGGCGGAGCTTTTTAAGCTCCAGACGGCACACGCCCCTGTCCCGCATCAGCTTGAGCCCGAGGAGCAGGGTGGAGGCGACGTTTGCGATAACGGTCGCCCAGGCGACGCCGTCCACGCTCATGCCGCATACGAGCACGAAGAAGAGGTTCATGCCCACGTTCAGAAGCCCCGTCAGCGAGAGCACCTTGAGGGGGGTCGCCGTGTCGCCCTTGGCGCGGAAAATGGCTATCAGGTAATTCGAAAGCGCTATGAACGGCACGCCCGTGAAGTATATGCGGGTGTAGAGCGTCGCAAGCTCCAGTATGCTTCCCTCGTCGCCCAGCATCCTGAGCACGGGATGGCTTATAATAAGGCCGACCGCCATGCAGACGAGGCCCGTCAGCAGACCCACGATGAGCGACGAGTGCACCGAAGCGCTGACCGCCTCGGGATCGTTCTTGCCTATATTGCGCGCTACGACCACGTTCGTGCCGACCGAGAAGCCCATGAATATGTTGAGTATCAGGTTTATCATCGCCGTCGTGGTGCCTATGGAGCCTATCGCGCCTTCGACGTTCGACATTCCGGCGATTATCATGTCCGCGGCGTTATAGAATACCTGCAGCGCGTTGGTGATTATAAGGGGCACGGCGAACATGACCACCTTGCCGAGCAGGGGGCCTTCGAGCATATTTATTTCGCCTGTGCGTTTGAATAGCTTCATGATGCTGATATTCTATAACGAATCCGAGCTCATGTCAACGCATATGCGCGGCTTTACCGCCTGCGGTCGCGGCGCAAAAAGGGCTCTTCGACCCTCTCGTTAACGAGCTGACCGTAAAGCTCCGGCCTGCGGTATGCGTTGCCGTGCACCTCCGTCTTCCTATATGTGCGGAGCGTGTCAAGGTCGAGAGCGCCGATATAGACTCCGGGCTCCCCGCCGGCCTCGAAAACGCAGGTATCGCGCGAAGCGTCCCCGTCCGGCAGATACGCCACTCCGTCGAAAAGGGTGGAATGCCCGTTGCAGTCGGGCTGCCCCTCGGGGTAGTTGCAGGTGGCTATGGCAAGCATGTTCTCGTAAGCCCTCCCGCGGAGCTGGGAAAGGCGGTTTATCTCCATGGGACAGGCGTTGGGGCAGAGTACGAGCTCGGCTCCGCGCAGCATCAAAAGCCTTGCGCTCTCGGGAAATTCACGGTCGTAGCATATCATCGCGCCGACCTTCACGGTACCCTTGGCCGTTTCGAGCTCCCGCACGAAAAAGTCGTTCCCGCGGGCAAGCACCCGCTCGTCGGAGAAATCGCAGGTATGCACCTTGGCGTAATCGAGCACGCGGCGGCCCTGCATATCGAAGAGCGCAAGGGAATTGCGCGAGAAAGCGCCGTACGCCTCCAGATAGGTTATGCCTATCGCCATCTCAAGCTCCCGCGCGAGCCCCTGGAAGCACTTTATGAACATGCTGTCCGGCCCAAGCGAGGCGGCCTCCAAAGCCTCCTGCTCCTGAGGCAGCTCATAGCCCGTCGACCACATCTCAGGGAAGAGCGCGATATCCGCGCCCTTCTCCTTCGCCTCGCGGCAGGCCTCGACCCCGCGCGAGAGCTGCTCCGAAAGCGAGCCCCCGGGGAGAAGCTGCAGGAAGGCGATATTGAGCATGGTCTCCCGGCCCTTTTTGTTGAGGCGCGCCATGAGCGAATAAGCTTGCCTGTGCCCGTCCGTCTCCTCGTAAAACTCCTTCATCTCGGCGCAGGGGAAATCTTCACATTCGCCGCAGCAGGAAACGCCCTTCTTTTTGCAGCAGGCGACGGGCATGCAGGGATCCGTGCCCCAAGCCGTCTCGCGGCAGCCGGGGCATTTTTTTGAAATAAGGTCGGGGCATACGGAGCAATCCACTCCGCAGAACCCCGTTTTGGTAATATCCATAACGGGTCTCCTCTTGACAAAGGGGCTGTTTCGAAACGAAACAGCCCCTTTTCGATCGCTTTTTATTCTCCGAAAAGCTTTGAGTTGCAGTTGGGACAGATGGGATCGGCTTCCTTCTGAAGCATCTCCTCGTCTACGGGGACTACCTCGCCGCAGTTCGGGCAGGTGAAATAGTCGAAATCGTCCTCCCAATCCTCATCGTCTTCGTCGTCCTCTTCGTCCTCTTCCTCAAGCAGGAAACCGAGGACCTCGTCGAGGTCGTCAACGTCGTTGTTGAGCTCTTCGATCTCGGACTCGATATTGTCGACGCGGGCGGACTCGGTCTCGACCTCTTCCGCGATGCGCTCGAGGCAATCGGCAATGGTGCGCAGAAGCTTGGAATTATCATCCTCCGCAAGCTTCATGCCGTCCATGAGCCCCTTAAGATATGCTATCTTCTGTTTCATCAGCAGCGCTCCATGTATTCACCGGTGCGGGTGTCGATGCGGATGCGGTCGCCCTCGTTCACGAAGAGGGGAACGTTCACAACGTAGCCGGTCTCAACGGTCGCCTGCTTGGTGACGTTGGTGGCGGTATCGCCGCGGACGCCGGGCTCGCACTCGGTAATGGTGAGCTCAACGAAGTTGGGAGCGGCGACGGAGAACGCCTTGCCCTTGTAGAAGCGGATGGTGACGTTCATGTTCTCAACGATGAAGTTGATGGCGTCCTCGACCTGATCGTGGTTGAGCTCGAGCTGCTCGTAGTTCTCTACGTCCATGAAGGTGTAGAGATCGCCGTCGTTGTAAAGGTACTGCATCTCACGGGTCTCGATGTGAGCGGTGGGATACTTGTCGGTGGGGGAGAAGGTCTTTTCGAGAACGGCGCCGGTCATGACGTTCTTAAGACGGGTCCTGACGAAAGCCGCGCCCTTGCCGGGCTTAACGTGCTGGAAATCGGCAATGGACCAGACCTGACCGTCTATCTCGACGGTGATACCCTTGCGAAAATCGCCTGCTAAAATCATAAAATACCTCCAAAGTAATATTTTTTGTTTGATATACCGAAGCGGAGATCCCCGCATTAGGTCAAATTATTATCATTTCCTTAGTCGTGGAGGCGAGGTTGATGAACCCATCCTCCGTGAGCACGCAGTCGTCCTCGATGCGGACGCCGCCGAGGCCCTCGACGTATATGCCGGGCTCGACGGTGATCGTGCAGCCGGGAACGAGAGCGTCGTTCGAGCGGGTGCTCGCATAGGGCGCCTCGTGTATGTCGAGGCCGAAGCCGTGGCCCAGGGAATGTCCGAAGCACTCGCCGTAGCCCTCGTCGGTGATAACGCCGCGGGCGACCCCGTCAAGCTCCTTCGCGCTCATGTTGGGCTTCAATGCCTCGAGCGCTTTAAGCTGCGCCTTGAGCACTATCCCATATATCTTTTTGAGCTCGTCGCAGGGCTCGCCGATGGCGACCGTCCTCGTCATATCGGAGCAGTAGCCTTTGTACTTGCAGCCGAAGTCGATGACCACAAGATCGCCCTCCTTGAGCTTCCTTGCGCCGGGAGTGGCGTGGCAGAGAGCGCCGTTGGGGCCGGAGCCCACTATGGTGTCGAAGGAGTTTTCATCGGCGCCGTGCATGCGCAGCAGATGATCCAGCTCGTTCGCGACTTCCTTTTCGGTCTGCCCGGCATGGATCTTGGTGATAAGCTCGGCGAAGGCCTCGTCCGCTATCGCCTGCGCCTTCTTGAGGCACTCGATCTCATACCCGTTCTTCACGAGCCTTACCCCGTCAATGACCGGGGTCATGGGCACGAGCTCCACTGGCAGATCCTTATAGTTGTTGAAAGCGCGTACGGTGAGGTATCCGTCCTCGAAGGCACAGCGGGAAACGCCCATTTCCTTAATGACCTGAGCGATCTCGTCGGCGGCTATCGCACGGGAGGTCTCGACGACCTCGAATGCGGGAGCGCTCAATTCCCTCGCCTGAATGGTATAGCGGAAATCGGTGAGCAGCACGCGCCTGTCCTTTGAGATGACGAGCACGGATTCATCGCTCGTGAAGTTGGAAAAATAGCGAATGTTGGTACCGGAGGTGATGATGGCGCCGTCGACGCCCTCTGCTTCCAGAGCAGCCATGAGCTTATCGCATCTTTCCTTTAGCATAGTCAGATCAACTCCCTTCCGCCGCCGGAACGGGCGGCTTGAGATGACGGGCGCATCCTTGTCGATATGAGCCCCCTTTTACAAAATAATATTATAGCACAGGTGGTCGGGCATAAACAAGAGTTATTTTAGTGAAAAATGCCGTTTTCGCCCCTTTCCGGAGCAAAAAATCATAATGAGCCGCGGCGCCGAATAGATTTAGATACACATACGGAACGAATGAGGAGGCGGCCTGTGCGCGAAAATAAGGATGAAATCCCTCCAAAGGTATCTCGGAGCGATCGTATAACCCTCATCCGTCAGCTTAACGCTGACGCCTTTTCCGCACGGGGAAAGGCGGGGGAAAGGCAAACGAGGAAGCCCGAGCCGGCTGAGCTCAAGCTGCTGCGCGAGCGGGCGGCGGCGCTTGCCGCGGCTATAGCCATAATGCTTGCGCTGCTCTTTTCGACCGTGCTCGATCCGGGCCTTGTCGGGCTCACGGTCTTGGTCGGAGGCGTGAGGCGGGAGCCCTCCGCGTCGCCCCCGCAGGCGACTCCCCGGCCCACCGCCGATCCGACGCTCGTAATAAGGCTTGCGGACGTGGACCGCGACGTCAGCCCGGAGGTCGTGATAAAGCTCGTCGGCATAGAGCCCGAGAGCGGCGGCGTCGAGCTGAAGGGGGACGAGCCCACGGTGCTCATTTACCACACGCACGATACGGAAGCATACCGCCAGACTCCGGATTCGACCTACGCGCCCTCCGGGAACTGCCGCACGGAGGATGACGGGCATAACGTGTACGCGGTGGGGGAGGAGCTTAAAAGACTGCTCTGGGAGGAGTACGGCATACGCGCGCTGCACGCCTCCGAAAAGCACGAAAAGCCGCTCATCACCTCCGCTTATTCGCGCTCGCTGGAGACCATGCGCAGGTATAAGGAGGAGTATCCCTCGCTCGAAATGTTCATCGATCTGCATCGGGACGGCGTGGCGGATACGGGCTGGGAGGATGATTTCGTCACGGTGGACGGGCTCGAGTGCGCGCGTATGATGTTCGTTGTAGGCACGGGCAAGAGCGGCAAGAGCTCGCAATTCGCCCCCTCCGAGGCGCCGGACACCGAGCATGATATGCCCGATTTCGAGTCGAATTACGCCCTCGCTGTGCGCCTGACGGAGACCCTGCTCTCATACGACCCCGATTTTATGCGCAATATCCGCGTAAAGTCGGGCAAGTACAATCAGCAGGTATCGGATAAATGCCTGCTCGTCGAGGTGGGGCATAACGGCAATACGCTCGAACAGGCCGAAAACTCCATGCGCTTCCTCGCAAAAGCCATCGCCTCGCTCGGGCTCCCGGAGCAATAAAAACGGCGCGCCTCGGAAAAAGCGCGCCGTATGATGCTTGCGTCAGCTCAGTGCTATCTTCAGGTATATCGCCGCGATATCCCTTATATCTACCGTGCCGTCGCCGTTCGCGTCGGCGGCCTGCAGGCCGGAGGAGGAGATCTGCGGGTTCTCGCCGTTCAGGAACATAGAGAGCGTCGTGACGTCCGACATGGAAATGACGCCGTCGCCGTCAAGATCGCCGGGCTCGGCGACCGTCCCGCCGATCATGTGTATGGGGTATCCGTGCCATTCGGTCTCGCCGTTAGGCGCCCAGGAGGAGGCGTAGCCCTCAGTGTAGTAAATGCAGAAGTCAGCGGCACAGTTGCTGAACACGGACGATCCAAATGAAGAGGGCGGCGCCCCGAGGAAAACGGCGGAAGTGAGCGATCTGCAGTAATAGAACGCATACTTGCCTATGCTCGTCACGCCGTTTCCTATGGTCACAAAGGCAAGCGAGGTGCAGCAATAGAACGCATAATTGCTTATGCTCGTCACGCTGTCCGGGATATTCACGGAGGTGAGCGAGATGCAGTTAGAGAACGCGTCAGTACCTATGCTCGTAACACTGTTACCGATTGTCACGGATGTGAGCGATCTGCAGTCATAGAACGCGTTAGTGTCTATGCTCGTCACACTGTTACCGATGGTCGCGGAGGTGAGTGATCTGCAGTTATAGAACGCACTACGGCCCATGCTCGTAACGCTGTCCGGTATGGTCGCGGATGTGAGCGAGCGGCAGTCAATGAACGCCAGATAACCAATGCTCGTTACGCTGTCCGGGATGATCACGGACATGAGCGAACTACACCCGCCGAACGCCCCGTCGCCGATGCTAGTCACACTTTCCGGTATGGAATAAGCGCCGACCTTTCCACCCGGGTAACAGATCAGCTCACTCCCATCCTTATTAAACAGCACTCCGTCAAGGGAGGAATATGCTTGATTATCAACAGCAACATCTATAAAGGTGAGCGAGCTGCAGTACCAGATCGCTCCAAAGCCTATGCTCGTCACGCTATTCCCGATGGTCGCGGATGCGAGCGAGCTGCAGTAATCGAACGCATAATTGCCTATGCTCGTCACGCTGTCCGGTATGGTCACGGATGTGAGCGAGCTGCAATTCGAGAACGCATAATTGCCTATGCTCGTCACGCTGTCCGGTATGGTCACGGATGTGAGTGAGCTGCAGAGCTTGAAAGCAAACCAGCTTATGCTCGTCACGCCGTTCCCGATGATTACGGAGGTAAGCGAGGTGCAGTTAAGGAACGCGGCTTCGCTTATGCTCATCACGCTGCCTGGGATATTCACGGAGGTGAGCGAGCTGCAGCTCTGGAAAGCATACTCTCCAATACTCTCAACACCTTCGGGAATGGTCACAGAAGTGAGCAGGGAACAGTGGCTGAACGCATAATCGTTGATGATTACAACGCTTTCGGGGATCGTGTAATCTCCCGCTTTCCCTTCTGGACACCGGATCAATTCGGTTCCCGCTTTATTGAAAAGCACGTCGCCCTCGGAGGAGTAGTATTGGTTGTTCCCATCGACTGTTATTACCGTAAGAGCGGAGCAGTCAAGGAACGGGGATCCGATTATATTCGTCACGCCTGCTGGAATACTCACGGCGGTGAGCGATGTGCAGTATTCAAAAGCAGCTTTGCCTATGCTCGTCACGCTGTTCGGGATGGTCACGGCGGTGAGCTCGGTGCATTTTTTAAATGCAGAGTTGCCTATTTTCGTCACGTCTTCTCCGACAACAACAGTTTTTATATATGGAATATGCTCGCGCCACGGAACGTATAGCTCGCTCACCCAATCGGTCATATCCCCCGTGCCGGTGATCTCCAGCACGCCGGTTCCGGTATCAAGAGTCCAGTTGAGGTTTGCGCCGCAGGTGCCGGAATAGACCTCCTTAAGCGGCTCGGGCTTTTCTTTCCTTTCGGTTCCGCTCACGCTGCCGGCAAAAGCGCCGCAGAACGAGCCGAACACGAGCAGGACTGCAATAAGGATCGCTAAAGTCTTTTTCATGGCTGCCTCCTTTTTTTGATTATATATGGTTATGGATCCATTTTATCGCATCGCTTCGGTTTGTCAATATTGCGAACGAAGAACGATGAAAAAGCCGGCGCGCCTCTGCAGGAAGCGCGCCGTATGATGCTTGTGTCAGCTCTGTGCTATCTTCTGGTATATCGCCGCGATATCGCGGATATCCACCGTGCCGTCGCCGTTCGCGTCGGCGGCCTGCAGGCCGGAGGAGGAGATCTGCGGGTTCTCGCCGTTCAGGAACATTGAGAGCATCGTGACGTCCGACATGGAAATGACGCCGTCGCCGTCAAGATCGCCGGGAGCGATCGCCGGCGGCATTTCGCTCAAGGGCGCTATGGGATATTCCTCCCACTCCGTCTCGCCTTCGGGCGCCCAGGAGGAGGCGTATTCCTCGGCATAGTAGATGCAGAAATCCTCCGCGCAGTCGTCGAAAATGGGGATGCTGTAATACTCGGGGACGGGGCCCATGAATACCGCGCGGGAGAGGCTCGTGCAGCCGCCGAAGGCGTAATACTCGATATCCGCTAAGGATTCGGGCAGAATTATCTCCTCGAGCGCGGTGCAGTTCTCAAATGCGCGGTAGCCTATGTAAACGAAAGTGGAGGGGAACGTGATGCTTGTGAGCGAGGCGCACTCGGCAAAGCTGTAATCGCCCGTCCAATGGCTTCCCTCCTCGAACACCAGCGAAATGAGCCCGCTGCCGGCGAAAGCATATCCGTTTATGCTCATATCGTTGCCGGGAATGGTGACAGAAGTGAGCGCGGTGCAGTAAATGAACGCCTCCGAACCGATCTCCGTGATACCGTTATGGAGAGCGATACCGGTGAGCCCGCTGCACATTATGAACGCGCCGCTGCCGATATTCGTCACCTCTGCGGGAACGGTGTAAGCGCCGCTCCTGCCTGCCGGATAGCGGATGAGGTAAACGGTAACGGGCTCATCGTCGTCGCCGTCTTTCGAAATGGGGATATCTCCGCCGCCCACATTGAAGCCACAGAGCACGCCGTCGATATCATAATAGTACTCGCTGCCCTCGGCCACGAATATGCTCTGAAGCTGCGGACAGGCGGTGAAGCAGTAATCCTCGATGCTGCTGACAGTAGTGGGGATATAGACCGTTTCGATCGCGGGATACTGCGCAAACGCGTTCCGGCCTATGCTCTCCGCGCCTTCCTCGATCACAACTGAGGTTATGTTATCCTTATACTCATCCCAGGGCTGCGCTTCCTCAAGATCATAGAAGCTGTACATCCAGCCCGTGCCGGTTATGGTAAGCACGCCCGTCTCCTCGTCAAACTGCCACGCGAGCGAAGGGCCACATATGCCGTAATTGACCTCCGCGTCCACGGGCCTTATGAAATAGCCGTTCCAGAATATCTCGCCGTTGGGCGCCCAGGCGGAGGCGTATGCCGAAAAGTAGCCAATGCAGAAGCCGTCTCCGCACTCATAGAACACGTCTTCGCCGAATACTGCGGGCGGCTCGCCGAGGAATACCGCGGAGGTGAGGTTATAGCAGTACTGGAAAGCGCCGTAATCCACTGAGGTGATCCCGGCGGGGAGCGTTACGGTCTGGAGCGCGGAGCAGTTTTCAAACGCCTGCACGCCAATGCGCTTTACGGTAGAGGGTATCGTGAGGTCGGTCAGGGCATAGAACGAGGTGAAGGCGTAATCGCCTATATCCGTTATGCCCTCGCCTATCACGACGGTTTGGGCCATCTCGTTTATACAGCTCCAGGGAGCGCCGCCGTCGTTTGTGAAATCGGGCATGGCGCCCGTGCCGGTCACGGTGAGCGTAAGAGCATCCTGATCCCAGGTCCAGGTTATGTTGTCGCCCGCCGTGCCTCCCGCGGGATAGCGGGGCTCAAGGCGGTATCTTTCGTGATTCGAAACCGTCCAGTAGCCGTTATAATTGGTATCCCACGAGGAGCGCAGCTCATAAGGATAGCGGATGCGGAAGCCCTCGCCGGTTTCAAGGAACATGCTGTAGCCGTATGAGGTGGGAGCGGGGCCGTAAGCCTCCGCAACCGTCAGCTGTCTGCAGTACGCGAAGCACAGGGTATCGAGCACCGCAACGTTTTCACCCAGTACGACCGAGGTGAGCTCACAGCAGTTATAAAAGGCCTTGTCCGCAATGGAAACGAGCGATTCGGGAAGCAGTACCTCCGTCATCTCCATGCAGGACATGAAGCCGGCGCTTTCTATTGCCGTAACGCCCTCGGGCACGGTCACCTTATTGATTATGCAGGAGAAGAAGGCGTGATTTCCTATCTTTTCCGTCCCTTCGGGAACGGTGTATTCGCCGCTCCTTCCGGTGGGGAAGAACGCCAGAGTCCTGAGGTCGCTGCTGAACACAACGCCGTCAACGGAAACGAAATGGCTGCTGCCCGTGCCGACGTAAATGTTCCTCAGGCTCGAGCACCAGTTGAAGGCGCCTATGCCTATGCTCTCCGCGTGTGAGGGTATCGTTACCGATGTTATGTGGCTCAGCTCGTTGAAGGCATAAGCGCTTATACTGGTTATATCCGCGCTCATGGTAACGGAGGTTATCTGCTCACGCAGGGCATACCACGGCGCCCACGTATTGCTGTACGAGGTGTTTTCCGTCATGTTGCCGGAGCCGGTAAGAGTGAGCCTGCCATTAGAGTACTCCCATGCTATACTCGGGCCGCAGTAGCCTTGAGTGGGAGTGTCTGCGGGCTCGTAGCTCCCGGCGAATACGCCGGAAAACGCTCCGAACGCAAGCAGCGCTGCGACCAACAGTGCAATGGATCTTTTCATATTATTCTCCCTTTCCCGGACGGCTTTGCTCCATCCGTGTAATTGATACACAAGTAATTCTACTATTGTATACAAAAATTGTCAAGCGCATAAGGTATCAAAACAGCCCCCGCTCAATCGCGGGGGCTGACGGCCTTTATCACTTGTCCATATTCAGTTCTTCGGCGACGATATAGAGCGGCCTGTCCTTGAGCTCGTCGTACATGCGGTTCATATACATGCCCTGCAGACTCATGAAGAGCAGCGTTATCGCGTTGAGCGCGACCAGCCCGCATACCGCCCAGAGCCAGGCGGGGAAGGGGACCTTGCAGCAGGCGAGCACTATGAGGGCTATAAGCCCCAGCAAGGTCAAAAACAGCAGCAGCCCGCCGAACTCGCCGCAGAGGGTCAGGGGCCTGTCGGAGAAGCCCACGATCCCGTCGGAGGCCAGACGCAGCATCTTTTTGAGGGTGTACTTGGTCTTGCCGGCGAAGCGCTCGTTGCGCACGTACTCCACGGGCACCGCCTCGAAGCCCATCCAGCCGCTCATGCCGCGCAGGAAACGGTTATGCTCGCGCATCCTGAGGAATACGTCCGCCACCTTGCGGTCTATCAGGCGGAAATCGCCGGTGTCGAGGGGGATCGCCGAGGCACTCATAGCCTTCAAAACGCGGTAGTAGGCGAAGGCCGTGACTTTCTTGAAAATGGTCTCGCCCTTCCTCTTGAGGCGCTTGCCGTAGGCGATGTCCGCGCCCTTTTCCCATTCCTCCACCATGCGGCCTATGACCTCTGGCGGATCCTGCAGGTCGACGTCGATTATTATGAGCGCATCGCCCTTCGCGGCGTCCATGCCGCAGGTGACGGCGGTCTGATGACCGAAGTTGCGGCTGAACGAGCGCACCTTGACCTGCGGATTGGCGGCGGCGATCCCGCGCAGAATCTTCATGGAGCCGTCGCGGCTGCCGTCGTTCACGTAGATTATCTCATAGGGATAGCCTATCTTCTTCATTTCCGCGTCCATCTGACGGAAGGACTCGGGGAGCACCTCCTCCTCGTTGTAAACGGGGACGATGAGCGAAAGCATCTTTTCCATTTCAAAACCTCCGTAAGGCTTATTGATCAGGTAACATTATATCTGAATGCCGCAGGAAAGTCAATCAAAACGAAGCGTCTGAACGGGGGACGCCCGTGTCAGCCCGCCGCGATAATTCCGTAAATGGCGGATATATCCCTGATATCCAGAAGGCCGTCGAGATTTGCCTCCGCATTTTGCATACCGTCCGCCGAAACTATGGGAGCTTCTCCGTTAAGATACATCTGCAGCAGGGTGACGTCGGCCATGGTAACGGAACCGTCGCAGTCAACGTCCCCGGGGATGACTCCCATCCCTTTCCATACAGCGTAAAACACCAATGTGTCGTTGACCGCGCCGCCTTCCCGCCACAGCCTGTCCAGTATCAGGGCCGAGCCTGCGGGGAAAACGCTTTTCGCGTATCCGTCCGATACTATCGCCTCTTCGGTTTCCCATACTGCGCCTTCCGCGAACCATTTATCGTCCGAAGCGCGCCTGACGCTCCATCCGGCAAGCACGTATCCTGCGCGGCTGAAGCTGTCGCTGCCGGGAAGGGTAAAATCGCCGTCGTAAAGGACGGAGCAACCGGGAACGGAGCCCTCGCCGCCGTTCGCGTCGAACCCGATAGAATAACTGAGCGTGGAGGTATTGTATTCCGGCACGCCGAATCTGTAATCTGCGATATTGAGCCTCCTGCTCTTTACCATCTTGGTGCAGTTGCCCTCTATGGTGGTGAATTTATCGCCGTCCACCGAGCGCACAAGACCCACGTGGCTCCAATCGGATTTGAAAAAGAGGTCGCCCACCTGCGGGGTGTAGACGCTCCCCGAATAATAGGTAAGATCGAACCTTGCGGGGGAGCAGTTTGCTCCGGATGAATTCTTGAGTATCGTCACGGGCACCTGCGCCTGCCTTGCGCACCAGCTTACGAAGATCGCGCACCATGCGCTGTAGTGCCCCTCCGGTTCGCCGAGCACCTCGGTACCCCACCAATAGCCGTATTCGGTATAATCCGCGCTGCCCTCCAACGCGCTTCCGTCAAGCTCCTCCAATGAATCGCCCTCGTGATAACCCATCTGCGATACCGCGACGTTAACTATATCCGTCCGCTGATCGCCGGTCAGGACCACTTCCCGCAGCCGTGTATAATACTCGCTTCCTATATAAAAGGACGTGGGAACGTAAGGCATATTCATCGCCTTTGCAGGCCTTGTCCCGAAAGGAAGAAAACCGAAGATGATCGCGATTGAAAGCAAAACGGTAAACAGCTTTTTCATAACCGGCCTCCTTTGATCGTTTGAATGCGTAAGCGAAGGAATAAACCTTTACCGGCACAGTGCGAATATATCATTAGTCCGATGAGTTGTCAACACAAAGCTCCGCTTTATCGTAAAGCTGTTGCCGCCTGCGAAAAAAAGGTTTATAATCGACGTAAGATATCCTCCTTAAAAGGTACTTATAGGGTGAAGGGAGGCGGGACGGATGACGGACGGCGAGCTTGTCAAGCTGTTCTTTGACCGAAGCGAGAGAGCGCTTGAAGCGCTTGAAGAGAAATACGGAGGGCTTATGCGAAAGCTGGCCCGAAACATACTCCGGGACGAGCGGGACGCGGAGGAGTGTGTTTCCGACGCCCGCCTCGCGCTCTGGAACAGCATACCGCCCCAAAAACCCGAAAACCTTATGGCCTACGCCGCAAGGGTCACGCGGAACCTTTCGACTAAGGCATACCACAGAAACACGGCGCAGAAGCGGAACAGCGCTTACGACGCGGCCCTGGACGAGCTCGCGGAGGTGCTGCCCGATGAGAACACTCCGGAGGCCGAAGCGCTCAAAACGGAGCTCGCGGGGCTCATAAACCGCTTCCTTTCGGAGCAGAGCAGGGAGAACCGGGTGCTTTTCACGCGGCGGTACTGGTTTTCGGACAAGGTGCCGGATATCGCCAAGCGCCTCGGCATGACGGAAAACGGCGTTTACGTGCGCCTCTCCCGCCTGCGCGAAAAACTGCGCAGATACCTTGAAAAGGAGGGCTATTCATTATGAATTTGGAATACGTTTCCGAGGCGCTGAACGGCCTCGAGGAAGCTTATATCACAGAGGCGGAGAACGCTGCAGTCAAAAGGCCCGCAAGGTTTAAATGGATCGGGGCCGCCGCTGCGTGCCTTGCGCTGGTAATGGGCGCCGCATTCTTCATCAAAACACAGATCGGCGGCAAGCCCGGCAGTTATGCCGATCTTCCCAAGATCACGATATCCAACCCCTATGGTGATGTCGCAGGCCAGAGTCAGGGCAATACCGTTTTCGATATCTCAGAGGATGCTTATCCTGAAAGAACTACCGCAAACGTTTATAAAGTCGTTCGCGTGAATCAAAATGAGGAAGTGCTTTTGAACATGGCAAGGCTTTTGGGCGCGGAGGATCCCAAGGTGGAATATAACGATAAGAACGTGCATCCTCGAATGATGCTGAAAACAAGCGATGGAAACGTTAAGGGCTCCTGCAATGAAAACTGGATACAGGTGTACTCAAAAACGGTAAATCCGGTTCCCGCAAAGGAGAAGCTCTATGATGATTCCGAATACGTTAGGATCGCCCGTGAGTTTCTTGAAAAAGCCAACCTGAACCTCGGAAATGCGATCCCAACCGAGCCGTACGTTGCGGTAGACGGCTTGGTCAACAGCGATGCCGAAGGAAATTACGAGGCCTTTGAGTGCGTGGACGTGGTCTATCGGCCCAAAGAGATAGATGGCATAGAGTATAAATGGGGCGACGCCTGCTTCTTCTGTATCGAAATGACGAATGAAGGCGAGATCATGGAGGCTCGGGGGCGCCTGTTTGATTTTACCGAGCCTTTGGAATACCCGCTTATGACGGTAGGCGAGGTAATAAACCTGTATGAAAAGGATCGTGATAAGCTTATAGTGTTTAAGGATTGTCCGGAGAATGGCCTTGTTGCCACGGAAGTGAAATTGGGCTATATTCTCGTTCATGAATACCGTGAAAGCATGCAGGATGGCGAGTCCTATGAGGATACCTATATGGGAAGCTGGCTCCTTCCGGTATACGTGTTCAGCGGCAGCTGGCTGCAGGAGGGCCTTTTCGATGACAGCTTCGAGACCGTCATCTGCGCCGTATCGAGCGATTACGTGGAATTCTCCTATACCCCGGCCTGCTGAGTCTGATAAACGCATTGACACACGCGCTGCGGTCAACGCCTGCGGCGCGTTTTTTATTGTGGCTTTTATTGCATTATTGTGATATAATAACAAAAATGCGTGAAAGGAAGCTGAACCCATGCTTTTACCCGATACGGAAAGGCTCAAAAGGGGCCGCGCGGCTGTGATCGAATGCCCGGTAACGGACTGCCGCAAATGCGTTTCCGCCTGCGGTTTTACCGCCATAGCTGTAGGCGAGGACGGCAGGCCCTTTTCCGATCCCGATAAATGCGTCGGCTGCGGCGGCTGCGCGGCGATATGCCCCGAAATGGCGATACGCCTGCTCAAGGACCGCGGCGACGGGACTTATGAGGTGACCGTCCCCTTTGAAGGCGCGCTTCCGGAGATCGACGATACGATCGGGCTCGCCCCCTTTGGTTCCGGTGAGCCTGCACAGGGCCGCGTCATCCAGCCCATACCCAAGCGCCCCGGCGCGTTCTCCGCGCTCGTCCGCGCCGTCGCTCCCGCCGAGATCATCGGCGGCTGAAAAACCGAATCACTTCACTGAAAGGATAAATCATCATGAAACTGCAGCCCATAATCGTCTCCCTGCTCGACACCGATCTTTATAAGTTCAATATGGATCAGGTCATCTTCCACAAGCACACCGATCTTTGCGGGCAGTATTATTTCAAGTGCCGCAATGAGCATATCGTGTTCACTCCCGAAATGGTGGAGGAGATAAGGGAGCAGATCGACCACCTCTGCACCCTCACTTTCTCCAAGGAGGAGCTCGATTATTTGAGGTCCATCCGCTTCATCAAGAACGACTACGTCGAGTTTTTGAGGCTCTGGCACCCCATCCGCGATTACGTCACGGTCAGCACGAATGAAAAGGGCGAGCTCTCGGTCGTCGTGGACGGCCCGCTCTTCTCCGCCATGCAGTTCGAGATATACCTTCTCGAGATAATCAACGAGGTCTATTTCCGCATGGCCTATGATTATGATGAGCTCGTGAAGTCCGCCGATGAGCGCCTCACCGCCAAGATCAACGCAATGAACGACGGCACATATACCTTCTCCTTTGCGGAGTTCGGCTGCCGCAGGCGTCTCTCGCGCGAGTGGCAGGAGGTCGTAGTCCGCCGCTTCGCGCAGGAGACGAAGAACTGCGCCGGCACCTCAAACGTCTATCTCGCGTGGAAGTATAATTTAACGCCCATCGGCACCTACGCGCATGAATACGTGCAGATGTATCAGGGCATCGACGAGATACCGCTCTCCTATACCAACCACTACGCCATGCAGGATTGGTACGACGAGTATAAGGGCGATAACGGTACCGCGCTGACCGACACCATCACCACCGACCTCTTCCTGCTCGATTTCAACCGCTCCATGGTCAATAACTACACCGGCGTCCGCCACGACAGCGGCGATCCCTACGAGTGGGGCGAAAAGATAATAGCGCACTATAAGAGCTACGGCGTCGATCCCAGGACCAAGCTGCTCCTCTTCTCCGACAGCCTCGATTTCGACCGCGCGCAGAAGCTTTTCGAGCACTTCAAGGACCGCGCAAAGGTCTCCTTCGGAATCGGCACCTTCTGCTCCAACGATACCTGCGTTGAGCCGCTCAATATCGTCATAAAGCTCCAGTACGTCAACGGCCGCCCCGTTGCCAAGCTCTCCGATTCGCAGGGCAAATCCATGTGCCGCGACGAGGAATACCTCCAATACCTCAAAAACTCCGTCGCCTTCCGCCTCGAGCGCCAGCGCGGGATGAAGAACTGAATCATGCACGCACCCGGGGCTTTCATAAGCCCCTTTTTAAAACCCCAAAGCTCCCCTTGTCAATGGAAAGCAGCCCGTGCGGCGGCCGACCAAAGCCTTCCCCCAAGGGAAGGCTGGACGCTGGCGCGGAAACCCGACAAAAGCCTTCCCTTGCGGGGTTTGAGGACGGTTGCGGAGCAATTCAGACCATCCGGTGAATGGTCTGAAAGTCCGAAAACGGGCGGCCGGGACCGCCCTCCGGGGACCGCCGACCTTTAGGTCGGGGGTGGATGAGGGATGCTTCCCAAGCACTTTTCTCTCCCCAATCAGGGGAAGGGAAACCCTCATCCGTCATCGATCCTTTTGCCGCGCCGACAGTAACCCTGAAACAGAGCTTCCGCGGCGCTCCGCTAAAGACGCAGCACCGCTGCCTCTTCTTAACGCTGCGCGCCCCACAAGGGGGGAAGGCCGGTGTGTGCGGCGACTGACCAAAAGGCCGCCCTTGTAAAGGGAGGCTGTCAGCCGAGCGGAGCGAGGATGACCGGAGGGTGACGCGGAGCGCCTTTGTTCTTCTGAGGGGGTTGTAAAAAGATTTTTCCCATATCCCCGATTATTCATTGACAAATCAATATACGCATTTATAATTAAATCAGTAATATTTTTACCCGCGGCCCCGCCCGGGAGAAGGAGTTCCCATGAGAAAGCTTACAGCATTTATCCTCGCAGTCCTGTTTGTTTTCGGCTCGTTCGGCAGCATTTTCGCCGGAACGGTAACGGAACACGAAGAGCCAAAGAAGACCGAAATAACCGAGCCGACTCGTGCGGTGTATTCCGGCACCTGCGGGGCTGACCTTACGTGGACTCTTGACACCGAAACCGGCGTGCTCGAGATCACCGGTACGGGGGATATGACCAATTGGTCAAGCTATTCATCCGTGCCGTGGTATTCTTATCGAACGAGCGTCAAAGCCGTTGATATCGGAAACAGCGTGACAAGCATAGGAAATTATGCGTTCTGTTACTGCACAAATCTCACCTCCGTGACTATCGGCAACAGCGTGACGAGCATAGGCGATTATGCGTTCTATGGCTGCAGCAAGCTCACCGCCGTGACGATCGGCAGCGGTGTGACGAGCATAGGCGATAATGCGTTCGCTTACTGCGAATCGCTCACCTCTATTAATGTTGATGTTAACAATCAGTATTATACATGTATTGACGGTGTGCTTTTTAATAAAGCGGTAACCGTATTGATTCGGTGTCCCGGAGGAAAAACGGGTGATTATATAATTCCAAGCAGCGTGACGAGCATATGCGATTATGCGTTCTCTAACTGCATCTCGCTCACCTCCGTGACCATCGGCAACAGCGTAACGAGTATAGGTGAATATACGTTCTACCACTGCAGCTCGCTCACCTCCGTGACAATCCCTGACAGTGTGACGAGCATAGGCACTTATGCGTTCGCTTACTGCTACTCGCTCACCTCCGTGACCATAGGGAACGGCGTGATGAGCACAGGCGGATATGCATTCACTTACTGCAGCTCGCTCACCTCCGTGACCATCGGGAACGGCGTTACAAGCATTGGCGATTATGCGTTCGAAGACTGCAGCGCGCTCACCTCCGTGACCATCCCGGACAGCGTGACGAGCATTGGCGATAGTGCGTTCGGATACTGCGACTCACTCACCGCCGTGACCATTGGGAACGGCGTTACAAGCATAGGCGTATATGCGTTCAGTGGCTGCAGCTCGCTCACCACCGTTACCATCCCGGACAGCGTGACGAGCATAGGCGATAATGCTTTCCAGTACTGCTACTCGCTTACCTCCGTGACTATCGGGAACGGTGTGACGAGCATAGGCAGTTATGCGTTCGAAGACTGCAGCTCGCTCACCACCGTTACCATCCCGGATAGCGTGACGAGCATAGGCGGTAGGGCGTTCTCCAGCTGCCGCTCGCTCACTTCCGTGACCATCCCGGACAGCGTGACGAGCATAGGCTATCGGGCGTTCGATTACTGCAACTCGCTCACCTCCGTGACCATCCCGGACGGCGTGACGAGCATAGGCAGTTATGCGTTCTATCACTGCACGTCGCTCACAAGCGCGACGTTCCTCGGCGCGCCGCCCTCCTCGTTCGGATCCTATGTATTCGATTCCTGCGCTCCCAATTTCTGCATTTACTACACATCCGCTCACGTTTCCGAATGGGCACCCAATGGAGAAACTACATGGAATGGGTATCCTATTGCGAAGCTTGGCAATTCATCCGGCAAACTGCTCGTTAAGTTTATGCTGAACACAGGGAGCGGCAGTACGTATACGACCCAGGTAGTTGATCCCGGAGAACCTGCTTATGCGCCAAACAATCCCAGAAGGGAAGGCTATACTTTTCGAGGATGGTATTCAAATCCTGAATGTACAGGACAGCCTTGGTTTAATGCATCGAATAGTTTTCACGGATACCCGGTATACTCCAATATTTGTTTGTATGCAAAGTGGAAACCCGGTTTCGACATTCACGAGGATTGGTATAGCTTCAATAACAGCAGTGATAACTTTTATCACTACTTGGACCAAGGTTTGTTTTATACCCCTACGTACGGGAAGCTTATCACAGGCGAGTATAAAAATGCCTTGGAAAAAGCATTTGGAAGTGACAAAGCTACATTAAATGGAGAACTTGACACAAAGTATAACGCTTCCTGCTTTGGGATGTCTGCAGTTGCTTCATTAATTCTTGCCAATAGGATTACGCCGTCCTTTTTTCAGAGTAATTGTACAACCACTTTTGCACTTAAGAAGCCGGCGAATAATAAGGCAGTGCGAAATTTAATAGAATACTACCAGATTTTGCAGTCATCCCCAACAACAAGAATAGCAAGGACTCCTGACAACACCGAAGAAGTCAATTGCAAAAGAGTCATAGACGCTATCGATTCAAGCAACTATCCTGTTGTGGTTGGCTTTAATATCTACAATTGGGCTGGAGAAAAATATGAAATTTCAGGAGGTCACGCAGTTGTTGCTTGTGGTTATACACTTACTGACAGTGCATACAGAATCAATATTGCTGATCCTAATAGAATTGGCGCTTTCATCCATTTAGATATTGAACGCGAAACCTACAAAAACCTCGGGCTTGATGTCACTGATTATAATAACGGAACACAAAGAATAACCTTTATCAAATATGCGCTTACCGTCGAAAGCCTGGCATACGACCATCTAAACATTCAAGACTACCTCACCGGTAAGGGATACACATCCGGTGCAGCGGCGCGAGAGATTGAGGACGATGTTTACACTACCCTTACAACCAACTTTAGTTCCTTCAGGATCGACGGGTCGAACGGCGCGTATGCAGTTATTGAATACGGCGAAAAGACCGAGGGCGAGCTGGAGATCGGTGAAGGTCAGTGCATGAACGAGATCAACTCCGAGCTGCAGCTTGAGTTCGACGTGCCGGTCCTTTCTGAGGGCGCAAGCTACACGATCACTCCCGAGGAGTGTAACAGTGTAGTTACCGATGAACCGTTGGAGGAATACCATGCCTCGCTGGTATGCAGTGGCGAAAACGGCTTCTGGGCGGATTCGACCGCAGGGAGCGGCGCTGAATTCGTCTTCGGCAGCGACGGAAGCGTCTCCACGACATGCACCGAGCCCTGCGCGCAGTCCGCTACCGTCTGCCGCAACGATATGACGACCGATTGGAGCTGCGTGACCGTTGATTCGGCCGAAACCGCAACCCTCACCGCTGTTCCCACGAGCGATTCCGCAGCCATAATCGCCGATCCCGATGCGGAATACGATATCACCGTAAGCTCCTTCCATAACGACGCGGTGTTTGAGGGTATCACGGGCGGCGCTCTGGGTGTGACCGTCACCGAGGACGAGCACAAGAACGCTGTCATCACCTATAACTCCAATTCGGCTGTCGCGGCAAGCGGCGTGTTCGGCTGCTCCCTCATATTCTGCACCATGGGCGGCAGTGAGATAGAGACTCAGACGGGCATTGTCCCCGGCACGACAGCTGCCGCTCCCTACGACCCCACCCGCACCGGAATGCTCTTCGGAGGCTGGTACACGACCTACGGCTGCGAGGATGGCACGGAGTGGAGCTTCGACACTCCTTTGACCGAGGATACCTACATCTACGCCAAGTGGGAGGAGGACGAGGATTACATCCATTCCGTAACCTTCCACATCGAGGACGGCTTCGATACGATCTACTACGTCTACAACGGCGAAGCCCTCACCGATTACGAGCTCCCCGAGATACCGGAGCTCGAGGGCTATACCGCCGCATGGCCGGAGCTCGACCTTTCCTGCATAACCGAGGATATAGTGATAGAGCCGATCTACGCTCCCGAGCCCACGCTCACCCCCGGCGATCTTGACGGCGACGGGCTCGTCACCATGGCGGACGTGACGCTGCTTTCCATGTACCTGAACGGCGAGAATCCGCAGATAACAGAGCCCGGCATGGCAAACGCCGACGCCAACGAGGACGGCACGGTGGATATCAGAGATATCGCCGCGATATACGCGATAATAGCCGCAAGCTGACGCATCGCTGATACGAAAAAAGGCTGCCGTGGGGCTCCCGCGGCAGCTTTTAGTTATGGGATTTATTCCGTCCTCAGCGCGACGACGGGGTCCTTTTTCGCCGCGGCGCGGGAGGGTATGAAGCCCGCGATGAGCGTCAGGAGCATGCTTATGACGAGCAGGGCGAGGGCGCCCTTCCAGGGGAGCGCGGCGACGTTCCTGATCCCGCCGAGCTTGAAAATGAGGGCGTTTATGGGGAATATGAGCAGCTGGGTTATGAGCAGCCCGAGCACTCCCGCGATGAAGCCGATAATGAGCGTCTCCGCGTTGAACACGCGCGAGATGTCCCGCTTCGAGGCGCCTATGGAGCGCAGCACGCCGATCTCCTTAGTGCGCTCGAGCACGGAAATATTCGTTATGACGCCTATCATTATCGAGGAAACGACGAGCGAGACGGCCACGAAAGCGATGAGCACGTAGCTTATGACGTTTATGATCGTGCTGACGGAGCTCATGAGGATCCCGACGTAATCGGTATAGGTGATGACCTTCGAGTCCTCGCCGCGCGCCTGCACAGCGTCGTTGTAATCGTCTATGGCGGCCTTGAGCGCGTCCTTCGACTCGAAATCGACGGGGTAGAGGACTATCGACGAGGGCTTGTCAAGGTCGTTCACGCCGAGCGTCTTGAGGTTCCCCTCGTACGTGTTCGTCGTGCCGCGCGCGGGCATTCTGTCGCGGAAGCGCACGATAAGGTCCGCGTCGCTCATCATGTCCAGATAGGGGAGTATCTGCGCCTGCTCGTCCTCGGGCAGAGTGCCTATGAAGGCGATAACGTCCTCGCGAGTGACGGGCGCCGAGTCCGTGCCGAATTTGAAGCCCGTGAAGATATCCGTCTCCGGGTCGGCCTTCTGCGCCTTAACGGGCTCGCTCTCGTTTACGAGACCTATTACGTGCTCCATAAGCGCCCTCGTATAGCAGACTGTCGAGGAGAGCGCCGTCGCGGAGGCTCCCTCCTTCGGGCGGATAATGCCGACCACCTTGAGCTTTTCGCCCTCGGAGTCGAGCAGAGCGTCGAGCCCTTCCGTCATGCGGCGGTCGATGAACACGCCGTTTTCATCCTTTTCATAGAAGGCGGAGGGCGGAAGCACGGCAAGATCGAGCGCCATGAGCTCGTCATACGTGAACGAGAGCTGTTCCTCCACGACCGATTCGCCCGCCATTACGCGCTCCATGAGCCCGGGCAGCTTCGACTGATCGCGCAGGCCCAGCGTGTAGAGCTCGAAATCGCCGAGCTGATTGTATTTGTCGACGCTTATCACGACCTCGTCATAGGCCTCGGGCCATCTGCCCGCGAGCACGTCGTACTGCGTGGCGAGGAGCTCCGGATTATCCGGCATCTCCCCGAATACCTCCGCCCCGCGGGAGAAGGTCATCATATTCGAGAAGGATGAGCCGAACATCTTATCGTAGACTACGCCCGGATTCGCCTGCGCCGTGCCGCCGACCGCGCCTCGGTTGTAGACGTAAATATCCGTGTCGTAAAGGTACTGCACGCCGTTGGTGGATTCGAGTATGGAAGCTCCCTCGCCCTCGAGATACGCCTTGAAGGAGGCAAGATCGTTCGTCTGCGTCTTGGAGTTCATCAGCTCAAGGCTCTCCGAAAGCCGCCCGTTCGAATAGACTCTGCCGTCGTCGGGAGCGTTTTCGGGGCGCTCGTCGCGGTCGCCGCGGTCGAAAAGCGCGGACATATCCATCACCTGGCTTTCGATCGTAAGCGGATAATTCGAGAGCGTATCCTCCTGCACACGGTCGATATAGTTCTGGAAGCCGTCGGAAATGGAGAGTATGAGCGCTATGCCGATAATGCCTATGGAGCCCGCGAACGCCGTGAGGATGGTCCTCGCCTTTTTTGTCATAAGGTTCCTGAGGCTAAGCGAGAGCGCCGTGAAGAAGGACATCGAGACCCGCTTTTTATTGTCCGGCTCCGGCTTTTCCTCCGAGCGGACGGGGGAGGGGGCGATCTGATCCGATGAGACCACGCGCCCGTCGAGCAGGCGTATTATGCGCGTCGCGTAGGCCGCGGCAAGCTCGGCGTTGTGAGTGACCATTATTATTAGCTTGTCGGAGGCGATCTCCTTCAAAAGCTCCATTATCTGCACGCTCGTGCCGGAATCCAGAGCGCCCGTCGGCTCGTCGGCAAGTATTATCTCCGGGTCGTTCACGAGAGCGCGCGCTATCGCCACCCTCTGCATCTGTCCTCCGGAAAGCTGATTGGGCAGCTTGTGTATCTGATCCGCGAGGCCGACCCGCCCGAGTACCGCCTCCGCCCGCGCGCGCCGCTCCGCCTTGGATACGCCGGAGAGCGTCAGCGCAAGCTCCACGTTGCCCAAAACGGTCTGATGCGGTATCAGGTTGTAGCTCTGGAAAACGAAGCCGATGCTGTGATTGCGGTAGGAGTCCCAGTCGCGGTCGGTGTAGGTCTTGGTCGATTTACCGTTGATTATGAGGTCGCCCTCGGTGTAGCGGTCGAGCCCGCCTATGATGTTCAGAAGAGTCGTCTTGCCGCAGCCGGAGGGGCCCAGTATCGCCGCGAATTCATTGGGGCCGAACTCCATATCGACTCCCTTTAACGCGTGCACCGCGTCCCCGCCGGAATAGTAATCCTTTGTTATTCCTCTTAATTCAAGCATAAATATCTCCCCGTATCGTTGTTTGCCCTTATTATACCTCTTTTCCCGCCGCCTGTTCAACCTCCGGCGAAGAATTTACAATGTTTTTACCGAGAGAGGCAGCTCGTCCGGCGACCGACCGACAAAAAGCCTTCCCCTGCGGGGTTTGAGGACGGTTGCGGAGCAATTCAGACCATCCGGTGAATGGTCTGAAAGTCCGAAAACGGGCGGCCGGGCCCGCCCTCCGGGGACCGCCGACCTTCAGGTCGGGGGTGGATGAGGGAGCTTTCCAAGCACTTACCTCCTCCCAAGCCGGGGAAAGACAACCCTTTCGTCTTTTCGCCCTTAATGGGCGAAAATCCACCTCCCCGGCGGCATATCGCGCAGCGAAATTCCGCGGCACAGTAGGGAGGCAGTATGGCGACCGACCGACCAACGGCTCCCATTGTGTAAGGGTTCGGAGTCGGTTGCAAAGCAATGCAGACCATCCGGTGAATGGTCTGCAAGACGAAGAACGGGCGGCAATCTGTTTCGCAGGAACAGGAGTCCGCCCCGGCATGCTGTCAACGAAGTTGACTGAGGGGTGAAATGCATATGAGAAATCAAGCATTTTATGCCCATACCGCCCCGTAAGCTTTCTAAAACAGCGAAAAGCAGTGAAAAAACTCATGAGATATTTCAAAAAAGCCGTTGACATATCCACCTTTAATAATTATAATTAAATTTGTAAAATATACTGTCGGACGCACGTCCGGAAAGGAAATATCATGAAAAGATACGCCGCTATATTGCTATCTATTCTCTTTGTTTTCGCATCGTTCGGAAACGTGTTTGCGGGTACGCTGAATGATGAGCCGTCAAGGGCAGTTAATGATGAGTATCAGCTCATCCTCACGAGCCCCACTGTAACCTTGAATTCTCCCTCTGTTGGTGACAACACCGGCTTCATGGACATCGTAATCAAAGCGAATTCCCACATGGTTGCCTCCGCGTTCCTGATCGAGTTTGATCACGATTACTTCATTGTTCAGGCACAGTACAATTTCATTGGAAGTCTCTATAGGGTGCTGAACGCTGCGACTGCGGGTTCAACGGATGTCATTGATAATTGCATTGTTTATCCCATGGGGCATTGCGGCGAATCTAGCGTTGCTCCCATTCAACAGTACGGAGAAGAGGGCAAGTGGTATACATCGTTCCAGTTTTCCACCAAGCATGCTGATGGTTATGAAAGCACCGGAGGTATCCTTCTCGGCGGATCGCTGATGCGCCTCAGGTACACATTCACTGCTCTGCCTCAGTACGACACCACCTTCGAGATGAAGATGACCTGCCCCATCGCATCCTGTGTTGATTCCACCACGGATTATGCTCCCGAAAACATTCAGCTCACCAACCCCAAGGTCATCGTTACCGGCTTCGGCGCTGCTCCCGAAGAGCCCAATGAGTATCACCTCACATATACAGGTGAAACAGTTGATCAAAAGGATGCGGTTGTTGGCGACGAGTTCAACTGGTATCTTGCCATCAGCGAGAACGCTTCTCTGAACTCCGCCGATATGGCTATCGAGTTCCCCACAGAGTACATGGAGACCATTGCCTGTGCGAGTGAGGATGAAGACCCACATTCAGACCTTAGGCTTATGATGAACTGGATAAATGCTTATTACGAAGAGCAGCAAGAGTATCCCACCGGTTCCGCTATACCCGGCTTCAACATCACCATGAACTACGTTGCCACCGGTTCCATCCCAGGCACCATTGAGGGCAACATCTACGACAGGGCCGGCATCAACTGCAACCTGAACGTTATGGCTAACAACGGTCTGCAGTTCGGCGGCGAGTTCGCTCGTTACACATATAGGTGGACCGATATCCCCGCTTCATATGATACAGGCGTATTGCGTGATGATAACGGTTACTACCTTCCCATAAACATCATCATGAACTACTCCAACCTCTTCGTTCAGGAATCTCCCTACTGGGTAGTCATCCCCGAAGAGCAGATCACCTGCGTTCCCGGCAAAGTATACTTTATCCCAAGCAACGCTTGCACGGTAACTTTTACCGGAGTTTACAACGGGACGCAGGCTGTAGTACCGGGAGATGACGCGATTCTCCCCGTATTTGATGGCGAGGGCTTGCACTATACCTTTACGCTTAACGGTGAGCCTTGGGATGGTACGAACGTAACGGGGGATATAACTGTCGAGGTTGGGCTCGAAGTCAATGTTTACTGTGTAACTTTCATTGATTCTGTTTCAGGGACTGTTATTTCCGAACAGCAGATAACCCACGGCGAAGCTGCTTCTGCGCCGGATGCTCCGGAGCATATCGGATACGTTTTTGCCGGATGGGATAAGGATTTCTCTTGCGTCAAATCGGATATGGAGATCAATGCCGTTTACGATCCGGTTTTCGTCACCGTGACCTATACCGGGGCTTATACAAATACTCAATCCGTACAGTATGGATATGACGCTGTACTCCCCGTATTTGAGGGAGAAGGGATTCACTATACATTCACAGTCAACGGCGAGCCTTGGGACGGAACGAACATAACGGAGGACGTAACGGTTTTCGTTGGTCTGGACATTAACACCTACACGGTCACTTTCATAGATTCGCTTACCGGCGAGCTTATTTCCGAGCAGGAGATAAGGCATGGCGAACCGGCGGAAGAACCCGAGATTCCGGAGCATTTCACTTATGCATTTACCGGCTGGGACGCGGATTTCTCCTGCATAAAGGATGACCTTACTGTCAACGCGCTATATACCCGCGTTGAATGTGTGATATCGTTCTATGATTCAATGACAGGAGAGCTCATTGCGGATGTTGTCGCCCCGATAGGCGGACCGGCAATAACTCCGACTCCTCCCGACCACTACGGCTACAGCTTCACCGGCTGGGATGCGGATATTTCCTGCGTCACCGAGGATATGACCGTCAACGCGCTATATGCGCCGAAGAAGTTTGCCGTTAATTTCACCGACGGTCACGGGAACATCATAAGCTCGCAGCTTGTTACCTACCTCACCGCCGCCGTCGAGCCGGAGCCCCCGTACGCGGAGCCGGGCGAGATATTCATAGGCTGGGACGCTGATTTCTCCTGCATAACTGGGGATCTCACGGTCAACGCGCTTTGGGAATACGTCACGGTCTGCACCGTCACCTTTACCGGCGCCTACACGGGCACGGTCGTTGTCAATTACGGCGAGGCCTGCGAGCTGCCCGTTTACCCCTCGCAGTATCTCCATTACACCTTCATGGTCGACGGCGAGTATTGGGACGGCGAGTGCGTCACCTCCGACGTGACGGTAGTAGTCAGCGCCGCCGCCAACAGCATAGACTGCACGGTAATTTTCGTCGATTGGGACGGGACCGTGCTATCCACCCAGACCGTGCGCTACGGCAATCCCGCCACTCCTCCCGAGGAACCGACCCGCGAGGGCTGCGTTTTCACGGGCTGGAGCAAGAACGTGGAGTTTATAGCGCATGACGTGACCATAAAGGCCGTTTACGCCAAGGGCCCCGATTACCTCGCGGGCGACGTGGACTGCGACGGGCTCGTCACAATGGCGGACGTGACCATACTCGCAATGTATCTGAACGGCGAAAACCCGCAGATATCCGTGCTCGGAATGCTCAACGCCGACGCCAATGATGAGTGGAAGGTGGACGTGCGCGACATCGCCGCGATCTATAAGATAATAACCAACAGCTGAAGCGTAAGCCTGCGCAGCTCCCGGGGAAGGCTCCGGGAGCCTCTTTTTGCCTTATTTCCTTAACCAAAACCCGGCATTGCGACCTTGCGCCGGAGATGCAACTATGATAAAATCATCATCGCGGCCTTTTAACCGCTTCCCATCGTATCACCCAAGGAGGACAGGTCTAAATGACTAAACTCAGATCCTTTTCGGCATTGCTGCTTGCCGCCGCAATGCTTCTCTGCGTCTTTCCCGCCGCTGCGGAAAAGGGCGACCCCGTGCAGTTCACCGTCGAGACCTCGTATGATCTGAATACCCGGCTCGCGGAAGTTTCCGTAAAGGTCTCCGGCAGCTATCAGGCGCATTCCATGACGGCTCGCCTGCGGTATGATTCGAGCTGTCTCAGCGTCAAAAAGCTTGCGAAGCTCGACGTGCTCAAAAACTGTCCCGACGACGCCGTGACCGTGTTGAACGAGAGCGCCGCGGGTGAGATCGCGGTCGGCTTCATCTGCGCCACGGAGCCCATATCGGGCGAGGGATACCTTTTCAAGGCGACCTTCGATTCCCATGGGTCTATTCCCAACGATATCGAAGTCTGCTTCGAGATCGAGACCTTCGTGTTCTATCCCGTTGGCGGCGAGGAGCAGCCGATAGAGTATGATATCGCGAACGACTTCATCCACGTTTACGTCGAGCCCACGGAAACTCCCGTGCCCACCGCCACTCCCGAGCCAACCGTTGCTCCCGACGGCCGCTTCGTCGGCTGGTATTTCGAGACCGATCCCGAAGCCGAGGGCTGGACCTTCGTTGACGCGGACGGGGACGCCCAGTGCTGGAAGTGGGCGTATGATACAGAGGAAGTCATCGAGGGCAGGGGCTCGATCTATTCCTGCTCCTGGATGTCCGACGTTGGTCCGCTCGAGCCCGATAACTGGGCCGTTTCGCCCGCCTTCAAGCTTCCCCACGGCATTTCATCGGTCGAATTTACCGTCAAGTCAGTCGATTCTGAGTATTCGGACGAGCACTTTGCCGTCTTCGCGGGCCCTGAGGACGATCCTTTAACGCTGGACGAGATCATGCCCGAGACGCTCTCCACGGGCGAGGCCACAACGTACAGGCTGGATCTGACCGATTACCGCGACGAAACGATCCGCATCGCCTTCCGCCATTTCAACAGCACTGACCAGTATGAGATCAGCCTCGACTGCGTGCAGGTATACGCGCAGGAGGGAGCCGTGGTCGATTACGTCGGCGTGTATACGGGGGTCGACTGCGTCCCCTTCGGCGGCGACGCCGAGCTGCCCGTCTTTGAGGACGGCGAGGGCCTGCACTATGCGTTCACCGTGAACGGCGAGCCCTGGGACGGCAAGTGCGTCACCTCCGACGTGACCGTTGCCGTGGATTACGAGATAGACCGCTGCACCGCCGTTTTCTACGATCCCATAGATGACGCCGTGATCGAATCCTTCGAGGTCGAGTATAACGGCGCCGTGATCCCGCCCGAGGCGCCGGAGCATGAGCATTATACCTTTATCGGTTGGGACGGCAATCCCGAATGCGTCACGGGCAACACCGTGTTCACCGCCATATACGAGGCGGAGACGTTCACCGTTATTTTCACCGACGGGCAGGGGAATGAGCTTGCCTCCTATTCCGTAGGCTGGAGCAGCCCCTCTCCCGAGCCCGAGACGCCCGTCCTCGAGGGCTGGACTTTTGCCGGCTGGGACGCCGATATCTCCTGCGTGACGGAGGATATGACCGTCAACGCGACGTGGATCGTGAACCACATCGTCGGATTCTTCGACGGCATGGGGCATCTCATAGCCGAATACGAGGTCCCCGACGGCAGCCCCTGTCCCGAGCCCGAAGCGCCCGTGCGCGAGGGCTGGACGTTCATCGGCTGGGATACCGATATCTCCTGCGTTACGGATGATATGGCCGTTAACGCCACGTGGTCGAGGAATTACTATACCGTCACGTTCTCCGGCTATTACTCGGGCGAGGAGGTCGTCGAGCACGGCGCCGACTGCCCGCTGCCCGTGTGCGATATCGAGGGCTGTCATTTCGTGTTCAGGGTAGACGGCGAGCTTTGGGACGGCTCCTGCGTCACGAGCAATCTGAACGTCCGCGTCACCGTAACCGTCGATAGTTACGTCGTCACATTCCTCGATTGGGACGGCACGCTGCTCAAGACCCAGCGCGTGAATCACGGCAGGTCCGCGGTCCCGCCCGTGGATCCCGTGCGCGAGGGATACGTTTTCACCGGCTGGGATACGGATTTCGCCTGCATCACGGGCGATACGGTCGTTATTGCGACGTATCATTCGCCGGAGTTCACGCTCAGGATAGTCTATCTCTTTGAAGACGGCTCCGAGGCCGCGCCGGAGTACGCGGGCGTATACGCTTACCTTGACGGCTACAGCGTGGAGAGCCCCGCCGTAGAAGGCTATACTCCCGATATCCCCGTGGTCGAGGGCATATTCACGAAGGACGACGTCAGCGTGACCGTCACCTACAAGCGCGACGTGTTCGCGGGCGACGTCGACGGCGACGGGCTCGTCACCATGGCGGACGTGACCATACTCTCTATGTATCTCAACGGTGAGGATCCCGAGATCAGCGAACAGGGCATGTTCAACGCCGACGCGAACGGCGACGGCGGAGTTGATATAAGGGATATCGCCGCTATATACGGGATAATCTCCGCAAGCTGATAAGCGGCAGAATAAAAGAAGAAAAAGCTCTTTGCAGCGACTATCGCTTGCAAAGAGCTTTTTTGCATTCAACTGTTCAGGGCGAAGTCTCCAATACCGTATTTGGAGGCTGCTGTATTGCGCTGCTCTCAGTCGTTTTCGAGCATATCGGGTATTCCGTCGCCGTCGATATCGGAGAGCCCTCCGAAGCCCGGGCCGCCGGGGCCGCCGGGACCCATGTCGCCCATCATCTCAGTATAGCGCACGCGGTAGGCTATCTTCGCCTTTTCGACCTGGGTGTGCAGCAGCTCCTTCACCTCGCGCGGCTGCTTGATGTCGCGCATGGCGAGCATGGGCACGGATTTGTCCGTCGAGGAGATTGTGACGGTGCCGACTCCGGTCAGCCTCTGCCAGAGCGAGATGGTGACGCTGACGTCCCTGACGCGGTAGAGCAGTATTTCCTCGCTGCGCAGATTTATAAGGCCCGTTTCGAAAAACAGCCTGTCTTCGCTCATGCGGTAGCGGATGAAGGTGATGGGGAGGCCCAGTATGCGCTTGCGGTCCTTCCAGATATAGTTCGGGGTGTTTTTGGTAAGTTTGGGCATAGCGTATTTCCTTTCACTGTCAGTTGAGGGTGATATTGAGCTTGACCGGCTGATGGTCGGCGTAGACGAAGCCGGTCTCTATGACCTCGACGGACTCCACCGTGATATTGGAGGAGACGATGAAGCCGTCGATTATGTAATACTGGGGATCGGGATTCCCCTTATAGGGGACGTCGAGCAGGCGGCAGGTCGGCTTTTCGGGATCGACGGCAAAGCTGAAGCCTTCGGGGAGCGCCTCGTCCAATACGTCGGGCATCCAGTTGCCCTCCTTCACCGCGGGGTATTCCTTAACGCCGGGGAAGGTCTGGTTGAAATCGCCGCCGACGATCACGTAATTGCCGAGCTCCCGCTCCTTTTCGAGCTGCTCGAAAAGCTGCTTGGCCTGCGCTATCCTGCCCTCGCCGCTGTCATACGCCTCAAGATGCATATTGATAACGACGAGCTCCTTATCCGTTCCCTCGAGCGGGATGCGGTCGATGAGCATACAGCGCTTGAGGTTGAAGCACCTTACGGGCCATGAGAAGGGCACGGGAAGCTGCACGCGCTCAGAGCTTACGGAGGGGTATTTGAGGAACGTCATAAGCCCGCTTTGCACGCGGCCGAGCGTGGAGGGGATGGGGAAGGGCACGTAAGCCGAGCTGTAGTTCAGCGCGAAGCTTGCGGCCATGCCGTGCAAGGCTGCGGCGTATTCTTCGGCCTCGTCGACATAATAGGAGCGCTTCGAGTCCTTATCGACCTCCTGCAGGAGCACTATGTCGGCGCCGTAGGAGCCGAGCTCGCCGGAGACGCCTTCAATGTTTCGGGACACGGTCTCGCGCGAGTCGGGACGGGTGGTCTTGCCGCCGTCCATGAAGAAATCGGCGTCCTCGCCGAGCGCGGCATAGCCCGTGTTATAAGTGACGACTGTGAGCGAAGCGCCCGGAGCGAGCTTCGGCGCATCCTCGGCAGGATGATTATGAGTGACCTCTATCGGATCGGGCTTATACTCCGTCAGCGTCAGCGCGAGGAACGCGGCGGCTGCAAAAACGATTATCGCGGCGACCAGACTGAGAAGCAGCTTCCAAATCTTTAAGGGCCTGCGGGCGTTGCCCGAGCTTCTTTCCTTCATAAACGCCTCCCTGTACTGTTTTGCTTCCATATATTATACAGCATTTTTGCCGGCGATGCAATACGGTATCTGCCGCCGAGCCGCATTATGGGTATGCGCGGGTCGTAAAACCGGCGGAAAACAAAACCTGATGCAAAAGTTTGTGGAAGCGAGGGAACAAAATACTAACGAACAGTATAATATAAAGCTTTATTCTTGCCCTTGATACGCAGAAAGTGATATAATACTATGTAAAGATGCGCACATTAGTGCGTAAATATGTTTCAAGGAGCAGTAACTATGAAAAGAAAACTCTTGGCTTTCCTTGTCGTGCTGTGCATGGTCCTCACGGTCCTGCCCGCAGGCGCGATAAGCGTCCCCACAGAAGACGTTCCCGTTCGCGGTGACGCCACTTTTGAGCAGGCGAGTTCCCTCGCGCAGGGCAATACGTACATCGCAGCCGTCTCCAACGGGGATGGCACGGTTTCCGCTCTTGCCAACAACAGCAACAACATCACAGCAGTCACTCTTGAGATCGCGCCGGATGGCGATTATATCCTCACGAGCGATTCGACCACCTTCTGGACCGTAAACAGCAGCGGGTATTTCCAGAATAACGGCAGGAATTTCTACCCCTCCAGCAGCTCGGTCGCCACCAGCTCAAGCAACGGCCGCGCAATGACCTATGCCGACGGGCATCTTTCCTTCAACACCTCCAGCGCGGGCACCTGCTATATCACGTTCTCCGGCGGCGCGTTCGGCGCATCGAATGACGCGGCTCAGGCGGCCGATATCGTGCTCTACGTCATGACCGACAACGGTCTGGAGCCCGTGACCTATCA